>JANQEL010000019.1 GCA_028278345.1 Myxococcota bacterium
CGTGTTCCGGACATCAGCGATGCGAGCGGCATCCTTGCGCCCCTGGGTCAGGCACTACAATCACGTGCGACCCCACCGCGCACTCGGCAAGAAGACGCCAATGCAGCGGCTCAGGGAATACCGTCAACAAGCTGCGTAGGTCCCACAGCTAGCGCAGGCCTTCGGCGCGGGTGTTGCAGCCCGTGCGCAACGGGTCCGCTATTCGCGTCGTCGCGGCTAAAGGAGCGCGAATTCGGCGTCGATGAGAATGGAGTCCCGCGACTGCGATCCCCGTTGGAGGTTTCCGCGATGCGACGCCCGACCGCTTCTCACACGTGTTGCGTGATCAGCATGATGCTTCTCAGCTGCTTTCTGCTTGCCGGTTCGGTGTGCGCCGACGAGGCTGCCAGGCCCGACTCGACGCCCACCGCACACGACGCCGAGTTCGCGCGCTTCATGGAGAAGTCCCTCGCGGCGAAGCCCGCGCCTCCAGCGGCGCCGGCCCCGACCGCAGCGCCCAGGGCGGATCCGAAGTCGGGCGCCACCTGCGAGGCCGCCGATCAGAACGTGCAGAACTACGCGACGATCAAGCGCCTCGAAGCCGAACTTGCGCGCCTGCGCGCGCAGCAGGCTGCGAAGTGGGCCGAGAAGGGTTGGACGCAGAAAGAGGCGGCGGCCGCCGGTGAGCCCGTGGTGCTGAACGGCACGGGCTATAACATCAAGAGCGGCACGCCCGGGCGCTGATCTCGCGCTAGAACAGGTTTCAGCGGGCTGCACACGGCGGTTTCTCGATGCGCCAAGTGTGCGATCCTCCGCGCCGTTGCGAACTTTCTTCGCACGCGCCCGCCGGATGAGCCCCGCCCATGAACCCGGTGTCGACCTCCAGATTTCGCCGTCTCACCGGCTTGTTCGCGGTGACCTTCGCGGCCATCACGGTCTTCGCGACCGCGATGCACCTGACGCCGGCCGAAGGCGGTGTGGTGCTGCCGGTCAAGATCGCGTTGCTCGGCGGTTCGTCGAACGTGCAGACCGCGACCCGCGAGGCGATGAACGCCGGCGTCGCCGTCGGCGACAAGGTCTTCTCGATCGACGGCGTTCCGATGTTGCGCGTGCTGCGCGAACCGGAAGCCGTGCTGCGGCAGGGCCAGACGAACACCTACCTGATGCAGCGCAAGGATCGCAGCAAGTACGAGGTCGATCTCCACCCGGCACCGGCGGCCTTCTCTCAGCATCCCCTCGATCTGGTGCTCGACGCATCGCTGCTCGCGGTGAGCGTCTTCTATCTGATCGTCGGTGCGATGGTCTGGCGCAGTCGCTCGGAGCGTGCGGAATCCTGGGCCTTCATGTTGTTCTGCGGTGCGATCTCGGCGGAGCTCGCCGCGTGGGCCCGGATGGACGTGGTGCCCTACGGCGCGCTGCGCATGGTGGCGAACTCGCCCTTCCTCGGGGCCACGGCCTTCCACCTCTTCACCACCTATCCCCTCGAGCCCCGTTGGATCGTCAACCACCGACGGATCCGGCTTCTCCCCTATCTCGGTGCGGCGGGGTTGAGTGCGCTCGTGTTGGTGAGCCACCTGATGCCCCCCGCCCTGGAAGTGGCGGTCGCAAACCTGGCCTTCGGATACGGCATGGGGATGTGCTTCGTGGCCCTCGGGGTCCTCGCGAGCGAACGCACCAACGCGCGCCTCGCGGGGGTGGGTGATCGCGTCGACCTCGTGTTGGTGGCCGGCATCGCGAGTTTCGCCCCGGCGATGTTGATCGTGGTGGCCGAGTACTACTTCGCGACATCGTTCCCGCCCTACCTGGCCCTGCTCTGGGTGGTGTTCCTGCCGGCGGCGATCGGCATCGGCATGTTGCGCCGACAGCGTTTCGAGTTCCGGCTGGTCGCAAAGTCGTCGGCGGCCTACGGCGCTTCGACCCTCGCGATCACCGGCCTGTTCGCGTTGATGATCACCTTCGCCGACCAGGCCGCCCAGCGACTCGGCATGACGATGCAGTCGGCACAGGTGGTGTTCCTCTTCCTCGCGATCCTCGCCTTCAACCCCCTGCGCGATCGTCTGCAACGGCTGGTCGACGGAATCTTCGATCGCGATCGCTCGCGCTATCGCTCGGCGGTGCGCGAGATCTCCGAAGCGATGGTTTCGATGCTCTCCCTGCGCGAGATCGGCGATCGCATCCTGGCAGCCCTCACCGACACCATGGGGGTCGAACGCGCCATGGTGATGCTCTTCGACGAAGAGAGCCGCGTACTGCGTCCCTCGGTATGGCGCGGCGACTGGGAAGAAGAGGAACGTTCCGAACTCGAGATCCCCGCCGAGCATCCCATCTGGCGACATCTCTGGATGCGGCGCGAAGAACTCCAGCGCGCCGACTTCGACGAAGAGCCCGACCCCGAAAAGCGCGAGCAGTGTCGCGACATCTTCGACTCCCTCGAAGTCGAACTGCTCGTGCCCGTGCTCTTCGGCGTGGACCTGCTCGGCGTGATCGCCGTCGGCCGCAAGCTCTCGGGTGAGCCGCTGGCCGTCGACGATCGACAGTTGTTGCGCACCCTCGCCAACCAGAGTGCGATCGCGATGGAGAACGCCAAGGCGTTCGACGAGATCGCGAAGCTCAACGAGACCCTCGAAGCCCGCGTCGAAGCGCGCACCGCCGAGTTGCAGGACATCCAGGTGCAGCTCATGCAGAGCGAGAAGATGAGCTCCCTGGGTCAACTCGTGGCCGGCGTCGCCCACGAGCTCAACAACCCGATCGGCTTCGTACACGCAAACCTGCAGCTGCTCCCCGAGTTCATCGAGAAGCTGCAGCGCGCCCAGGCCGAAGGCGGCGACACCGAAAAGGTGCGCGAAGCCATCAACAAGCTCCTGATGCGAAGCCGCGAGGGCACCCAGCGCGTGAAGGAGATCGTGCAGGATCTTCGAACCTTTTCGCGCATGGATCAGGCGGAGCTGCAGGACGCCGACCTGCACGAAGAGCTCGACCGCACCATCGGCCTGATGGAGCCGCAGTTCAAGGATGGCGTCACGGTCGTGCGCGACTACGGTGAACTGCCGCGGGTGCGCTGCTACCCGGGACAGCTCAACCAGGTCTTCCTCAACCTGCTGATGAACGCCTGCGACGCGATGGACTCCCAGGGTTCGATCGAGATCGTGACGCGGCGAACCGAAAACGGCGTGCGTCTCGAGTTCCGCGACGACGGCCCCGGCATTCCTCCGGAGCTGTTGAATCGCCTCTTCGAGCCCTTCTTCACCACCAAGGAAGTCGGCAAGGGGACGGGGCTCGGGCTCTCGCTCTCCCACGGCATCATCGAGCGCCACGGCGGACGCTTCAGCGTCACCTCGAACCTCGGGGAGGGGGCGACCTTCGTGATCGAACTCCCCCTCGACGCGAGTCCGCGCGACGAACTAGAGTTCGACGCCCGGAGCGCAGCTGCGTCGTAGACGAGTCGACGAAGAGACACCACAACCCATACCGAACCGATCTAGAACAGATAGACAAAGGAAACCCCAATGAAGCTCGGCATCCTGGCCGGTTACTCCCCCGCGAAGATCAACATCCCGATGGACAACATCCGAGAAGCCGAGAACCTCGGCTACGACTCGGTGTGGACGGCAGAGGCCTACGGCTCCGACGCCGTCTCCCCCGCCGCGTGGATCCTCGCGGGTACCACCAAGATCAAGGTGGGTACGGCGATCATGCAGATGCCCGCGCGCACCCCCGCTTGCGCGGCCATGACGGCGCAGACCCTCTACGCCCTTTCCGGCGGCCGCTTCATCCTCGGCCTCGGGCCTTCGGGGCCGCAGGTGGTCGAGGGCTGGCACGGTGTGGCCTACGGCAAGCCGCTCACGCGTACGAAGGAATACATCAACATCATCCGACAGATCGTCGAGCGCAAAGCGCCCGCGCAGTTCGAAGGGGAGCACTACACCATCCCGTACAACGGTCCGGGTGCGACGGGCCTCGGCAAGCCGCTGAAGAGCATCCTGCACGGCGACCCGGCGATGAAGATCTACACGGCGTCGATCTCGCCCAAGGGCATGGAGTGCGCGGGCGAAGTGGCCGACGGCGTGTTCCCGGTCTGGATGAACCCGGACAAGTTCGACATCTTCGAAGACAGCCTGAACAAGGGCTTCGCAAAGGCGGGCGACGGCAAGGGCCTACAGGACTTCGCGATCGCACCGTTCGTCACTGCGATCATGGGTGACGACCTCGAGCAGTGTCGGGGACCCGTGCGTGGCAACCTCGCCCTCTACATCGGGGGCATGGGCGCGCGCAACAAGAACTTCTACAACGACTACTGCAAGCGACTCGGCTACGAAGAGGCGGCGGTGAAGATCCAGGACCTCTACCTGGATGGAAAGAAGGCCGAGGCGATGGCCGCGGTACCCGAACAGCTGATCGACGACGTCGCCCTCGTGGGCCCGTGGGATCGCATCAAGGATCGCCTGCAGGCGTGGAAGGCCGCGGGCGAGAAGGGCCACGTCGAGTCGATGCTGATCGGCGCGGGCCAGCCCGAGCTGCTGCAGAAGCTCGCGGAGGAGATGCTCTAGGCGAAGAGCCCGAGAGCGTCTTTCGACGCGAACGCACAATACCCGAAGGCGACGTCTGGTTCAGGCGTCGCCTTCGCAGTATTTGGTGATCGCGCGAAGCGTCGCGTCGACGCGGTCGGTCGTCATGCGGCGCACTTCGAAGCGATCGATCACGGCGCCGATCACGGCAGCCGAGTTCGATGCGATCAGCTTCATGCCGAGCAGCGTCATCACTTCATCGCCCTCGTGTTGTTCGACGGCGAGGGTGAAGGTCTGGTCGTAGACGACGGGGCCCACGGTGACCTTCGAGTGGAGTTTGCGTCCCGGCGCTACATCGAGGGGCTGGTCGCGCATCACGATCGGAACCGAGCCCAACTGATAGCGCCAGCGAACCATCTCTCCGGCTTTCGGATAACCGCCCATTGGATCGACGGCCGAAAGCCGGTGCTCGTCCCAGGCCAGGATCTCCTCGGGATCGGTGATGGCTCGCCACACGCGCTGCGGTGTTGCAGCGATCGCGGACGACATGACGATGGTGATCAACGGATCCGCCGTACGCGCATTCCCGAGTGAAGATGCGCCTTCCGCTTCGAAACGCAACACCGACACCGACCCGAGCTTTCCCCGACCGGCCTTGGGCGTTTCTCCCGATGCGGTGCGTGTGCGATCAGACGCGGATGTCGATGCGAGACGCTCGCTCAGGGCGCGCGTATGCGCTCTCGACCGATTGCGAGACGCGCTGATCCGATCCTGTGCCTTCTCGAGTAGAAAGTTTCTCTTGCAGAAGTTCGCGCCGCGCCTCTGCGGCCCTCTGGGCAGCTTCGGCGGCCACCCGCGCGTCCTGGGCCGAGGGCTCGGCGGGCGCCAGGGCCGCGGCGCGAACCTGCTCCATCTTGGCGAGGGTCTTCTCGGGATCGCCGGGGACTTCGGAGGTATCGATCGCAACCGATCCGCCCGTCGCGTACTGCTTGCCGTCGGGGCCGGTCGTGTAGGTGTACTTCGGTACGCCCTTCGCGTGCGGCCCGGCCGCCGCCTTGTGGGCGTTTTCGTGCGCGCGCACTTCGCGATCGCGCGCCTTCAGGCGTTCGATCACGCGGCGTTCCGACTCCGTGTACTGCCCCGGAGCCGTCCTGCCCGATCGTTCGGTGCGATCGGGCGCAGCACCGTACGATGCGTATGCCAGCAGTCCGTTGATCCCTCCGACCAACGTCGTTCCTCCTCGTGCGCGTCATACGAGGAAGCGCGCACTGTGGAACGTTTCGCGCAACGCGCGAACGACTTGAGGGCCGGTGGTGGTGGACGCGTGCTCAGGCGAGCGCGTCGATCAGCGTGCCCTTCATGTCGGCTGCGGTGGAGATGATCCGCGCCGAGGCCTGGAACTGGACCTTTGCGCGGCTCTGCTCGACCACCTCGTGGATCAGCGACACCTCGCGCGGGTTCGCATCGACCTGCGTTGTCGCAACGCTGCCGCCCCCCGCACGCGTGCTCTGCACGGTGCGGTGATTGTGGAAGTCCTCGGTCACCATGTTCGCGACGTTGTGCGCCGAGTTGCGCATGCGCACCTGGGCGGATCGGAGACCCGAACTCGCGATGGTGAGGGCGTCGTCCATTGGGGGGCTTCCTCTTTGCGGGCGACCGGCGCACCGCACCGGCGCGACCCGTCTCCACCATGAACTCATCGGCATCGAAGCCGGGTGACTCGATCGAGTGAACCCTTGAGCAGGCGGCGTGCAATGCGCACGCAGCTCACTTCGTCAGCGGCTCGAGGAAGGGGAGCAGCAGGGCGAGGGTGGCTTCGGGCTGATCGATGTGGACGTGGTGGCCTGCGCCTTCGACGACCTCCACCCTGGCATCGGGGAGTTCGTCCGCGAAGGTATTCGCGCCCTCCTCGGTGAGGATCGCGCTCTGCGCACCGCGAACGATCAACACGGGACATGCGACGCGGCCGAGCTCGGGAGGCGGCTTCGAGCCGATCGTGAACCAGCGCGGATCGAAGGCGTAGCTGAAGCGGCCGTTCTCGAGCTCGACGATCGAGTGCCCCGCCACCGATACGCGCAGCGCTTCTTTGGCGTGGGCCGCTTCGGGCAGGAATTGGTAGCGCTCGATCGCTTCTTCGCGCGTGGCATAGGAACCGCGCATGCGAAGGGCCAGGCGACTGCGTCGCCGCGTCGCCGGCTTGCTTCCGCGCGCGATGTCGATCAGCGCGAGACCGCGCGTTGCCGAATGGCGTGACGCATGATCGACAGCCACGTGACATCCCATCGAATGCCCGACGAAGGCGACGTCGGAGGTGCCGAGGTGATCGAGCAGCATTTCGACATCGTCGTTGAACGCACCGACGACGAGTTCTTCCGGGTACTCCGAAACACCGTGGCCGCGAAAGTCGAGGGCGATCACGTGGAAGTGCTCTGCAAGAGACGGCGCGAGATGATCCCACCAATGGGCATTCGAGCCGCCGCCGTGAAGCAGGATGAGTTTGCGCCGCGACGCATCGCCCCATGAAAGGAAGTGGAGTTCGGGTGCACCGGGTCGACTTGAGTGGAAGCGTTCGGATCGGTGTTTCAAAGCGCGGCGAGCCTATCTCAAGCCGACGTTTCGAGTGCCCTTCGTAGTGTCGGAGTGAAAACACCCGCCATTCGGCCTCTCGCGCCCTCTGGCGAGGGTCTGGAAAATCGCCCGAATTCGGCAGGCTGGCGGGCTCTCTCGGCCGATCTCGCAGACGCCTCAGTGCCGCGAGGGTAAAAAAACGCCGCATACGGCGTTTTCAGGCCAATTTGCGGCACTTTTTGTTTGACTCCAAAAGGGAACCGCGTAATATCGCGCCGTTACAAGGGGGATCCGCACGAAACCTGCCGGAATGCCACGGTGCGCAGCGGTAGGGCTTCGTCGGACAAAGGGAGGTGCCTCTCAATGGCAGCCAGGAAGAAGAAGGGCAAGAAGGGAAAGCCGGCTGAGCTGATCATTTCGAAGTCGCGCACGAAGGGCGCGGTGAAGAAGTGCAACGTCGGTTCGGAGTTCTACGGAGCGCTCGACCAGGCCGTTCGCGCCATGATCAAGGACGCGGAAGCGCGCGCCATCGGTAACAAGCGCAAGACCCTGAAGGCCGTCGACCTCTAGTTTTCTGACGCCCCCGATTCCATCGGGTCTCGGGAGCGATGAAACTGGTCGACCAGGGTCGCGTGGGTCGGGCAAGACCGAAGCGTCGCGTCTCGCGTTTCGCAGCCCGGGTCGAGCGATCAGCGCGAAGGCCAACGCGCACATGTGATCGGTCTCCAGTCTTCGAGCCCACGTTCGGAGACATCATTGGGAACCGTGTTACCGCGAGAGCTTCCGGGCCATCGGGATACACGGGAGACCGTAGGGGGCCCGCCAGAATGCATGCTGGCGGGCCCTCCCCCATTTCAGGGATTCGAATGGGGATGGGGCCCGCCCGGGCGGCTGCCCCTCTCGCCGTGACGACCTCCACCTCGTCGTCACCGATGGCCGTGGGCTGATCTCGGCCCGCGAATCTGCTGCGGCAGCTCTCCCCACAAGGGGGCGGTTCTCTTTGCGATTCGGCGATCTCGATCTGCACCCGGCCTAGATGTCAAGATTTTTACATATTTTTCCTTGACAGTTCGCTAGATGGTTGTCTAGATATAAATCTACTAAATCAATACATCGCGAGCCCGAGATCGCGCCCGATCCATCGAGCCCGCAACGGAAGGAACTGACAAGATGAGATCCCCGAATTCGCAAACGCCTCGGATCCGGCGGAAGTCTGCCGGCCGCGGCATTTCGATCGCACTGGCGCTCGTCGCCCTGATGACCACCGGCGTGGCCCAGGCGTCGAACGTTCGAGCCACCGAGGTCAAGGCCGGCCTCGATCTGGTGTTCACCACCACGGACGACCGCTCCACCGCGACGCTGCTGAACGGCGCCGGCACCACCGCCAGTGGCAAGATCGCGATCTTCCTCCGCTCTTCACTGCCGTACCCGGAGTCGATCGCCGTGCGCGGCGTGACCTTCTACGTGAACGGTCGCCGCATCAACAAGGAGCGATACGCCCCCTACGATCTGGGCGGGACGAAGAACGGCGCCAATGCCGCGCTGATCAGCAAGAAGCTGTTGCGCACCGGTGAGAACCGGGTCGTCGCGAACGTGAAGCTGCGAAGCGGGGCGAAGTTCAGCCTGCGCGGAACGCTGACCAAGCTGCCCTCGAGCCCGTCGATTGTCGACATCGCAACGAGCAACGCGCAATTCAGTCTGCTCGTCGAAGCCCTGGTCACCGCGAATCTCGTAGGCGCCGTCGATGGCACGGATCCGATTACGGTGTTCGCGCCGACCAACGACGCCTTCGTCGATCTGCTGGGCGAACTCGGCCTGACCAAGGAAGAGCTCTTCGCAGAGACCGAGCTCCTCACCGAGGTCTTGACCTACCACGTGCTGGCCGGTGCGAAGTTCTCCCCGGCGGTCCTCGGTTCGCAGACCCTGGTGTCGCTACAGGGTGAACGCATCATCGTGGACCCGGAAGGCCCCTTTGTGAACGATTCGGTGTTGGGTCCGATCGACATCGCAGCTTCGAATGGTGTGATCCATGTGATCGACCGCGTGCTCTTGCCGCCGTCGATCGCCAACCCGCAGAACACGATCGCGGCCCTGGCCGCAGGCGATGGCCGCTTCGGCATCCTGCTCGCGGCGGCCACCGAGGTCGGCCTCGACGGCTTGCTCTCGACCGTGGGCCCGAACGTCACGCTGTTCGCGCCGACCGACGCGGCCTTCGTGGAACTGCTCGGCGAGCTCGGCGTGAGCGCGGGGGAACTGCTCGCGAACAAGCCGCTGTTGACGACGGTTCTGCTCTATCACCTCGTGAACGCAGAGCTCTTCGCAGAGGACGTGCTCGGCGCGAGTGAGATCGTTCCGATGGAGAGTGAGCCGATCGAAGTCGACGCCGCCGCGGGTCAACTCGATGGGATCGACATCATCGAGACGAACCTCGATGCCTCGAACGGGGTGGTCCACGTCATCAACGGCGTGCTGCTCCCGCCGGCTGCAATCGAGTTGCTGTCGAACGAGTAGTCGTGAAGGCCCCCATCGCCGCATGGCGGTGGGGGCCGGCCCCTTTCTTCGCCCGACACCAGGCTGTTGTATCGACAGTGGTGCATGGCGTTTCGTAGTCTCTCCGAGACCTTCGGATCCGAACCTTCGAAGAGGAGTCAGCAGGCGTGACCGAGACCCAGCGCGGTATGTCGATGCGCGCCGTGACGCAGCTGACCGGAATTTCCGAGCATCTGCTCCGCGCGTGGGAGCGTCGTTACGGAGCCGTCGAGCCGAGTCGAACGGCGGGCGGCACGCGAAGTTACTCGGATGCGGATGTGACCCGGCTGCGCCTGCTCAAGCAGGCCGTCGATGCCGGAAGCAAGATCGGAGAGATCGCGTCGCTCTCCAACGACGAGATCCTCGCGCTCTCCGAAGACGATGCCGCTTCGACCCCCGCGGTGGATTCACTCATCGAGCTGATCGAACAGGGGGATCCCACTGCGATCGATCGCGAACTCGAGAAGCTCTATCACTGGCTCGGTGCCCTGCGTTGGGCCCAGGAAGTCGCGAGCCCGCTCTCGGCGGAGATCGGCAGGCGTTGGAGCGAAGGCGCGCTTTCGATCGCGCAGGAACATCTCGCGACGGCCAGTCTGGTGCGGGTCGTGGAAGCCCAGGTGCTCGAACTCGGGGCCAAGGGGTCGGGGCAGGGCGCCGTGCTCGTCCTCACGACGCCGCCCGAAGAACTGCACGCGCTCGGCATCGAACTCGCGGCCCTCGTCGCGGCGGCTCAGGGCGCGACGGTGTATCAACTCGGAGCGCAGACCCCCAGTGCCGAGGTGGCGCGCTACGCAGTCGAGATGGAGGCCGACTGCGTCGTGGTGGGAGTCGCGTACCTGCCGCGCACCCGGGTGCAGGCCTATTGCCGCGCGCTTCGGCGCGAGCTTCCCGCGAGTGTGGGCCTCGTCGTCGGCGGCGCGGCGTGCCACGGCATCAAGCTTCCCGCAAAGGTCGATATCGTGACCGACCTGAAGGACTTCGCGGCCTTCGTCGAAGCGCTCGGCTAGCTCGAGCCTACTGCGCTTCACCCTCGGAATCTTCGGCCTCGGCCTCGCCTTCTTCGAAGCGCTCCAGGGCCCGTTCGAGTTGCTCGGCGTAACTCAGGCGATCGGTCTCGGCGAGCTTGCGATCGAGGTTCGCGCCCACCCGGAACAGGCGTTCGAGAGGCGTGCGGCGCACCACGTCAGCCGGGTCGAGGGCGCGACCTTCGGCGATGAACTCGAGCCCCTTGCTCGCAAGCGTCGCGGCCTTCTCGATCGCTTTGGGCAGGGTCTCCATGTCCCCGAGCGGCATGCCGTCGGCCACCGCGAGTTTGTTGGCCAGCGAGACGAAGGCGAAGAAGAACGAGCGGCGTTCGTCTTCTTCGAGTTCGGCCGCCGCGCGGAAGATCGCGTGGCTTGCGTCGCGGGTGGCGGGAAGGTTCGGCATCCACACCGGCAGGTCGTAGCCCCCGATCTCGAGTGCGCCCTCGTCTTCGGGAACGTCGGCGCGTTGATCGGGGCGGATGAAGCCATAGATCCGCATCGCGTCGTCCCAGGCGGGAAAGCCCAGGTCTTCGAGGCGACCGTTGCGCCAGCGCGAAGCCCACTCTTCGAGATCGCTCACCATCTCCCACATCACCCCCTGCAGGATGCGGAAGTAGAGCCAGTAGTCGGCTTCGAAGAGCGAGTGCAGGAGCTTCTGGATCGCGGCGAGGTCGTCGCTTCGGGCGAGCGCCCAGAAGTGGAACTGGCCGTCGAGGGTTGCGGAGCCTTCCGGCGGCTGCCAACCCTCGTCGTCGTTGGGCTTCATCTCGACGCCGATGCGTTCGCGCAGGTAGAGCACCCACACCTCGGCGTCGATCGAACGCGCCGCGCGAAGCAGGGTTTCGTTGCCGGCTTCGACGTAGTTCTCGAGCCACGAGCCCATGCTCCGCGGATCGGGGGAAAGCCCCTTCCAGGCGTCGAGGTCGGCGGCGGCAACGAGCTGCTCGTTGGTGGCGTGTTCGAGGATCCACGAACCGTCCACCAGCCCCACCGCCTTGACGGTGAAGCAGAGCTCGGCCTCGGGGATCAGGGGGATGATCTCTTCGGGGTGGTCCAGCAGCTCGAGCACGCGTGCGCGGGAGGCGAGGGGGGCGTCGCATACGAAGGCCACCTGCTCGCCGCGCGAGAGCGCGTTGAGTTTCGCTTCGGCGGCGCGCTTGTCGTTGCGCGCGAGTTGCAGCAGTTCGCGGGTGTCGGGTCGCTCGGCGAGGGGGTCGATCATCGGGGCGACGCTAGCAGGTTGCTCGGACGAGCCGCGTGTCGCGCTCGCTCGGACGCGAATCCGCAGCCACCGGCGACATTGCCTATGGTGTCTCTGCGATGGAACTTCCGAAGATTCGCAATCGGCTCGCCGGCTACGAGCCCGCCAAGCGCTCCACCGCGGGGATGCGGCTCGCGGGGGTCAGCATGGTGCTGCGCGACGACGTGAGCGAACCCGAGGTGCTGCTGATCGAGCGCGCCACTCGCCGCGGCGATCCGTGGTCGGGCCACATGGCCTTTCCCGGCGGCCGCGCCGACCCCGACGACGCGAGCCTTCAGCACACCGCCGAGCGTGAGACCCACGAGGAGGTCGGCTTCAGGCTCGACGATGCGGAGCTGATCGGTCGCCTCGACGATCTCTCCGGGCGCGCGGCGGCGACCAACCGGATGGTGGTTTCGGCGTACGTCTTCCACGCGCCTTCGCCTGCGACCCTCGCCCTCGATGCGAAGGAGGTCGCCGACGCGATGTGGGTGCCCCTGCGCCATCTCATCCACCCCGAAAACCACGTCCACTACCCGATGCAGTACGGCGGGCACGAGGTGGTGTTTCCGGGGATCGGCCTCGGGCCGGGCGATCCACGGGTGGTCTGGGGGCTCACCTATCGCTTCCTCGAGATATTCTTCGAGGTGATCGGCCACCCCATGCCCGAACACGGAATCCCCGACCCGGAAGAGCAGACGCGCGGCGGTTGATGGAGTTGTCGAAGCCACTGCAGGAACGCCTCGAACGGGTACTCGGCCTCGCCGAACGTTGGCTGCGCGACTACGTCGACGACGATCGCGCGGCCGAACGCTTCGAACACCACGTGGCCTTTCGCTGGGATGCCGATCGCGGGCGGGGGCTCGGTCGCCTGTGCGCGATCGAAGAGCCGGCCGAGTTCGATCTCGACGATCTCGTCGGGGTCGACGATGCCGTCGCGGCCTTCGTGCAGAACACCGAGCAGTTCCTCGCCGGGCTGCCCTTCAACCACGCATTGCTCTTCGGCGATCGCGGGACCGGGAAGTCATCGGCGGTGCGCGGGGTGCTGACGCGCTTCGCCGACCGTGGCCTGCGCTTGATCGAAGTGGAGAAGGACGAACTCATCCATCTCCCCCGCATCCTCGATGTGATCCGCCGCGATGGTGGCGCGCATCGCTTCATCGTCTTCTGTGACGATCTCTCCTTCGGCGAGCGCGAAGCGGGTTACCGGGAGATGAAGGCGGTGCTCGAAGGCAGCATCGCGGGCCCGCCGGCGAACGTCTGCCTCGTGGTCACGAGCAATCGACGTCAACTGGTTTCGCAGACCATGGCCGACAACCGCGAAGCCCGGCTCGATGATCAGAACGAACTCCACCTCGGCGAAGTGCTGGAAGAGAAGCTCGCGCTGGCCGACCGCTTCGGCCTTGCACTCGGCTTCTACTGCTTCGACCAGGCCACCTACCTCGAGATCGTCGAGCGCTACCTCGCGAAGGAAGGCGAGGTGCCCCTCGACGAAGATGCGCGCGCGGAGGCCCTGCGCTTCGCCCTGCGACGCGGAACGCGCTCGGGGCGCACGGCGCGGCAGTTCGTGAATCATCTCGCGGGTTCGCGCCAACTGGCCGCACGCTGACGCTCCGCTAGATGACGTTCATCTCCCGCCCCACCTTCTTGAGCGCGGTGAGCGCCTGGTCGAGGTGGCTGCGGTTGTGGGTCGCCATGTAGCTGGTGCGGATCATCGACTGGCCGGGCGGCACGGCGGGGGTGACGATCGCGTTGGCGAACACGCCCTCCTCCTGCAGCCGGGTGGCCATCGTGAATGCGGTCTCTTCGTCGCCCACCACGATCGGTATCACGGGCGAATCCGAATCCCCGGTGTCGAAGCCGAGGTTCACCAGCTCGCGCTTCATGTAGTTGGTGTTCTCCCAGAGCTGCTTCCGGCGCTCCGGTTCGCGTTCGATGATCTTGAGGGCCGCAATCACCGCCGCCGCCATCGGCGGAGGCGTCGCCGCGGAGAAGATCTGCGCGCGCGCGTGGTGGCGGATGTACTCGACCACCTGCTTGGGCCCGACGATGAAGCCGCCGACCGTGGCGAGGGACTTCGAGAAGGTGCCCATGGTGAGATCGACTTCGCTCTCGAGGCCGAAGTGCTCGGCGGTGCCCCGGCCGTTTTCGCCGAAGACCCCGAGACCATGGGCATCGTCCACCATGAGCCGGGTGCCGTACTTCTTCTTCAGGGCGACCAGCTCGGGCAGCGGGCAGAGATCGCCTTCCATCGAGAAGACGCCGTCGACGATGATCATGCGGCCCTTGTTCTCGTCGACGCGGGAGAGCTTGGCCTCGAGGTCCGCCATGTCGTTGTGCTTGAACTTGAAGCTCTTGGCGAAGCCGAGGCGCACGCCATCGATGATCGAGGCGTGGTTCAGGTTGTCGAGGAAGGCCACGTCGTGGCGGCCGAGCAGGCAGGAGATGACGCCGAGGTTGACCTGGAAGCCGGTCGAGAAGGTGAGCACGGCCTCGGCGTTCATGAAGCGCTTGATGGCGTCTTCGAGCTCGACGTGGATGTCGAGGGTGCCGTTGAGGAGGCGAGATCCGGCACACCCGGTGCCGTACTTGTCCACCGCAGCCTTGGCGGCTTCCTTCACCTCGGGGTGGTTGGTCAGGCCGAGGTAGTTGTTCGACCCCAGCATGATGACCTTCTCGCCATCCATCGTGACGACGGGATCCTGGGGCGACGAGATGTTCCGGTAGTAGGCGTAGATGTCGTTCGCGCGCAGCTCACGGGTCAGCGTGTACTCGTCGCACTTGTCGAAAATGTCCACCGAACCTCCTCCGCGCGCTGGGAAGCGCTGCGAACGGCGACCGAATGAGACTCCGGCAACTCAGTTCTGTTTCGTTGGGTGTGGAGCCGGCCGCGAGAGGGTTTGAATGGAGGGCGGCTGGCTGGCGTCTTCGCTCGGGGGACGCGGAGGTTACCGCACGGGTGTTGGGGCCGGAACGAAACAGTGCCGGACTTGCCCCCATGGGGAGTCCGATGAAAATCTCATTTGTTTTCGCGGGGGTGGGGTTCGGGGCGGGGGCCGGCTCCGGTAGAGTGCCGCGCGGCGAGAGCGAGTTTTGGAGGCGGGCGATGCGGTTTGGGGGTTGGAAGGGCTGCGCGGTGATCGTCGCGCTGGCGCTCTCGATCACGCCGATCGGCCCCGCGGCGCGCGCCGACGAAGCACCGCCGACGAGCGAACCTCCGGTTTCCGACCCCGCCGACTCGCCCGAGCGACTCGAAGACCCCTTCTTCCCCGATTTCCCTGATGGCCCCGACCCGCTCTTCGACGACGACTACGACGAGGAGGTGATCGAGGGCTATCCCGACCCCCTCGAAGAGAGCAACCGCGCGGTCTTCGTCTTCAACCAGGGCGTCGACACCTTCGTGCTGGGGCCGATCACCCGCTTCTTCGGCTGGGTGACCCCGGAGCCGGTGAAGGTCTGCCTGCGCAACTTCTTCGCCAACGTGAACTACCCGGTGGTGCTGATCAACGACGTGCTGCAACTCGAGTGGAAGGACGCCGCGGTGCAGACCGGAGCCTTCGTGGTGAACTCGACGGTCGGCATCGGAGGCCTGTTCGAACCCGCGAGGCACATCGGCCTGCCGCGCCACGACTCCGACTTCGACCAGACCCTGGCGCTCGCCCGCGTGCCGAGTGGCCCCTACCTGGTGATGCCCATCGCCGGCCCGACGACGGCGCGCGGCACGGTCGGCCAGTTCGTAGACTTCTTCCTGCAGCCCACCAACTGGCTCTTTCCCGGCGTCGGGAACCTCTACTACGTCGGCGGCTACCACGCGGGCGGCGGCGTCGTCACCCTCGAAGAGCACCAACAAGAACTGGAAGAACTCGAGCGCTCCTCGGTCGACTTCTACTCGGTCCTGCGCAGCGCCTACTACCAGACCCGCACCGACGAAATCTGGGGCCGCCGCGCCGACCGCCGCATCCCCGGCTTCGACTGAGTGCGCTAGCTCGCGCTTTGTTCTGAATCCACACCCACCTGGCGCTCCGAGTAGACATCAGCGCGTGGGCTGGCGCGTCCCCTTTCGAATCAAAAGGAGTGGGCGCCGGCCCGTCTATTGAGTAGACGACGAGCACTTTCGCGCCCGTCGTGGACCTCGCCGCAAAGTGCGAGAGCAAGAGAAGGTGTCGAGCCGGCTCGAGAAAAGAGATCTCGGCACGGCGTCGCGTAGCGAGTCGGGTTGGGCGGGGGTTCCGGGGAAATCAAGCGGAGCAGCTGAGGCCCAGCACAACACGAGCCTGATCACCCAAATGCATCTTGCGCTGCCCCGAGGTGCGCAACGAGGCGAGCCATTCCCCGGAACTCCCGCCCAACCCGACCCTCTCCCAACCCCGCGCCGAGACCTACTCGCCCAGCATGAACGCGCAAACGCTCTCGCGAAACCCTTCGGGGTTGTCGGTCATCACCGAGTGACCCGCCTGGCCGACCACCGCGAGGCTGCCGTTGGCCAGCACGTCGTCCACCATGCGGTCGGCCACGTCGGCGCTCATGATGTCCGAAGCCGCACCCCGCACCACCAGGGTCGGGCACTCGATCTTGGCGAGGCAATCCCAGAGTTCGGCGGTGGTGGCTTCCTCGGCGGCTTTGATGGTCTCGGGGTCGTCGTGGCCGGCGACCCGGGAGCGGAACGCCGTATCCATCTTCAATTCGAAGCGGCCATCCTCACGCTTCTTCAGGCCGTTCTGCGCCATGCGGCGGATCGCCGTCGGGGTCGCGGCCGGATAGGAGGTCGAGAGGTAGTTCTCATACTGGGCCACGGATTCGAAGACGGGCTCGCGGTGCTCCTCGACATCCTGGCTGATGCGCACGATGCCGCGGGGGTCGTGCTCGGGGGCCGCGTCGACGATCACCAGGCCCGCCATCTTCTCGGGGTTGGCTGCGGCGAAGCGCATCGAGACGCGCCCACCGAGCGAATGTCCCACCACCACCAGGCGCTCGAAGCCGAGACCTTCGACCACGGCTTCGACGTCGGCGAAATGATTGGCGTAGTCGTAGCGGCCCTCGCTGTCCCAATCCGAATCACCGTGGCCCCGCAGATCGAGGGCCACGGTCTGGTAGGCGTCGGCGATCGCGGGGGCGAAGTCGTCCCAGATGTGGGCTTCGTTGCCGAAGCCGTGGATGAGCAGGGCGGGGACGCCCTCGCTGCTCCAGCGAAGCAGGTGCATCGAGAGGCCGTCGGAACCGGGTACGCGGATGGATTGGGGAGGCATGGGAGGCACGCTAGCGAAGCCGCAGAGCAGCCGAAGCTCGCCGATTGACCCTGTAGGGCAGCTCTCCTATGGTTCGCGCCCCGCAGGCCTGCCGTGAAGCTCCCGCAGTGCCCGCAACCCCGGCCGACCGGTCAACACCCGCCCAGACCCGATGTTCGACGCTGCGACGCCCATGGGCGTCGCTTTCGTTTTTTCACTTCCAACCTCGGGTCGCGAGCCGGTGCCTCGCGCTCGTCGGCTTCAGATTCAACCTGCGATCACCGAATCACGCACGACATCGCCAACCCGTGAGGTCCCCACATGCTGCGACTGGATGAACTCGAAGAAGGGCTGATGATCACCCACCGCAATACGGGCCTCCGCTATAGCCTGATCGACGTCTCCGACGAGGAGGTGTTGCTTTCGCCCGATCAGGAGGGGCTCGAGGATCTGACGGTTCCCCTCGACCTGTTTCGCGCCGAGTTCATCTCGAGCGATCGCTTTCGCTCGGGGGGGCGGCGTGGGGGGCGCAAGGGGGGGAAGAAGCGGGCGGCTACGCAGCCGGCGGCGCCTACCGGGCCGAAGTGCAAGGGGAAGATCAAGAAGATGGTGCGGGACCGTGGGTTTGGGTTCATTCGCGGGGACGATGGGAAGGAAGTGTTCTTTCATCGGTCGGGGCTCAATGCTTCGGATTATGACGGGTTGAACGAGGGAGACACCGTCGAGTACGTGGTTCAGGAAGGGCCGCGTGGGGCTCGGGCCGAGAATGTTCGGCAGGCTGGGGCTGGCGACGAGGGTTAGTGCCGGGGTGGTAGTGGGTCGGGTTGGGCGGGGGTTCCGGGGAATGGCTCGCCCCGTTGCGAACCGCTCGGCAACGCAAGATGCGTCTGGGTGATCAGGCTCATTGTGCGCAGTGCCTCATCTGCTCCGCTTTAGTTCCCCGGAACCCCCGCCCAACCCGACTCGTTGCACGGCGGCGTGCGGCGATCTCTTTTTTCGACCCAGCTGACGCCGTGGCTGGCCCCTGTTCGCTGCGGGTGTGGTGTTCAGCGCGGGGGTTGGCGGAGCAATTTGCGGCGGAAGTCCTTGACGATGGGGAGTTGTTCTAGCCAGGGGGAGGCGTCGGCTTTGTGTTCGTCGTGGGGGCATTCGATGCCGGCGAAGCCGGTGGGGATCTGGGTGTAGAGTTCGGGTGGGGTGAGGTCTTCGTCGAGGTAGTGGTATTCCCAGCCCGGGATGAATAGGTCGGGGTCGGCGACGACGTCGATGGTGCGGACGCCGTAGGTCGAGAGTTCGGTGGTGGTGGCCTGGGGTGGGACGATCCAGACGTGGGATGGGCTGGCGAGGAAGAGGTATTGGATTCGTCGGTTGCGCGAGAGGATGCGGAAGCGGCGAACGCGGCCACCGTATAGACGACTGCGGGTCGCGTTCTTCTCGATGACGCCGCGTGCGAAGTCGGGTTCGAAGCCGCGGGTGAAGACGAGGGAGGTGGGATCGCCGCTCCTTCGGAAGCGCGCGATCGAGCGCCCCGCGTTGATGAGGTTGCGCGGGTTGGCGGCGGCGCGTTCGCGGGGTCTGGAGAAGTCGGCGTAGGGTTCGATGCGCGCGGGCGGCGAGCAGCGCAGCACGAGATCGAGCACGCGACCGTCGGGCGGTACGTGTTTCAGCGCGCTCAGGCAATCTTCCAGCGCGCTCTGGAGTTCGAGGGGCAGATCGGACGTCGATTCGACCGACTCGATCCGCTCGTAACCATCTTCGTCCATCTGTCGCTCGACATCGCCCTTGCCGACCCAGAGCGATCCATCCGGCCCGTAGTTCATGTGCGAAGCGACCCGCCACACGAGCGAGAGATCCTTGTAGAAGATGCGCGCGTAGATGGTGGGGGGCCGACCCGTCTGCTCGCAGCGCGACCATTCGGGAATGAAGTACGCAACGTAGAACCGAAGCTCGGGGTTCTGACGCGCGTTGCTCAGGTAGATCCGCGCGTCGAACAGGTCGATGCGATGTTTCGGCGTGTAGCCCGCTTGCAGAACGCGCTTCGGGTTGCGTTTGGCCTTGCCGGCCACGCGAAGGGGGGCGCCGCGATCGATCAGGTCCTGGAACTCGCGCTTGACCTGCGCAGGCGAGAGATCGGCGCGCTTCACGCTCGGGATGATGCAGGTGGGGATCGGAGGAGTGCTCACAGAGGGGGCGTCCGGTGACCTTTGTGCGTGTTGGATAAGCGTAGCTTGGTTCTTCTTGGCGGTGCGGTCTTTTGCGGGAAGGGGAGATAGTCGGGTTGGGTGGGGGTTCCGGGGAATGGCTCGCCTTCTGGCGCACCTCGGGGCAACGCAAGATGCATTTGGGTGGTCAGGGGCGTGGTGCGCAGTGCCTCAGCTGCTCCGCTTTATTTCCCCGGAACCCCCACCCAACCCGACCCGCTACATGACGCCGTGCAGAGATCTCTTCTT
>JANQEL010000005.1 GCA_028278345.1 Myxococcota bacterium
AATTCCCTTCCGAGTCCCGCATTGGGATGCAGAATGCGATGAGCACGCCCGCAAGCGTGGCATGCACACCCGACTTGAGAATCGCGACCCAGACCACGATTCCAAGCAGCAAGTAGCTCGACTTCCGAACCTCCCCGAGGCGGTTCATCGTAACCGCTACCCCGAGTGCAAAGACACCGAACATCAGCGCACCCAGGGACAGGTCTCCCGAGTAGAACAAGGCGATGATGATGATGGCCGCGAGGTCGTCGAAGATGGCAAGGGTCAACAAGAACACCTTGAGCGCCGTGGGGACCCGGCTGCCGAAGACGCTCAAGAGAGCCAGGGCAAAGGCGATATCGGTTGCGACGGGGATCGCCCAGCCGTCCATGGCAACGGGATCATTCCAGTTGATCCAGGCGTAGATCCCGGCGGGCACCACCATCCCGCCCAGGGCACCCATGCCGGGCAGCGCGATCTGTGAAACCGACGACAACTCCCCTTCCATCACTTCGCGCTTGATTTCGAGCCCGATCAGGAAGAAGAAGACCGCCATCAGACCGTCGTTGATCCAGAGGAGCAAGGGCTTGTTGATCGCCAGCGCCCCCACCTGCACGGCGACGGTCGTGTCGAGCAATGCGGCGTAGAGGTCCGACAGTGGCGAATTCGCGACCACCATGGCCACGACGGCCGCGATCAGCAACAGCATCCCGCCGGCGGATTCGAGACGCAGGAACTCGCGCACCGCATCGAGGACCGGCCAGTTCGGGGGTTTCGCGTACGTCGTACTCATCGGTTTCAAGCTCCCTTGTCGCTCGTGTTCCGCACGTGGGGTTCGTTGTCAATTCCATTCGCGCGGTGGGCTCAGTCGACGACTCCTCGGGCCAGATCGCTCTCGTCGATGATCTCGTGCCCCAGGAGCTCTTCGAGGACGTCTTCCATCGTGACGACGCCGACGGTCTGCCCATCGCGTTGGACGATCGCAATGTGCTCGTGGGCCTTGACGAGTCGATGATGGAGCTCGATCAGGGTTTCGTCCGCGCTGACCGCCACGATCGGGCGGCACACCCCCCGAAGCGATCGGTGTCCGCTCCCGGAGAGCTGCTGGACGAGTACCTCGTCCTTCAGCGCATAGCCGATGACATTGTCCACGTGTCCTTCATAGAGGGGGATTCGGGAGATGTGCCAGGCGGGAGATCCGGGGGATACGACGTTCATCGCTTGATCCGCCTCGAGCGCCACGAGGCGCTCCATCTCCGTCATCACCGCCGCCGTCGCGAGCGACTCCTTCCGCATCAGGTTGTCGATGATGTCCTTCTCATGCTCGTGCACGAGACCGTCTCGATAACCGAATTGCGCGATCTGGCTCACGTCGCCGCGCGACAGGATCGAACCGGCTTCTCCGTGTCGCAGCCACCGCGTGATCTGCTGACAGACGACGACGATCGGGAACAGGATGATCGTCAGCAAGCCGGTGATGCGAACCACGACCCCGACCAACTCACGCCAATACACCGCCCCGATCGTCTTGGGGATGATTTCCGAACCGATCAGGATGAAGAACGTGACGACGCCCGATACGACCGCGAGCGAGCCCTCGCCCCAGATCTCCTGAGCCGCGGCGCCGACCCCGGCCGCTCCGATCGTATGGGCGAACGTATTCAGGGTGAGGATGGCGGCCAATGGGCGATCGATGTCTCGCTTCATCTCCTGCAAGCGATTCGCGAGCCCGCCCGTTTGCGCTGCGATGAAGGAAGGCGTGACGCTCAACAGCACCGCCTCCAGTACCGAACACAGGAAGGAGAAGACCAGGGCGATCGAGAAGAACACCGCCAGACTGAACCAGGGATCCATTGATCAAGACCTCTCAGTTGCGAGGATGCCCTCGCGCGCGGCTGCGGCGATCGCGGCAACCGCTGGATGGGTGATCCGGCGCTCAACGGTGATGGCGTAGAACTCCTCGCGAACTTCTTCCGTCTGACCCACTCGATGGACGCCGTGCATCTTGCGAATCTCGTCTTCGACCAACGTCGGCGCTGCAAACAAGCCGGTTCCGTGTTGCCCGAATACCTTCAGCAACGCGGTGTCTTCGATTTCAGCCACGACTCTCGGGCGCACGTCGATCCGCTCGAACCACTGGTCGAGAGAGTGGCGCAGTGAGGTGTTGGAGGTGGGGAGCATGAGTGGCGCCTGATCCAGGCTCTGGGGGAAGCTGCGCCGGTGGCGTTTTGCGAGGGCCGGTGCTCCGAAGAAGGTGACCCCGCACCCGCCGAGCGAGTGGTTGAACGCCTTCACGCGTACCGCGGTGCCGAGGGGCGCGTCGGTCAAGACCATGTCGTATTCCTGCAACGCGAGCGAGGCGAGCAGGTCATTGGTCTTGCCTTCGTGGAGCACGAGTTCGACGGGCTCGTCGAGTTCGTGCGCAATGCTCAGCAGACGGTGACAGACGAGTTTGGGAACCGCGTCGGAGATCCCGACTAGGAGCTTCGCTGGGCGATTCGTGGGGCGTCCTCGCAGCGCATCCTGCATCTCGCGGCCGAGGGAGAAGATCTCGTCTGCGTAGCGATAGACGAGCTGCCCCACTTCGGTCATTGCGAGGTTTCGTCCCTCGCGCGCGAAGAGCTTCTCGTCGAGGGCCTCTTCGAGCTTGCGGATCTGGCCGCTCAAGGTGGGCTGGGCGAGGCGCAGCTGCTCGGAGGCACGCGTGACGCTGCCCTCGCGCGCCACGGTGTAGAAGTAGAGCAGGTGGTGATAGTTGAGCCATTCCATGGTCTTCCCCACATCGGTTTTTTCAAACTGTGATCTCAATATTTCCTATTTGTGGAAGTATCGCACGTTTCCGAATATGGAGATCGTCATCGAACAGAGGAGTCAAGCGACGTGGGAGTCGACCGCATTCTTTCAGAACTCGTTCTCCAGGCCGCCGCGCGCAATCGCGCGGGGCTGTTCAGCCGCCGCGCGGCGACGGGGGTCCTCTCGACGGAGGCCGGGCGTCGGCTTGGCGCGGCCGTTCGTGAAGTGGGCGGAATCGATGCGATTTCCGACCTCGCCCTGGCGCTTCGGCGCCGCGAGTTCGAGACGACGCCGATCCGGAACTGGAAGGCCCCCTTCCAATCGAGCTTGGGCGTGGACGAGATCGACCGCGCGACCCCGCACCCCCTGCTTGCCTCGACGCCGTGCACTCCACGAGCCGAACTCGGGCTGGCGATCCTGCGCACCATCATCGCGGCCGCCGAGGAAATCGGGAAATTCGACGGCGACCGGATCGACGCGATCTACGAACACCTGGGATACCTCGATCTCACGGGCTCCGAGAAAGCACACCTGCTCGCGCAGTTCTCTAGCCCGACCGACCTGGAGACGTTGGCTGCTGTGGGGGCATCCGACCCGGTCCTCGCATCGATCATCTGTGCGGCAGCCACCCTCGTGATCGCCCCCGATGTGCTCGAGCACCGCGGGCTGCTCGAATCGCTGGCGAGGCGTCTCGGGCTGTCGGAGCAGTTCGTCGACGCGATCGATCTGGAACTCGCATCATGGTCTCTCGAGTCGTCCCGACGTGGCTTCATCAGGGATGCCTCTCAGCAGGCGGCCTAACGAATACGAGAACCTATCGCCGGCGAACCCAACACTTTCAATAAATCAAAGAGAAACTCTGACATTTCCTATTTTTCGATCTTCACCGATCCGCCGATGTTTCTTCCGTCCACCGGCAAGACACATCCACCAAGAGGGGTGACCCATGAGACTCGTTCTGCAGACCGAAGGAATCGAGGTCGACGATTGGCTCCACGACTTCCTGCGAACCACCGTCAGTTTTGCTGTCTGGCATCGAGAGATCGGAATCGACGAAGTCGAGATGCGCGTCGACAGGCAGGTCGATTGCGAGAACCGGACCTATATCCGATGCGCACTTCGGGTCTCGTCACCGCTCGGCGAGTTCACCGCGGGTGCGACGGGTGGGGATGTATGCGCAGCCGCCTGTGAAGCAGCCGACCTCATCGAGTCTTCCTTTCACCTGGCGACGAGGGGCGGCCGACCCACGAGCAGCTTGCAGGTCGCTGCATAGCGCCCATTGATCGAAACCCAACAACCGCTTTCAGGGAAAATCATGAAGCGAATCGCACTCTTCATCGTCACCAATATCGCGATCCTCCTGGTGCTGGGCGTGGTGCTGCAGTTGCTCGGCGTGTCGTCGATCCTCGACGAGAACGGTGTCGACCTGAACCTGCAGGCGCTGCTCGTCTTCTCGGCCGTGCTCGGAATGGGCGGCAGTTTCCTTTCACTGCTGCTCTCGAAGTGGACCGCAAAGCGGCTGACCGGCGCTCGGGTCATCGACGAGCCGGGCAGTGACACCGAGGCGTGGCTCCTCGAGACCGTACGCACCCAGGCCCAGGCTGCCGGCATCGGCATGCCCGAGGTCGGCATCGTCCCTTCCGCCGAGCCCAATGCGTTCGCCACCGGCGCGCGGCGCGATCGCGCGTTGGTCGCGGTCAGTGAGGGCCTGCTTCGGTCGATGCGACGCGAGGAGGTCGAGGCGGTACTCGCCCACGAGGTTTCCCACGTGGCGAATGGCGACATGGTCACCCTGGCGCTGATCCAGGGTGTCGTGAACACCTTCGTGATCGCCCTCGCCCGCATCGCGGGGTTCCTCGTCGATCGACTCGTCTTTCGCACCGAAGAGGGACACGGCCCCGCCTACTTGATCACTTCCCTCGTCGCACAGGTGGTGCTCGGCATCGCCGCCAGCCCGATCGTCTTCTGGTTCTCGCGCCAGCGTGAGTTCCGAGCCGACGCCGGGGCGGCCGGGCTCGCCGGTCGCGAGCCGATGATCGGCGCACTCGAACGCCTGCGCGACGTGGTCGATCCCGAACCGCTCCCCGAAGGCATGGGAGCTTTGGGGATCAACGGCGGAAGCGCGTTCGCGCGCTTGTTCTCGACGCATCCGCCGATCGAAGAGCGCATCGAAGCCCTTCGCAACATGACCGTGCCCACTGGCCGCGCTTGAGGACGCGGACCTGAATCGAGAAGAACGGTCGACCACCAGATCGAATCTCAACCACGGAGGTATCTCGTCATGCAACTCCAGATCCACACGGGAAGCACAGAGTCACAGCCGAACTTCCATGCTCATGCCGAATGGCGCATACGGCGGTCGCTCGATCGTTGGCACAGGCATCTCTCCGGAGTCCAGCTGTTCGTGCAGACGGATCATCGGCGCTGCGGTGACGCTTCGGCGCGCTGTCGTCTCGTGCTGAGAGGAAGGAACATCGGCGAGATCGTGGCGCGGGGACGCGGTGCGGACACCGAGCGCGCCCTGGGCGAGGCACTATCTCGCGCACGACGTCGGCTTCGAAATCGAGAGAAGCGAAGGCTGGCGCGCGCGCGACGTCGAACCGACCGGCGGATCCTCGCCGAGGCGGCGTGAGGTCGACCGCATCGAAGTCCACTGGCCGAGCGGCAACGTGAGCCTGCGGCACGACGTCGCAACGAATCAATGCATCGAAATCGATGAAGGCGATCCCGCCTGTCCGCACATCGAAGGGGGCGAGTGCCCGATCGTCTCGGTCGACGTCGAACCCTTCGACAGCCGGAACATCGTGGACCTGAGCCGAAGCAGCGATATCAAGGTGGTGATCCTCGGGTCCCCGCAAGTCGACGGCGCCAACATCGACCCCGAAGCGCTGCTCTTCGGCCGGGGTCGGACGCGTCCCTCGTCGAAGTGGCCTTCGCTCTACAAGGATTTCACCGGAGATCGCATCGTCGATGTCCTCTCCTTCTATCACATCCACCAGGCCGACATCCTGCCCGGGGACGTCGAGGTTTGCGTGCCCGGGCAGCTCTACGACAGAACTCCCTTCTCGGGATGAGACGTGGACCGAAGAATGCACCCGCTCGACCCGACATCGGCGGGCAATCCGGGGCGAGGCCTCTCACGAAACCGGCTGCCGAATCGCTAAACCGCGTAGCTCGCCTCATGCGCCACGCACCGCTCGATCGCCCGCGTTGGGATTCGACCGAAGTAGCACTCCCGCAACCACCCCGTGATTCCCTCCCGCTCCGGGAACAAGCGCTGCGCCAGGATCTCCTTCACCCGGAGCGGGCGCCCTGTGATCCCGAGCGCCTGCGCCGGTGGACCGGCCCCTCGGTTCTCCGATCGATCCTTCAGGTAGTTGCGCCACACCACCCAGATCGCGAGTCGCAATAACGCCGAGAGACGGCGCTTGGAGAACGCCACCGTCTCTCGCTTGTGATTGGCACTGCTGTGACGCACCAACAGATCCGTGTGATTCGCCGGAAAGAGCGGGCTGGCTGGCGTCCGCGATTCCTTCGAACTCGTCTGCTCGTGAACGAAAGACCGATCCAGTAGCCGGCTCATGGCCCGAGGATAGGCCCGGTGCTCGTCCGAGCGCAGCGCTACCTGACCCCCTTCTGGGACGATTCGATCAAGCAGCTCCTCGACCTGCTTTTCCGTCGCTCGGGGATCGGGCTTGCCGAAGCGCTTCTCGAGAACCCGCCGTTTCTCCTTCTGCGCCGGGCGCATCGTGCCGCTGCGCCTGAGCTCCGCGTCGTTGAAGCCGTAGACGAAGTACGACTCCCCGACGAGCAGGTTGAGGTCCATCGGCCAGTACTGGCTGTGTTCGAAGCTTCGGAGGCCATCCAGGACGAGCGGTTCTTCGGGGCAGGCCTTGGGTCGCATGCGCTCGTGGAAGAGCAGACAGTGGCGGCCGAGGCGGTCACTGAGCCGCCGAATCGTGGAATGGGAGACGCCCGTCTCGCGAGCGATCTGCCGGAAGCACGAGCACGATACGAGTCGGTGGAAGGTGGATTCGAGAAGGTCGCCGCGGCGCAGCCAGTAGCTGGGTGAGAAGGTCTGTGAACTGAAGTAGCGGCCGCACGAGCAGCATCGGTAACGCTGTACTCGATACGGTCGGCGGTCTCTCAGGTAGAAGCCCTTCTTGACGAAGCGCCAAACGACTGTGTTCTCATGGGAATCGCAGCCGGGGTTTGGACAGTAGGGGGGATGGCGGAAAGGCGTGGTGATCGACATGCCACCCCACTACGCACGGGGCGTGCCAGGTGCATTTAGCGGTCCACGTCTCTCGGGATGTGACATGATCGAGACGATCGGGACGCCGCCGGAACCGCCACCGGACCTGCAGAATCAGGACGATGACGACGAGGCAGATCCCGACGGCGACGGAGATGGGGACGGAGTCGCCCAGGGCTGACGAAGTGCTCTTGGAATCCCGCAACGGAAACGCACCGAAGCGGGCACCGATCACACCTGCTTGGCGAGCCCTTTGAGGACGAGTTGGTCGTAGGCGACGATCCCCGCGATTCGATCTCCGTCGATGACAGGCGCCGTGGAAATACCGAAGCGGTGGAAGAGCCGCGCGCAGTAGCGGATGTCCATCTCCGGTCGCACCGAGAGTACGGGCTTGGACATGATTTCGTAGACGTTCGTGCGATCTGCAGATCGGTTCTGGGCCAGCACCTGCTTGGCGATGTCGGCGACCGTCACGATCCCAAACTCGTCATCATCGTGTCGCTTGGCGACCATGAGGCAGTGCCGATTGTTCTCGCGGAGCCGCGCCAGGGCCTCGGTCACCGTCGCCACTCCATCGACAATGGCGAAATCCTGCTCCATCACGTCTGATACGCGGACGATGTTTTGATTCGTCACAGTTCTTCCCTTTCCAGACTGGGTGTAATGCTCTCGACCTGATGCACGACGCCGACGGCGTCCTCGACATCGACCTGAAAAGCGATCCCCGTTCCCGAGGTCGTGTCGAACTCACCGACCTCCCCGACTCTCTCGAGGATCGACCGCGCGCGATGCTCCTCGACGAGGAGGAGGATCATGTCTCGCTGGGTTTCGAGGCTCAGACCGAGAAACGTCTTCTTCTTGTTGAGCCCCTCACCGCGGGCGTTGGTAATGACGGTCGAACCCGTGGCGCCCGCGTCGCGAGCGGCCTGGGTCACGGCTGCGGTCAGGTGATCGTCTACGAAAGCAACGAGGAGTTTGAACCTCATGGCGAGTCCTCCTGAAGTGCGGCGGGCGGGGTCATGTCCGGCGAGCCAGTTGATCGGTTGCGCGCGGCGCGCCACCTGGAAGCCTGGGCGTATCCCATCACGGTAATCATGGGGAAGAGACTGGCAAAGGCGATGAGTCCGAATCCGTCGATGAGGGGACTGCGACCGGGAATCGACTCAGCCAGCCCGAGTCCAAGCCCGGCCACGAGCGGCACCGTGATCGTCGAGGTCGTCACGCCGCCCGAGTCGTAGGCCAGGGGCACGATCTGCTTCGGTGCAAAGAACGTCTGGACGATCACCACGACGTACCCCACCAGGATGAAGTACTGCAGCGGGGTCCCGGCGATGATTCGGTACACACCCAACGTGATCCCGATGGCGACGCCCAGTGCGACGGCGAGCCGCAGCCCGAGATCGCTGATGGCGCCGGCGGTCAGTTCCCTGGCCTTGATGGCGACGGCGATCAGGGACGGTTCGGCCATCGTCGTGCTGAACCCGATTGCGAAGCTGAAGGCATACAACCAGAAGTAGGTCCCGGAGTTCGCCAATCCCGACGTCCCGTCGTACCCCGTACCGAGAAAGCTCGGCGCGGTGAGCTGCGCCGCCATCGTCTTGCCCAATGGAAAGATGGCCTGTTCGAGCCCGACGAGGAACAGCGACAGGCCGAAGAGCACATAGGTGAAACCGATCAGGACCTGCCTCGGGTTCGCTGGCCGCTGGCGCAGGACCCCGACCTGGAACGCGACCAGGATCGCGGCGATCGGGAGAACATCCCGAACCGTCTGGAGCACGACCTGCAGGATGTCGGCGAGCGAGAGCATCAGATGAGGATCCCATAGATCATGACGAAGATGATCGGGGTCAAGGACGCGAACGCGATCAAGCCGAATCCGTCGGAAATCGGGTTACGGCCCTCGATCGACGAGGCGAGCCCGACCCCCAACGCGGTGACCAGCGGCACGGTGATGGTCGAGGTCGTGATTCCCCCGGCGTCATACGCGATCCCGATGATCTCCCTGGGCGCGAAGAGCGTAACGACGACGATGAGGATGTACCCGAAGGCGATCATGAGATGGATCGGCCAACCGGTGAGGATTCGCCAGACGCCGATGACGATCGCCGCGCCGACCGCCAGCGCGACCGTGAACCGCAGACCCAGCGCGTAGCTCGCGCGCGACTGATCGGAGTCTTCGATGGCGCCCGCCTGGGAGGCCACGTTCGAAGCCTCCTGTGCGATCACGATGAGCGCGGGTTCGGCAGCAGTCGTACCGAAACCCAACGCGAAGGCGAACGTGAGAAGCCAGCCCAGCGACCCCTTGCGAGCGAACGCATTCGCCATGCTCTCGCCCAATGGAAATAGGCCCAGGTCGAGGCCGCGAACGAACAAAGCGAGACCGAAGAGCGAGAAGAGCAGCCCCATGAGAATGCCGGGGAGGTTCGGAAACGGCTGACGCAATACGACCAATTGGAAGAACGCAATGACGACGACGATGAACAGCAGGTCGCGAGCACTGTCCGAAATCAGGCGGAAGAGTGCGGTAACCCAACCCATTGCGGTCTTATCTCTCTCCGGTTGCCACGGTCTACCCGATCAAGGTACCTGACTTCCAAGGGAAACGAATCGCCACTTCGTGCAGGGGACGGCTTTCGTTCAACAGATTCGGGGCAGCTGCTCACCGCTTTGCAACGTGAGAAAGCGTGCCCCACCGATCGTGCTCGACAACGTTGCGCGCCCGCCCGGTTTCTCTCCCACACGACCGATCCGCACCGCGCCAGCGGAGACATCGCATTCGCCCAACCGCGACAACGCGGCTTCGGCCTGCGCCTCCGGCAACACGCACAGGAAGCGACCCTCGTTGGCAACGTAGAGCGGATCCAGTCCGAGCAACTCGCACAGTCCACGCACCGCCGGGGCGATCGGGATCGCGCTCTCTTCGACGCCGATCGATACGTCTGCGTCGCGTGCGATCTCGATCAGGCCCGTGGCCAGGCCACCGCGCGTCAGGTCACGCAGGCAATGGATCTCGATTCCGGCGTCGAGCAGCGCTGCCACCGCGGGCCACAGGGCTGCACAGTCGGATCGGAGGTCGGCCTCGAGCCCGAGGCTCTCGCGCGCCGCCATGATCGTTGCTCCGTGACGACCGATGTCACCAGAGAGCAAGACGGCGTCTCCGGGGCGAACGGACGCCGGTCCGATCTCGTGAGGCGACTCGACGACGCCGACACCCGATGTGGTGATGAACACGCCATCGCCCGAGCCGCGCTCGACCACCTTCGTGTCGCCGGTCACGATCTGCATGTCGACGCCGCGCGCCGCCGCTCCCATCGAAGCGACGATCCGCGCGAGGACCGCGGTTTCGAGCCCTTCCTCGAGGATGAACGACGCCGCCAGATGAAGCGGACGCGCGCCGCACATCGCGAGATCGTTGGCCGTTCCGCACACGGCGAGCCCGCCCACGTCGCCGCCGGGGAATTCGAGCGGACGGACGACGTAGGCATCCGTGGTCATCGCCAGTCGTCCCGCCGGGATATCGAACACCGCGCCGTCGTGCCGCGCACCGAGCATTGGGTTCGCAAAGGCGGGCTCGAATACCTGCTCGAGCAACCTACGCGTCAGGGCACCCCCTCCTCCGTGGCCGAGTAGGATGCGGCTCGGAGCCTGCGGAACGGGACATTCGTCGAAACGGGATGCGCCACTCACGAGACCGCCGCCTCGATCGAAGCGCCGCGGTATCGCAGGTAGGCCGCGCATGCGCCCTCCGACGAAACCATCGGCGCGCCCAACGGATGCTCGGGCGTGCACGCATTGCCGAACGCGGGGCAGGCGTCGGGTTTGGCGCGACCACGCAGGATGAGGCTCGCGATGCACGGCGACTCGGACTCATCACCGCACTCCACGGCGCCGAAGCGTTGCTCCGCGTCGAACTTCGCGAAGGCGGTGCGCATCGCCAACCCGCTGTCCGACAAGGTGCCGATCCCCCGCCACCTGCGATCGGTGACTTCGAAGACCTCTTCGAGCGTTCGTTGTGCGGCGACGTTGCCGTCGCGGCGGGCGCTGCGACGATATTGGTTCTCGACTTCGAAGCGACCCTCTTCGAGTTGCTCGACGCACATCGCGACGCCCTGGAGCACGTCGAGCGGCTCGAAGCCCGTGACGACGATCGGCACGCGATGCGTTCGCGCGATCGCGTCGTATTCCGCGTAGCCCGTGACCGTGCAGACGTGCCCCGCCGCGAGGAAGCCCTGCACGCGGTTGTCCGGCGCGCCGAGGATCGCTTCCATGGCCGGGGGCACGAGCACGTGGGCCACGAGCAGGCTGAAGTTTGCGAGACCATCCGCGTGAGCCCGCAACACCGCCATCGCACTTGCGGGTGCGGTCGTTTCGAAACCCACGGCCAGGAAGACGACCTCGCGGCCGGGTTCGCGTCGTGCGATCTCGACCGCATCGAGTGGCGAATACACGATGCGCACGTCACCCCCTTCGGCGCGACGACCGAGCAGGTCTCCCTCGCGGCCGGGCACGCGCACCATGTCGCCGAAGGTGCAGAGGATGACGTCGTCGCGCCGCGTGAGTTCGATGGCGCGATCGATCACCTCTACCGGGGTCACGCACACGGGACAACCGGGACCATGCACGAGCTCGATTGCTTCGGGCAGCAACCGGTCGATGCCGAAGCGCACGATCGCATGGGTCTGTCCGCCGCAGACCTCCATCAGCGTCCAGGGCCGCGTGGTGATGCACTCGATTCGTTTCACGAGACGACGTGCGAGTTCGGGGTCGCGATATTCGTCGACGTACTTCACGAGGGGGCCTCGGCTTCGAGGGCCGCGTCGAGTTCCGCGAGTACGCGCTCCGCCTCGGCCTCGTCGATTCGCGAGATCGCGATGCCCACGTGCACGAGCACCCAATCACCCCGTCGGACCTCGGGCACGAAGGCCAGCTGCACCTCGCGCTTCACGCCACCGAAATCGACCCGGCCCGATCGCTCGAGCGGATCTTCACCTTCGATCGATTCGACTCGGCCGGGGACGGCAAGGCACATGGATCAGACTCCCGCTTCGCCAGGCGTGCACGCTAGCGCCTGAAGCTGCCCGACGGCGAGTCCGCCATCGTTGGGGGGGATGCGCGTGTGAGGCAGGGGCTCGAGCCCGGCCTCGCGCAAGCCGGCTTCGGTCAGGGACGAGAGCAGCGCGTTCTGGAAGCAACCACCGCTGAGTACCACGCGGCCGATGCCGTTCTCCGCCGCAGCCGCTGCAACCACGTCGACCAGGGCCCGTGCGAGCCCGCGGTGGAAACGCGCCGCGATCGCACGAATGGGGGTACCCGCGTCGCGGTCGGAAAGCACGGCATCGACGAGAGGGGCCCAGTCGAGCACGCCGTCTCCACGAACGAGGGGATGGGCGAAGTCGCCATCGTCCTCGCTCGCAAGGGATTCGAGTTCGAGCGCCGCCTGGCCTTCGTAGCTACAGCGCTGTCGCACGCCGAGCAGCGAAGCAATGGCGTCGAAGAGCCGGCCGGCGCTGCTCGTCTCGGGCGCGAAACGCCCACTCGCGAGCAAGCGCTCGAGCACGCGAAGCTCGGCGGCATCGAAGCTGCGAAGCGCCGCATCGTCGCGCTCGAAGGCGGCCTCCCCGAAGCGCGCGAAGAGCAGACCGAGCGCGGCGCGACGCGGTTCGCGGGCGGCGGCGTCTCCACCGGGGAGGCGGAAGGGACGCAGATGCGCGACCCGCTCGACCCTGCGCTCGTCGACGCGCAGGATCTCGCCCCCCCAGGCACCGCGATCCGGTCCGAAACCCGCGCCATCCCACGCGACACCGAGCACGGGAAGCGAGCCACCGTGCTCCGTCCAGCCCGCCAGCACGTGCGCATGGTGGTGGAACACGACTCCGTCGCGCACCTGATGCCGTTTCGCCCAGTCGCGGGCGATCGTGCGGACGTGCGAATCCGGATGGGCATCGCTCACGACATCGGTCACAGGGAGATCCATCATCGTGGCCAGGGACGACGCGGTTTGAACCGCGGCATCGTTTGCACGCGGAGATGCGAGGTCGCCGATGTGCGGCCCCAGGACGACTTCCCCGCCCACCGCCACGGCCACCGCGTTCTTCAAGTCTCCGCCGAGCGCGACCCGCGCCTCGCCCGTGCCGCGACGCGGGAGCGAAAGCGGTGCAAGTCCTCGCCCGCAGCGCAAGCTGACGATGCGCCCGCCGATCTCTCGAACCACCGAGTCGTCGACCGGACGCACGACCGGACGATCATGCGTGAGAAAGACGTCCGCCACCTGCCCGAGGTGCTCGAGCGCCTCTTCGTCGTTCGCGCAGAGCGGCTCGCCCGAGAGGTTGCCACTCGTCGCAACCAGGGGAGCTTCCACTGCATCGAGCAGTAGTCGGTGCAGGGGTGTGGTGGCGCGCATCACGCCGAGCCACGACACACCGGGGGCCACCGAAGGGGCGACGTCCGCATCGCCTCGCCTGCGGGCGAGCACGACCGGAGCGGCGGGGGCGAGGAAGGCTGCGCACTCGCTTGCGGTGAGATGAACGATCTCGCGGGCGCCTTCGACGTCGGCCACGACGAGGGCCAGCGGCTTGTCCGGGCGGTTCTTGCGCTTTCGCAGGCGGCGCACGCCGTTGGCGTCGCGCGCGTCGACCAGAAGCTGGAAGCCGCCGAGCCCCAACATCGCGACGATGCCACCCGCCTTCAGGACCTCGGCCGATCTCCCGAGTGCGGCGTCGCCAGAGCATTGCGCTCTGCCATCCGGGGTGAGCAGCACAAGCTGCGGGCCGCAGCGCGGGCAAGCGAGGGTCTGGGCGTGAAAGCGACGCACGTCCTGCGGATCTTCGTACTCTGCACGGCAGTCCGGGCAGAGCGCGAACCCGGCCATCGACGTGCGCGCACGATCCCAAGGAAGTTCGTGCGCAACGCTCCAACGCGGCCCGCATCGGGTACAGCTCACGAAGGGGTAGCGGTGACGCCGGTCGTCGGGGTCCAGCACCTCCGCCATACAGTCATCGCAGGTGGCGAGATCCGGCAGCAACGGAAACGCACCCGTCGCACCCTCGAGGCTTTCTTCTATATAGAAGGAGGTTTCGCCGATCGGCTCGAGCGCGGTGCGCTCGATCGCGTCCACCCGGGCCGGCGCGGGGAGAGCGCTCACGGCCCGGACCAATGCCTCGAGCGCCCCGGGCGAGCCCTCGGCCTCGATCGCGATCCCACCCGGTACGTTGCGCACGAACCCCGAGAGCCCGAGCGAGGTCGCGGTACGCTGGACGAATGGGCGCAACCCGAATCCCTGCACGACACCGCGAGCGATTACGCCCAACCGGTCTGGTCGCTGGCGCGCCGGCATCATTCGACCGCCGAATCGACCTCGACTTCGAGCGATTCGATCAGAACGCCCTGGGCGTTCGGGTCGTGGATGTCGTCGGATGTCGAGATCTCGAGGGTCGCACCTTCGGCACGCGTTCCCGGGGCGACCTGATCGAAGTGCTCGCGAAAGTGCGCCGGTGAGAAGTGCGAGAGCGCGCCGAGGCGCAGGCGGATGGACGTGACCGCCACTGCGTTCTCGCGATCGGCGAGGCGTTCGATGTGTCGCATCAGGTCGCGCATCAAACTCATTTCATGCATCGCGCCGCGCTCCCTCCATCGCCACGAGCCCGAGCTCCTCGAGCACCCGCTCCGCAACCGGACCGATCGCTCGAAGCACGGGGACGCTCGGTGCGCTGCCCGTGTCGAAGCGCTCGGCCTCGATACCGTAGACGACGATCGAGGGCGGCAGCGATTCCATCGCGCGCGAGAGTTCGATCGCGTCCGCCACGCCCAGGGCGTGAGTCGAGTGGCCGGCGAAGAGCCGGGCCGGAAGCGGCTCGCGATGCGCCTCGAAGCGCTGCACCTCTCCGGGTGCGCACGCGCCCGAAACCACCGCATCGACCACCACGACGGTTGGCACGCCTTCCCAGGCGAGCACCAGATCCATGCCATCGCCATCGTGCTCGACAATCGCGAGATCTCCAGCGCCCGCGGCCGCATCCAGTTCGCCGAGATGCCGCGCAACGAGCAAGCCGACCGCGTCGTCTCCGCGTTGTTCCTGCCCGACACCGATGACGAGCCGACGCGGTGTATTCATCGCCGCTCGATCTCGAGTTCGAGGAAGTGCGTTGCACACGAGATGCACGGGTCGTAGTTGCGGATCGCCTGTTCGCACTTCCACTGGAGTTCGTCGTCGCTGAGCGCGTGGTGCACCTGGACGAAGCGGCGCAGATCGTCCTCGATGGTGGCCTGGTTCTGGGAAGTCGGAGGGACGATGCGCGCATCGACGATCGTGCCCTCGTCGTCGATCTCGTAGCGGTGATAGAGGACCCCTCGCGGCGCCTCCGTGCACGCGTGGCCGACTCCCGCAGCCAATTCATGCTCGACATATGGAACGGCGGGTTCCTCGTAGGCCTCGATGATGCGGAGCGCCTCGTCGCACGCCTCGACGACCTCGACCGCACGCACGATGATGCTCTGGAAGGGATTCGCGCAGTGCGCGCCGAGGCCCGCCTCGCGCGCGGCTGCCGTAGCTGTGTCGCCGAGCCGATCGGCGTTGATGTTGTATCGCGCCTGGGGTCCGACGAAGTAGCGGCCCCGCCCGCGAATGCGTGCGTGCAGCGCGTTCGAGTGCTCGACGTGCAGCTCTTCGAAGTGATCGTCGAACCGGGCCGCTTCGATGTGAAGCCCGGCGGTCGAGGCGATCGCGCCTTCGTTGAAGGGATACTCGTCTTCGTGGCGTAGAGCGACGAACTCGTGATCGCAGTCGAAGTCGGGAAAGTCGAGGGTCGAGACGAGACGAACCGTCTCGAGTGCAGCGTCGCGCGCCCATTCGAGTTCGGGAACGAGTGCCTGGAGGTCGCGTCGACGCGGTGTCTTGTGGAAACCGCCGACACGGACATTGATCGGGTGGATGGCCCGTCCCGCAACGGCCGCGACGAGGGCGTTGCCGATCTTCTTGAGCCGGAGGCCTCGTTCGACATCCTCCCGGCGATCGCGCGCAAGACGGATCGCGTCCTCGTACCCGAGGAAGTCCGGAAGATGGAGCATGTAGATGTGCAGGACGTGGCTTTCGATCCACTCACCGCAATAGAGTAGACGGCGCAGTTCTCGCAGCGGGCCAGCCACCTCGATGCCGAGGGCCGCTTCCATCGCGTGCACCGCGCTCATCTGATAGGCGACCGGGCAGATGCCGCAGATGCGAGCGGTGATGTCGGGGGCCTCCTCGTAACCGCGACCTCGCAGGAAGGCTTCGAAGAAGCGCGGCGGTTCGTAGATCCGCAGCTGCACCTCCTCGACCCGATCGCCTTCGATGACCACCGACATCGCCCCCTCGCCTTCGACGCGGGCGAGAGCATCGACCTGGATACGCCGGCGCTCCGTCATCGGTTCGACTCCTCCGCAGCGGGGTCGGGTTCGCCCGGCGCGTGTCGCTCGCGAAACGCCGGAGCATTCGCGTAGAAGGTGGAAAAGAGCCGGCTTCGCGCGCGAGCATCCGCGCCCCGCGCAGCCAACTGATCGTCCAGCGTCGCCGCGGCCGCACCGTCGACGGGGCCGAAACAGCCGAAGCAGCCGCGATTCCAGGCCGGGCAGAGTGCGCCACAGCCGGCCTGGGTGACGGGCCCGAGGCAGGGCGTACCGTTCGCGACCATGACGCATACGCGCCCCTCACGCTTGCACTCGACGCAGACGCTGTGACGTGCCACCCGCGGCGTGCGCCCGTTGGCCAGCGCGAGGATCAGCTCGAGCAGCTGTCCCTTGTCGATCGGACAGCCCTGCAACTCGAAGTCGACATGAACGTGGGCCGAGATCGGTTCGGAGGTCGCGAGGGTCTCGACGTACTCGGGGGTGGCGTACACGATGCTCAGGAAGTCCTCGACCCGTGCAAAGTTCTTGAGCGCCTGGATGCCGCCCGACGATGCGCATGCGCCGATCGTGGCCAGGATCTTCGACTGCTCCCGAACCTCGCGAATACGCTCGACATCGTGGGCGGTCGTGATCGAGCCCTCGACGAGCGATACGTCGTAGGGGCCGGGGGCGACGGCGCGCGTCGCCTCGAGGAAATGCGCGAACTCGATCGTCTCTGCGATGGGCAACAACTCATCCTCGCAGTCGAGCAGACTCAGCTGGCAGCCGTCGCACGATGCGAACTTCCAGACGGCGACCTTGACCTTCGCGGCGGGCTCGAATTCGGGCATCGGCTAGCGCTCCCGCACCAGGAGCCGCGACTCGACGTGGTCGAGCGCGAACACCGGACCATCCCTGCACACGAAGTCGCGACCCCACTGACAGTGGCCACAGAGACCGATCGCGCACTTCATGTTGCGCTCCATCGAGAGGTGGATCGACTCCGTCGGCACCCCGCGCTCGCGCAGGAGTTGGATACAGAAACGCATCATGATTTCGGGACCGCAGATGAACGCTTCGGTGTTGGCCGGTGTGAAGACTGCACGCGGCACGAGCTGGGTGACTGCCCCGACGTTGCTCGCCCAACCCCGGGTCGCCGTGTCGACGGTGACTTCGACGTCGAGGTGGAAGCGACTGCGCCAGGTCTCCAGGTCGCTGCGGAACAGGATGTCGTCGGCGGTACGCGTGCCATAGAGGAGTGTCACGCGGCCGAAGTCCTCACGGTAGCTCTCGAGGTGTTCGAGCACGGGTTTGAGCGGCGCCATACCGATCCCGCCCGCCATGACGACGACATCCCTCCCGCGCGCGCGCTCGAGAGGCCACCCGTGCCCGAAGGGACCACGCACGCCGATCACATCGCCGGGCTCTGCGGCACACAGGGCGCGCGTTGCGTTGCCCGCCTCGCGAATCGTATGCGTGACTTCGCGGCCTGCGGTCGCAATGCCGCTGACCGAGATCGGCACCTCGCCCACCCCGAAAGCCCAGAGCATGTTGAACTGCCCCGGTGCACACGGCGCGAGCGCTGCTTCGTCTCGCGGCTCGAGCACGAGGGACACCACGTCATGGGTCTCGCGCCACGCGTCCCGCACGACGTAGGGCGTGGGGATCAGCGGATCAGCCGTTTCCACGCGTTCCACTCGAGCTTCCGTAGACGTCCAGCAACTGCAGCCGAGTGGCGCGCAGACGGTCGCTCATCACACCCGCGAACCGCCGCATGAACTCGTAGCCCATCTCGGGGGACTCCTCGCACTTGGTGCGCAGGCAGGTCGTGTCGAAGTGTACGGCGTGGGTGGTCTCGATGGCGCGCACATCGAACATCCAGACGTGGGGTGGCAGGATCCAGGACCATCCGATCACCGCGCCATCGTCGACCGTCTGCACCGTGCACGAACCCACTCCGGGTGAGTAGATCTCGATGGCCACCTTGCCTCGGCGAACCGCATAGAACTCGTTGCAGGGTTGCCCCTCGCTCGCGATCACCTCCCCAGGACGGTACGCGACGTTGCGCCCGCAGCCGGCGATCAGCTCCAACCATTCCGGTCGCATCCCCTCGAAGAAGGGGTGTTCGTTCAGCAGTTGATCGATGCTCTTGATCTTCATGACCCTTCCCCGGACGAGCGGAGATCATCCCGATCGACCCGAATGGCCGCCACCTCCTCGGTGAGGTCGATCCCGACCGGACACCAGGCGATGCATCGCCCACACCCCACGCACCCCGACGACCCGAACTGCTCGTTCCAGGTGCCGAGCTTGTGGGTCAGCCACTGTCGATAGCGCGCGCGGGTGCTCGGGCGCATGTCCCCGCCGTGCGTGTAGGCATGCTCCCCTGTGAAGCAGGAGTCCCAGAGGCGCCATCGCTCGGTTCGATCACCCGTCAGGTCGTTTACCTCTTCGACCGTGTGACAGAAACACGTCGGGCAGACCATCGTACAGTTCGCACACGAGAGACACCGCTCGGCCACATCTGCCCAACGCGGGTGCTCGAGGTTCGCTTCGAGCAGCGCCGGCAGGTCCTCGGTGTCGAGTCGGCGCGTGATCTGGGATTCGGCCCGACGCGTGGCGGCTTCGGCGCGATCGCGCTCGTTCGGCGTGGGCGGCGTCGAATGGAGCGCCGTCAGGATCTCTCGTCCACGCGCGCTGCCCGCCTGTACGAGCAGGAGGTGCGCGCCGTCGTCGAGTAGCTCGGTCAGCGCGAGGTCGAAGCCCTGATCGGCCCGCGGTCCCGTCTCCATCGATGTACAGAAGCACGTGGGGGCCGCCTGTGCACACTGGACGGCGACCAGGAAGGCGCTCTCGCGCACTTGCGCGTACCAGGGGTCGACGTACCTACCACCGCGCAGCACGCGATCCTGCACTTCGATCGCGGCGATCTCGCAGGGACGGATACCGATGAAGGCCAGAAGCGGAGGCTCGGCCTCGGGGGGCTCGATTTCGAAGTCCACGCCACGTCGCTGCGCGGCGAAGATCCGCAGGCGCGGCGGGAAGAGGTATTGCTTCCACGATCGGGGCCCGAGGTTGTAGCCGAAGAGAGCCTCGTCGCTGCGACGCTCGACGCGATACTCCCCGGCTTCCTGGCGGTCGGTAAAACCAACGGGGAGTTCATCGGCGGATTCGATCTCGTCGTAGACGATCGCTCCGTCCTGCACGGTCGGCCCGAGGGTGAGGTAGCCCCGCTCGCGCAGCAGTCGGATCAACTCGCCGAAAGCGTGCGGTTCCAGCACGACGGCCTCGTCGTCGAGGCCTGCATCCACTTCGGTCACGGCTGTGTTGGTCACGACTACATTGGTCACGACGTCGTCCTTCGACACTCCCACCCCTTCCTTCGCGGTGCAGTTTCGTGCTTCGGACCTGTTCTGCCAAGACGACTTCAGAGCTGCTCGATGACGGGGAGTTCCCCGATCAGCGGCTCGAAGTAGCGGCGGAAGTCTCGGTCGATGTCACAACCGTCCACGATGGCGTCGAGCGGCAGGGTGCGCGTCTTGGCGGCGACGTCAGTCAGTTCGACGCGAACGTACTCCGCCCGGTACGGGGAATCACTGGCGCGTTGGATCGCAATGGAGCCGTTCTCGACACCGTCGACCGCAAGCTCGGCCGCCATTCGCGCGGACGCACGCGCCTCGATCTGGTCGACCTCACTGACGCAACCCGCGAACGATCGTTGGAGATAGCCGAAGGTGTCGGCGCGAACACGGAGCTTCGAGCCGAGACCGTCCTTGACCAGTTGAACAAGATGGTCACCGAGCGCACCGGTGCCCGAGAGCTGCACGTTCCCGTGGGCGTCTTTTTCGACGCGCTGCGCCAATTTCGTCGCGATCGCCACGCCCTCCTGGTCGTGGATCCCCTCGGACACCGCCACGACGCAGCGCCCCAGGCGCGAATACACCCGGTCTACGTCCGCGATGAACCGGTCGACATCGAAGCAAACCTCGGGGACGTAGATGAGGTGGGGCCCGTCGTCGTCACGTGTGCGCGCCATCATGCTCGCGGCCGTCAGGAACCCCGCATGCCGGCCCATGATCACGTCGATCTTGATCCCCGGGAGCGCCGCGTTGTCGAGCTGATCGCCCATCAGCGCCTGGGCGACGAATCGCGCAGCCGACGGAAAGCCCGGAGTGTGGTCGTTGCACTCGAGGTCGTTGTCGATCGTCTTCGGGATGTGGAAGGCGCGCAGCTCGTAGCCTTCCTTGCGCGCCGTTTCGTTCACGATCCGCGCCGTGTCGGAGCTGTCGTTGCCGCCGATATAGAAGAAGTAGCGAACGTCGTTCTTCTCGAAGCTGCGAAAGATGTCCCGGCAGTACTGCTCGTCCGGCTTGTCGCGGCTGCTGCCGAGAGCGCTGGAAGGGGTCGCGGCGATCCGGTCGAGGCGATCCTGGGAAATCTCGCTCAGGTCGATGAAGTCGCCGTCGACCATGCCGCGCACGGCGTGGTGGGCCCCGAGGATCTTCCCGATCGCATCACACTGGCGAAGCCCTTCGATGCAACCGACGAGGGATTGGTTGATGACGGCGGTCGGTCCACCGGATTGCCCGATGACCGCGTTTCCTGCGAGTGTCGACGACATGGATCCTCCGTGAATTCCTCGCTGTTTCGCTCCCCTGGCGACGCATCTGCACGAGAGTGCGACAAGGAGCCAGCAAAAATGGTGCATCGGCGTGGGCACGGCGGGAATCCCACCGCCCGGACCACGACGCTTGGGGGCCACACGCTACGGGCCGGGACGCTCGTCGCTCGGAACACGCGCGGTGCTTCCGAATCGCAGGTCCGACTCGTCGTCGACGAGTGAGTCGACATGAAGTCATCGTGCACGTTCCTCCCATGCCCGTCGGCGCATGGTAGGGCGGGTGCCCGGTCGGAGCCGGCCGACTTGAGACGATGCTGGCACAGCGAAGTCACAATTCGTCGAAACGTGTCTGGATGTCGCGCGCGCGACACCATCGCACCATGGTGCTGGGTCATACTCGTCGCTTCTCTGGGAGCTTCGCGATGAGTGACACTCTTGCTCTGGTACTCGCCGGCGGTGAAGGCCGACGACTGAGCCCCCTGACGGAAGAACGCTCGAAGCCCGCTGTGCACTTTGGCGGGCGCTATCGCCTGGTCGACTTCGTTCTTTCCAATCTGGTCAACAGCGGTGTCAGACAGATCCGCTTACTGACCCAATACAAGTCGACTTCACTCGTTCAGCACGTCGCGCGCAAGTGGTCGTTCGCATCGAACGCCGCGGACGAGTACATCGAGCCGGTACCCGCATCGATGAACCTCGGTCCCCAGTGGTTCCGGGGGACCGCCGATGCGATCTGGCAGAACCTCGACCTGCTGCGCGATTCGAAGCCAGAGAACGTGCTCATATTCGGTGCGGATCACATCTACAAGATGGACGTGGGCAAGATGCTCGAGTTCCACCGGGCCAAGGGAGCCGACCTCACGGTGGCCACGGTGTCCGTCCCGCGGAGTCAGGCACGCGAGTTCGGCTGCGTCGCCGTCGATGGAGGCGGCTGGGTGACTCACTTCATGGAGAAGCCCGAGGATCCGCCCGGTATGCCGGGGGATCCGTCGCGTTCGCTGGTCTCGATGGGGAACTACGTGTTCACCAACCAGGCGCTATTGGCCGAGCTGCGCCGCAACTCGACCCTCGAATCGACGACCCACGATTTCGGGCGCGACATCATGACCAGCGCCCATCAGCGCTTCAAGGTTGCGGCCTACGATCTCGCCACCCAGCTCGTGCCGGGCGAGTCGGAAGGCGCCCGCGGCTACTGGCGGGACGTCGGCACGATCGACGCCTACTACGAGGCCAGCATGGATCTGGTCTCCGTCGAGCCGAGGCTCAATCTGTACAACCCCCAGTGGCCCATCCGCGGGGCGTCCACCGGCGTCGGGCCCTGCAAGTTCGTCTTCGCGGACGAAGACGGCAATCGTGTCGGCGCCGCTCTCGACTCCATCGTGGGTTCTGGCACCATCATCTCCGGTGGTCACATCGAACGCACGGTGTGTTCCGACGAGGTCCGCGTGAACTCGTACGCGACAGTCGAAGATTCGGTCCTGTTCCCCAGTGTCGAGGTCGGAAGGGGTGCGCGATTGCGACGTTGTATCGTCGACCGCGGCGTCCATATTCCGCCGGGTGAAGTGATCGGCGAAGATCCCATCGCCGATGCGCAGCGCTTCACCGTCAGTGCGAGTGGCGTCACGGTCGTCACCCGGACGAGCCTCGATCAGCGCGACGAATACGATCGCTAGTGTCGGCAAGGTCGCGCACCGGGTCACCGCGACAACTTCGCGTGGTCTTCGTCGCCGCAGAGTTGGCTCCGTTGGCGAGGACCGGCGGCCTGGGCGAAGCGGTCTCGGGCCTCGCGCGCGGATTGGCCGAACGCGGGCATGCAGTCCACTGCATCGTTCCGGCCTACCGGAGCGCCCTCGCCCACCCCGCCGCCGATTCGCTTCGAGAGGCGGGACAAGTCGAAGTCCCGCATCCCGGCGGTGTACTCCGGGGTCGTTGGCTCACCGGAAGCGTCGGTCAGCTCGGCGTTCACATGCTCGACATCGAAGGCCTCTACGATCGGGAGGCACTGTATGGCGAAGAGGACGACGGCCTGCGCTTCGTTGCCTTCGCTCGGGCCGCGGCCGCGCGCACTGCCGAACTCGGCCCGGACGTCATGGTCGCCCACGACTGGCACGGCGCCCTTTCCGTCTGCGTGCTGCGCACCCTCTACGGTCACGGTCGGACCGTCGGCATCGGCACGGTCCAGGTGATCCACAACAATGCCCATCAGGGACGCTTCGACGCAGCGCTGATGGGGGCCACCGGGCTGCCGGGCGAGTTCTTCTCACCGGATGGTCTCGAGTTCCACGACCAGCTCTCGCTCCTCAAGGGCGGAGTGGTCTGGGCCGACCGCATCATCGCAGTCTCCCCCAGCTACGCGGAAGAGCTCATGACCACCGAGTTCGGCGAAGGCCTCGAAGGTCTCTACCGCTACCGCGCCCATCGCCTCGTCGGGATCGCCAACGGCATCGACACGGATCTCTACGACCCGGCGAAGGATGCGGCGTTGCCGTCGCAGTTCGATCGACGCAGCCTGCGAAACCGTACGCAATGCCGCGAAGCGCTGCTCGATGAACTCGGCCTCGACACGCCCGCGACCGGGCGGTTGCTCGGCTGTGTGGGCCGACTCGCTGCCCAGAAGGGTTGGGACGTCATCGCCGACGCAGCCGAAGAGCTCGTGAAGCGTGGCGCGGGGCTCGCGTTGTTGGGCGATGGCGATCCAGCCATCGCCCAGAGGCTGACACGCCTCGCGAACAAGTACCCGACGAGGATCTCCATCCAGACGGGTTGGAACGACGGGCTGGCGCGTCGGGTCTATGGCAGCGTCGATTCGATTCTCGTGCCGTCTCGTTTCGAGCCCTGCGGTCTCGTTCAGCTGATCGCACAACGCTACGGAGCGCTGCCCATCGCGCACGCCGTAGGCGGCTTGCGCGACACCATCATCGACGGACAGACGGGGATCCTCTTCGACGACCTCGGAGTCGAATCCCTCACGACCGCGGTCGACCGTGGCGCCGAGCTGCGGCTCGAGCAGGGCCCTCTGCTCGAGCGCCAACTCCTTCGCAAAGACGTCTCGTGGCGGCGACCGGCCGCGCGGTGGGAAAAAGAACTGCGCGCCGTCGCCAGCGAATCCCAGGCCCGGGTCTAGACGATGCATACTCGCCCCGGACACTCCAGACCCCTCGGTGCCCACTGGGATGGCGAAGGCGTGAACTTCGCCCTCTTCTCCGCGCACGCGACCCGCGTCGAGTTGTGTCTCTTCGACGAAGGCGGTAACGAGACCGATCGCTTCGAACTTCCCGAGCGAACCGGAGACGTGTGGCACGGCAAGCTGCCGGGCCTCGCTCCCGGGCAACTCTACGGCTACCGCGTCGATGGTCCGTGGGCGCCCAATCGCGGGCATCGATTCAATTCCCGCAAGCTCCTGATCGACCCCTACGCCCGCGCGCTTCACGGATCCATCCGCTGGAACGTCGCCCTCTTCGGCCACGACACCCAGGATCCGGAAGAGCCGAGTCGACTCGATAGCGCGCCGTTCATGCCTCGCTGCGTGGTCGTCGAGCCCGAGTACGACTGGCGCGGCGATCAGCCCCCTTCCATCGCGTGGTCCCGCACCTTGATCTACGAGTGCCACGTCAAGGGAACGACGATCAAGCACCCCGAAGTCGCAGAGGACGCGCGGGGGCGTTACGCCGGCCTGGTCTCGCCGGCCGTGATCAACCACCTGAAGGAGCTGGGGGTGACCGCGGTCGAGCTCATGCCCGTCCACCACGCAGGGATCGAGGAGCATCTCGCGCGAAGCGGCCTCACCAACTACTGGGGCTACGCCACCATCGGGTTCTTTGCACCGGATACCCGCTTTGCCACGGGCAATCAGCCCGGCGGTGTGGTCGCGGAGTTCCGCGACATGGTGCGCGCGTTCCACGACGCGGGGATCGAGGTCATCCTCGATGTCGTCTACAACCACACTCCGGAAGGTGGCCCCATGGGTCCGACCTTCTCTTTCCGCGGCATCGACAACGCCTCCTACTACCGGCTCAACCCAGCGGATGCGGGCCGCTACCTCGACTTCAGCGGCACGGGGCACACGATCAACACCCAGCACCCGCGCATTCGTCAACTGGTGGTCGACAGCCTGCGCTATTGGGCGCAGGAGATGCACGTCGACGGCTTTCGCTTCGACCTCGCACCGGCGATCGCCCGTCCGCACTACGAGTTCGATCCAGCGGCCCGCATCTTCGAGCTCATCGAGCAGGACCCCGTGCTTTCGGGCAAGAAGCTCATCGCCGAACCCTGGGACCTCGGGCCCGACGGCTATCGACTCAGCGGCTTTCCCCTCGGTTGGTCGGAATGGAACGACCGCTACCGGGACGTCATTCGCCGCTACTGGCGAGGCGATACCGGGCAGGTCGGTGAGTTCGCGAGCCGGATCGCGGGTTCGAGCGACATCTTCGGCGCGAGTCGGGGGCCCACCGCGAGCGTCAACTACGTCTGCTCTCACGACGGATTCACGCTACGCGATCTCGTCAGCTACTCGCGAAAGCACAACGATGCCAACGGAGAATCGGGACGCGACGGGCCCAACGAAGAAAGTCACAACTGGGGAACCGAGGGCCCGAGCCGCGACCGGCGTATCGTTCGAACTCGCGAGCGAATGCGCCGGAACTTCGTCGCCACCCTGGCCCTGTCGAACGGAATCCCCATGTGGCTTGGCGGGGATGAAGTCGGACGCACCCAGAACGGGAACAACAATCCGTATTGCCAGGACAACGAAACCAGTTGGACCGACTGGGAGCTCGGCCCTGCGGACAAAGAGTTCCTGGACTTCGTGAAGCGCTGCTTCGAACTGCGTCGGGGCAACGCGGTATTCAGGCGACGCCAGCACCTCGACGACGCGGACTCGCTGACCGTCCGCTGGTTGCGCCCCGATGGCGAGGACATGCTGCCGACGGATTGGAACAATCCCCAGATTCGGTCGCTGGCTGCCCACCTCGACGCACGCTCGGTGTTGGCCACCGACGAAGAGGGCGAGCCCCAAACTGCTCACACCGTTTTCCTGATGTTCAACGGCGAGGCCCGCAACCGCACGTTCAAGGTGTTCAATCACGGCCCCGGCTTCTGCTGGACCGAAGTCCTCAACACGGCCTGCCCGCACGATCCGCGAGCCGTGAGGGAGCCCGAGGTCCGCCTCGCTCCCCACTCCCTCGTGCTCCTGCAATTGGAGGAAATCCCATGTCCCCCGCCGACTCCCCCGACGAACCGATCCAGGAGCAGCGAGCGTCAGAGGTCGTAGACCCAGGCGATCTCGACCGCCTGTTCGCCGGCCGGCACGCCACGCCGCATACGATCCTCGGTGCCCACCCGGCCCGTCGCTCCGGTGTGGACGGTGTGGTGGTACGCGCCTTCCACCCCGACGCCGTTCGCGCTGAATGCGTCATCGAGAACGACAAGGACGTTTCCATGCCGCGGGTGGAACCTCGGGGACTGTTCGAGGTGTTCCTGCCGGATCAATCCCCTCCCCTGGCTTATGGACTTCGATTCCATTTCGAGGGCGGGCACGTGTGGGAACGCGATGACCCCTATCGCTTCCTCCCCACCCTCGGCGAGCTCGATCTACACCTCATCGGCGAGGGGACGCACCGCCGACTCTGGGAGGCGCTCGGCGCACAACCCCACGTCGCGGATGGCGTCGCGGGCGTGCGGTTCTCCCTCTGGGCGCCGAACGCCACCGGTGTGAGTGTGGTCGGAGATTTCTGCGGTTGGGATGGCCGACTGCTGCCGATGCGATCACTCGGCGCCAGCGGTGTATGGGAGCTCTTCATCCCCGACGTCGAAGCCGGGGCGATGTACAAGTTCGAGATCCAGACGAAGACCGGGAGCGTGAGACTCAAGGCCGACCCGATGGGGCAGGCCGCCGAGCTTCCTCCGCGCAATGCGTCGAAGGTCGTCGAGTCGCACTACCGTTGGCGCGACGCGAAGTGGATGTCCGAGCGCAGGCATCGCGACGTCACACGCGAGCCGGTTTCGATCTACGAGGTCCACCTCGGCTCCTGGGCGCGTGTGCCCGAGGAAGGCAACCGCTGGCTCGGCTACCGCCAGATCGCGCCGAGACTCGCCGCACACGTGAGAGAACTCGGTTTCACCCACGTCGAACTCATGCCGATATCGGAGTTCCCGTTCGACGGTTCCTGGGGATATCAGGTGACCGGCTACTACGCACCCACCGCGCGCTACGGGACGCCCGACGACTTCCGCTACTTCGTCGACGTCATGCACCAGCACGGAATCGGAGTCATTCTCGATTGGGTGCCGGCCCATTTCCCCCGCGACGACTGGGCGCTGCGACGCTTCGATGGCACCGCGTTGTACGAACACGATGACCCGCGCCGCGCCGAGCACCCGGACTGGGGCACGTTGATCTTCAACTACGGCCGCCGGGAAGTCGCCAACTTCCTCGTCTCGAACGCCCTCTACTGGCTCGATGTCTTCCACATCGACGGTCTGCGGGTCGATGCCGTGGCATCGATGCTCTACCTCGACTACTCGCGCGAAGAAGGGGGCTGGGAACCGAACCGCTACGGGGGCCGCGAGAACCTCGAAGCCATCGACTTCCTGCGCGAACTCAACGCCGTGATCGCGAGCGAGCAACCCGGTTGCTTCACGGCGGCCGAAGAATCGACGGCCTGGCCGGGAGTCACGCGCTCGGTATCGGAGGGCGGCCTCGGCTTCACCTTCAAGTGGAACATGGGCTGGATGCACGACACGCTCGGGTATTTCGGGCGCGACCCCGTGCATCGCCGCTGGCACCAGGATGAATTGACGTTCGCGATGCTCTACGAGCATTCGGAGCGTTTCCTCATGCCCCTCTCACACGATGAAGTCGTGCACGGCAAGGGTTCCCTGCTCTCGCGCATGCCCGGCGACGAATGGCAGCGCTTCGCGAACCTCCGCACGATGTTCACCTATCAGTGGACGCGCCCGGGAAAGCAACTCGTCTTCATGGACAGCGAGCTCGCGCCCTGGGATGAGTGGAATCACCAAAAGAGCCTCGATTGGCACCTCGCCGGCGACCCGTTGCGCGCCGCGTTCGCGACCTTCCTCTCCGATCTGGGCAGCGTCTACAAACAGTTGAACGCCCTATGGCACTGCGATCCCGACCCCGAGAGCTTCCAGTGGATCGACTGCCAGGATCGGGAGCAATCGGTGGTTTCGTACCTGCGAAGGGACCATGAGCGGCATGTCGTCGTCGCGATGAACCTGACGCCGACACCACGACCCCGGTATCGGATCGGCGTGCCGAGCGGCGGCCGCTACGTGAAGCGACTCGACAGCGACGCCACCGACTACGGCGGCAGTGGCTGGTCGACGCAGACATCGGAGCAGGCCGAGGCGATTCCCTGGCATGGTTTCCCCTTCTCGGTCGAACTGGACCTGCCGCCACTGTCGGCCGTCGTCTTCAGCCCCGAATCCGAGGCGCCCGTGGAGACGGAGCACCGACGATGAGCGAGCGGCCGGAGCTGCTCAGGCTCGCCGACCGCCTCGGCATCCTGCACGGCTATCGCGGCGCCGACGGGAATGAATACAGCACGGGAGACGCGACGCGCGAAGCACTCGTCGCAGCGATGGGGCACGACGCCAGCAGCGAGCAAGCGGCGACGGAGAGCCTCGAACGCCTCGAACACGCTGATCGCGAACGCCTGGTGGAACCCGTGTTGGTCTGGCGCGAATGGGCGGAGGGCGCGCCGGCGTTGAGGGTGAACCCGAGCGCTCTCGGTGATGCACGCGACTACCAGATCGTCGTTCGCCTCGAGGACGGAAGCCGCGAAGCCGTGAGGGGGCACCTCCCGCAGACGTCTGGCGGGGCTCTGGAAATCGCGCTTCCGATACGCCCACCCCATGGCTATCACGATGTCGAACTCACCATCGCAGGGGCCTCGGGCCAACGCGAAGCGCTCCAACGACTCGTCATGACGCCACGCACGGTGGTCCAACCCGAAGAGATCCTCGGCCACGAACCGGGCTTCGGCGTCGTGGCGAATCTCTATACCCTGAGATCCCGCGGCGGGTTCGGGCACGGCGGGTTGCGCGAACTCCGAAAGCTGGGGCGCCTGACGGGCGAACTCGGCGGAGAGTTCGTGGGCATCAACCCCCTTCACGCGGTTTCGAATCGCGGGCTCGCTTTCTCCCCGTACAGCCCAATCTCGCGCCTGTATCGCAACATCTTGTACATCGATCCCGAAGCCGTGCCGGAACTGGAGTTCAGCGCGGTCGCACGCGGGCGGCTCGACGACCCGCGTTCGAAGCAAAGACGTGCCGCGCTCGAGGGGGCGAGTCGAATCGAGCATCAGGGCATTCTCGAGTGGACGCTTCCGCTGTTGCGGGACCTTCACCGTACGTTTCGAGCCGTCGCGAATCCCATCCGCAAGGACGCCTACGCCGCCTATCTCGAGCGCGAGGGTGAGGAGCTTCGAAACTTCGCGGTCTGGGAGTGCCTCGCAGAGCATCATCGCAAGCGCGGGCAGAGCGGCAACGGGGGCGACGATTGGACGCGCTGGCCCGAACGGTTTCACGATCCCCAAAGCCCCGCCGTCGAGGAGTTTCGCGCCGATCACGCCGACGAGGTCGACTTCCGAGCCTGGCTCCAATTCGAGCTCGATCGACAGCTCGGTGAGGCCGCGCATCAACTGCGCGAAGCCGGATGTCGCCTGGGGATCTACCAGGATCTCGCGCTGGGCTCGGGCGCGCACTCCGCAGACACGTGGATGAACCAGGGCCTCTATGCCCGAGGCGCAAACGTGGGTGCGCCGCCCGATGCGTATGCACCGGAAGGACAGAACTGGGGTTTCCCCCCGTACGATCCCCATGCGCTGCGCGAGCTCGGCTATCGCCCGTGGTCACGCCTGCTCAACGCCTCTTTCGCCCACACGGGAGCGCTGCGAATCGATCACGCGATGGGCGTCGTGCGTCTCTTCTGGATTCCCGAAGGCCGACCCGGAAACGAGGGCGCGTACGTGAGCTACCGCGCGGACGATCTGCTCGGCGTACTCGCGCTCGAAAGTCGCAGACACAACGCGATCGTCGTCGCCGAAGACCTCGGAACCCTGCCGTCCGAGCTACCGGGTCTACTCGCCGATTGGGGTCTGCTGCGGTCGGCCGTCGTCATCTTCGAGCGGGACGGCGACCGTTTCCGACCCAGCTCGAGCTATCCCGCTCGCGCCCTGGGAAGTATCGCGACCCACGACGCAGCACCGCTTGCCGGGCATTTCGACGCAGTGGATCTCGAGCTCCGCGCGCAAGTGAACGGGCAGGCGATCGATGGTTCGCTGGCGACCGCGCTCGAAGAACGACGCGCCTCTCGCGATCAGCTCCTGCGCGCGCTTCGCGACGAGGGCTTCCTCGACGACGAGGAAACCACCCCCGACTTCGAGGCGCTTCGTTCAGCCCTGCTCTCTTTTCTCGCCGCCACGCCCTCGGTGCTCGTGGGGGTCTCCCTCGACGATCTCGCGGGCGAGACCGAGCCCGTGAACCTGCCCGGCGTCCCTCTCGAGGCCCACCGGAGTTGGTCGCGCAGAATGTCACACTCCCTCGACGAACTCGCGAAGTCGGATGCCTTCGAACCCTGCCTGGAGACGATGGGCGCCCGTGCGAGAAGCACCGCGGTCGAAGACCGGGATTGACGAGATCCACCATCCAGCCCATCGGCCGTCTTCGCCTCGATGCACCGTTTCTCACAAGCGTCGAAGGAACACGCCGACGGGCTGCTAGCATCCGCCCCGGAGCCCAGATGAATCTCACACCAGAGGAACGCAGCTCACTCGAGACCGGTGCATTCGCCGATGCAGTTCGAGCAGAGGTTCGGTACGGAAGTGGCAAGCCCTTCGAGCACGCGACGACTCGCGACCTGCTCAGCGCCGTGTCCGTCGTATGCCGCAATTGGGCGGTCGATCGGATGCTCGAAACCGAGGACCGGATTCGCGACCAGGGCGCCAAGCGGCTGTACTACCTCTCCCTCGAATTCCTGCTCGGCCGCAGCCTGGAGTCGACGCTTCGGAACCTGATGGCCATCGACGAGGTCCGAAAGGAGCTCGGCGAACTCGGCTGTGACCTCGAAACCCTGATCCTCTCCGAACGCGATGCGGGTCTCGGCAACGGCGGGCTCGGGAGGCTGGCCGCATGCTTCATGGACTCCCTCGCCACGCGTGACTACGCGGGCTTCGGTTACGGGATCAACTACGAGTACGGCCTCTTCCGGCAGATCATCAATCAGAACGAGCAGCACGAGCGACCCGATGCCTGGCGGCGCCTTGGCTCACCGTGGTTGATCGCCCGTCCCGAACGAACGGTGGCCGTGCCGGTCTACGGTCACGTCACCAAGAACGGTCACGGTCCCGCAAGGGCGAGGTGGGTCGACTGGAGCATGATATTCGGCGTCCCCCACGACATGCCCGTCGTGGGCTACGGCGGTCGTACCGTCAACTGGCTCCGACTCTACAGCGCCGAAACCAGTGCGGAATTCGACGTCAGCCTGTTCAACTCCGGCGACTACCTGCACGCCTTCGAACGCAAGCTCGCAACCGAACGCATCTCGAAGCTCCTCTACCCCTCCAACGAATCCGAAGCCGGCAAGGAGCTGCGGCTCCTCCAGGAGTACTTCTTCTCGGCGTGCGCGGTACGCGACATCATGCGCCGCTTCTTCGAGGACGGAGGCGAGGTCGACGAAATCCCCGAAGCCATGGCGATCCAGTTGAACGACACGCATCCCTCCCTCGCCGTGCCGGAGCTGATCCGCCTGCTCGTCGACGAACGCGACGTCGAACTCGACCACGCCATCGAGATCACCCGGGCCACCACTTCGTACACGAATCACACGCTCCTGCCGGAAGCCCTGGAGCGCTACCCGAAGCCGCTCCTCGAGCGCGTGGTTCCGCGCCACCTGCAGTTCATCGAACTACTGAACGACCGAATGCTCAAGGGCGTGCGCCAACGCTTCCCCGACGACGTCTCCCGCCTGCAGAACATGTCCGTCTTCGAAGAGAGCTTCCCGCAGCGGGTTCGCATGGCCAACCTCGCCATCGCGGGCAGTCATCACGTGAATGGCGTCTCCCAACTCCATACCGATCTGGTGAAGAGCCGCCTGGTTCCAGACTTCGTCGAGTACGGCGAAACGCAATTCGTCAACGTCACCAACGGCGTGTCGCCTCGGCGCTGGCTCGCCCAGGCCAACCCCGGGCTCGCGGAACTCCTCAGCCGACACATCGGGACGCGCTGGATCGACCACCTGGACGAACTCGAACGCATCGAGCCCCTGCTCGAAGACCCCGAATTCCTCGAGGAGTTCCGGCAGATCAAGCGGGCCAACAAGCAGCGGCTGGCGCACGTGGTGAACGAATCGTGCGGCGTGGCTCTCGACCCCGATTCGCTGTTCGACGTACAGGTGAAACGCATCCACCTCTACAAGCGCCAACTCCTCGCCGCGCTACATGCCATTCACCTCTACCTGCGAATCGTCGAGGACGGAGACGACCTCGTCACTCCTCGAACCTGCCTGTTCGCGGGGAAGGCCGCACCCAGCTACTTCCACGCGAAGCTCACGATTCGCCTGCTCAGCTCGATCGGAGCGGTGGCCGCGGCCGATCCACGCGTCTCGGAGCAGTTGCGTATCGTCTTCGTTCCCGACTATCGGGTCTCGTTGGCAGAGGTGATCATTCCGGCCGCCGACGTCTCCGAACAGATCTCGACCGCCGGCTTCGAAGCTTCCGGGACGGGAAACATGAAGATGGCGCTCAATGGGGCGCTCACCATCGGCACCCTCGATGGCGCCAACATCGAGATCCGTGACGCGGTCGGCCCGGAGAACATCTACATCTTCGGCCTCCAGGCCGAGGAGGTCGCCATGGCACGGCTGGACTACGACCCGCATACCTATGTGGCGCAAAACCCGGTGTTGGCGCGCGTGATCGACGCGCTGACGGACGACCGCTTCAGCCTGGATGCACCCGGCGTGTTCACGCCGCTGCTTCGCCACCTCTTCGACGACCGCGACCCGTACTGCGTGCTCGCCGACTTCGATTCCTACCTCGAGACCCAGTCCCGCGTTGCGGCCGGCTATCGCGATCCCCACGACTGGAACCGGCGCGCTGGTCTCAACGTCGCCCGCATGGGCCGTTTCTCCTCGGATCGCTCGATCCAGGAGTACGCCCAGAAGATCTGGGGTTTGCAGCGCCTCGAAACCTAGGCGTCCCGGGTCAGGCTCCCCGCGTACAGCTCGGGGCGATCGCCGGCTCGCGATTTGGTGGCCGATAGTCGCCCAGCCGACAGCAGCACGAACTGGTACGGCCATACTTGTGCGAAGTCGGAGCCGGACCCCACCGGTGCGTCGCCATGGGAAGCGTCCCTCCTCCCGACCCCGGAGGCGAGCATGCAAGACAGAGCGCCCGAGATCCCCCCCGGCCTGGCCGACGAACGCCGAGCCGAACTCGACGCGATCGTGGAACGCGCCCGCCGGGCTGCCGAGGCATACCGCCAACTCGACCAGGAGGCGGTGGACCGGATCGTTTGGGCCATGGTCGTCGCCGGCCTCGAGAATGCCGTCGAACTCGCCCAGCTCGCTCTCGAAGAGACCGGCTTCGGCGTCTTCGAAGACAAGGTGATCAAGAACTACGTCGCGACGGAGTTCCTCTACGACTATCTCAAGGACAAGAAGACCGTCGGCGTGATCGGCGAGGAGCCCGAGCGCAACCTGCAGTACGTCGCCGAGCCCATCGGCGTGTTGATGGCGATCCTGCCGGTGACGAATCCCACCTCGACGGTGCTCTTCAAGTCGATCGTCGCGGCCAAGACCCGCAACGTGATCATCTGTCGTCCTTCGCCACGCGCGATCAAGTGCGCGGAACGCAGCGTCGAGATCCTGAAACAGGCGGCTGAAGCCGCGGGGATGCCCAAAGACGCCCTGCAGATCATTCCCGACGCGCCCCGCGAGGTCACCCACTACCTGTTCGGCCACGACGACATCGATCTGATCTGGACCACCGGCGGCCCCGGCATCGTGAAACTCTCCAACGAAGCCGGAAAGCCCGTGATCAGCGTGGGGCCGGGCAATGCCCCCGTTTACCTGCACGCCACCGCCGACATCGAAAGCGCGGTCGTCGACATCCTGATCTCGAAGACCTTCGACGCCTCGGTCATCTGCCCGGCCGAGCAGACCTGCGTGATCGATGCCGAGATCTACGACGACGTGATCGTCGAGTTCCAGCGCATGGGAGCGCGCCTGCTCGACGACGAGCAGGTGGAAAGGCTCGCCGATCTCGCCTTCCTCGATTCCGGGCTTCCCAACATCGAAGCCGTCGGACGCACTCCTGCAGACCTGATGACGAAGGCCGGCTGCGAACCCCAACCCGGGGACAAAGTGCTGCTGGCGCCGCTTCCCGCCGACCTCGAGGCCCTGCGCGCCCACCCGCTCACGGGGGAGAAGCTGATGCCGGTGCTCGGCCTCGTGCGCGCTGAATCGGTCGACCACGCGATCGCGGTCTGCGATCTCGTTACCGAGCGAGGCGGACTCGGCCATACCTCCGCCGTCTACTCGAAGGACCAACAGGTGATCGACCGCTACGCGAACCGAATTCGCACGGGTCGCATCCTCGTGAATGCGCCCACCGCGGTTGGGGCGCTCGGAGGCATCTACAACTCGCTCACCCCGACGTTCTCACTGGGATGCGGGACGTGGGGGGGATCGATGACGACCGATAACGTGAACTACGAGAATCTGCTCAACATCAAGACCGTTTCGAAGCGCCTGGGGCCTCCGCAATGGTTCCGCGTCCCCGCCGACACCTATTTCAACGCCGGAGCACTCGAGAGTCTTCGCGAACTCGAAGCGGCCACGGTGGTGATCGTGACCGACGGCGACGGCGAACGGCGCGGGGTGAGTGAAGAGGTCCGCCGGTACCTGAACGCGAAGACCACACACGTGTTTTCGGAACTCGGTGTGGAACCCGATGAGGGGCAGGTGCAGGCGGGTGTCGAGACGCTTCGGCGCCTGCGACCCGATCTCCTGGTGGCCGTGGGGGGTGGCTCGGTCCTCGACGCGGCCAAGGCGATGCGACTCTTCTACGAGAACCCGGACCTCACGTTGCGCGAGTTGTCGCTCCCCTTCCTCGACCCGCGCAAGCGTGTCGCACGCTATCCGGAGCCGGGCCATACCCTGCGACTGGTCGCCATTCCCACGACGAGCGGAACCGGCAGCGAGGTGTCACCCGCCGCCGTCCTCAGCCAGGGCGAGCGCAAGGTGACCCTGGTCGACTACTCGCTCGTGCCCGACATGGCGATCGTCGACCCCAACCTCACCGTCAGCATGCCGCGCGAGATCACGGCCGACACCGGAATCGACGCCCTCACCCACGCTCTCGAAGCCGCGGTTTCGATCTTCGCGTCGCCCTATACCGACGCCTTCTGCGTGCAGGCGGCGCGCCTGGTCCTCGAGTGGCTCCCGCGCGCATGCGAGGACGGCAACGACATCGAGGCGCGAACCGCGATGTCGAATGCGGCCACCCTGGCGGGGTTGGCCTTCGCGAACGCCTTCGTCGGCGTCAACCACGCCCTCGCCCACTCCCTCGGCGCGCGCTTCGGGATCTCCCACGGACGCGCCAACGGCATCCTGCTGCACCACGTGCTTCGCTACAACGCCCAGATCCCCAGCAAGTTCATGCCCGCGCCCGGCTACTCGGCCTACATCGCACCATCGAAGTATGCGCAGCTCGGTTGGGTGATCACGGGAGGCGGGGATGAGGCCTCGCGACGCGAGCACCTCTTCGAGCGCGTCGACGAACTCCTCGACGAGGTGGGGATCCCCCGTTCCCTGGCCGAGCTGGGCATCGACAAAGCCGAATTCGAAGCGGCCGTTCCGGAGCTCGCCCGCGCGGCGTTCGACGACCCGAGTATCCGCACGAACCCCCGCATGCCGATGGTTGGCGAGCTGATCGGCCTGCTCGAAGCGGCTTACAATGGACGCTAGACCGAGCCGGAGGCGCAATGAGCTACCCGAACTATGATCGCTTGACCGCACTGGACAACTCCTTCCTGGCCATCGAATCGCCCGGCGTGCACATGCACGTGGGTTCGGTCGGCATCTTCGACGCGGGACCGCTGGCGCGCAGTGACGGCGGGATCGATCACGACCAGCTGATGGAAGTGGTCGAGAGCGGATTGCGTCGCGCACCTCGATTCAGGCAGAAGTTGATGCGGACCCCTCTGACGAACCACCCCGTCTGGGTCGACGACGACCACTTCAACGTTCTCTACCACGTGCGTTCGACTTCGCTGCCCCTGCCCGGCAACGAGCGTCAACTCAAGCGGCTCGCCGGACGCATCATGTCGGAGAAGCTCGACCTCAACAAACCCCTCTGGGAGTTGTGGTTCGTCGAGGGAGTCGGGGCCGGGAAGTTCGCGGTCATCTCGAAGGTCCATCATTGCCTGATCGACGGCATCTCGGGTATCGACCTGCTGGCGGCCTTCATGGGGAAGAGCGCCGAGTACCGACCGGAGCCGAGCGACCACCGCTGGGTACCTCGATCGCCGCCGAGCCCGCTCCAATTGCTGCGCGACGAAGCGGGGCGTCGCGCTTCGCTTCCGGGCAAGCTCCTTTCGCAGGCGGTCGAGGCAGTGAGGAGGCCCGAAGATACGCTCGACGACGCCACCCACGCCGCGTCGGGCCTGCTGCGCGCTCTGCGCAAATCCTTCACCCCCGCCTCCGAGACCCCGCTGAACGTCCCCATCGGCCCGCATCGTCGCTTCGATTGGACGCGCTTCGATCTCGACATCGTTCGCGAGGTGAAGACGAAGTTGGGCGGCACGGTCAACGACATCGTGCTGGCCTGTGTAGCGGGGGCGCTCCGCCGCTACTTCCACGATCACGACTTCCCGACCGACGACATCGACGTTCGCGCGCTCGTTCCGGTGAGCACGCGTCAGGAGTCGCAGCGGGGAAAGCTCGGCAATCGCATCTCGCTCCTCGTCGCTCCACTTCCCGTCGACGAGCCCGACGCGAAGAAACGCGTCGAACGCGTGACCAGGGAAACCCGGGAACTCAAACGGTCGGGCGAAGCCGAGGGAACGGATCTGCTCGAACAGCTGAGCGACTGGACCGCCCCCGCCCTGCTCTCGGCCATGAGCAAGATGATCGCCGAGAGGCGTGCCTACAACCTGGTCATCACCAACGTTCCCGGGCTCGGCTACCCGGTCTACATGAACGGGGCCCGCATGCTCGCCTCCTATCCGCTGGTTCCGCTGTTCGAGAATCAGGGGCTGGGCATCGCGCTACTGAGCTACGAGGGCGGCCTCTACTGGGGCTTCAACTCGGACTGGGATGCCGTGCCCGACCTCCATTCATTCGTGACCACGATCGAGCAGGAGTTCGAACTCCTGCGCAAGCTCTGAGGAGCCGCGAGCCATGGAAGAGCCCTTCTACGAGCGACTGACCCAACTCGACAACTCCTTCCTCGTTGCCGAGGACACCCTCCCTACTGCGGTCACCCACGTCGCCTCGACCCAGATCCACGACGCTGCGCCGCTACGCGGCCCCGACGGGTTGATCGACATCGAGCGAATCGAGGAGTACGTCGTCTCGCGCCTCGATCGCATTCCCCGCTACCGCCAGGTGCTCGCCTACACACCCATCGAGGGGCACCCGGTCTGGGTCGACGACGACAAGTTCAACATCCACTATCACGTTCGTCACACCCGCCTGCCCCGCCCGGGCAGCATCCGTCAGCTCAAGCGGCTGGTGGGGCGCGTGTTCTCGACGCGACTCGATCGCCACAAGCCGCTCTG
>JANQEL010000055.1 GCA_028278345.1 Myxococcota bacterium
TCGCGCCATCGGGCATCGGGTGGTCGAGCCGCACGATCTGGGCACCGCCGTCGACGTCGGAGACGGCGAAGACCTGCAGACCGCGCACACCGATGAACCGGGCATCGCCCTCGATCGCCGTCTCACCGACCGGAAGGCGGCTCTCGACGTTGAACCAGGAGAGGGTGTGGCCCCTCGCAGTGAAGATCGTCCGCCGCGCGGGATCGAAGGTCAACGCGTTGATGTAGCTCGGCGTCAGACCCTGCAGGTAGTTCATGTCCTCCGTGATGACGTCGCGCCCCGCGGTGAAGACGTCGCCGCCGCGCGTCACCAGGTACTCGCCGTTGGGTGCGACCCAGACGTTGCCGCTCATCCGGTGCGCGCCGTGGTAGGGAGAGTCGCCGCGACCGGTGAGTGCGCCGTCGGGCGCTACGTCGTAGCGCTCGATGTCCGAGGGGGAGAGCCCGTTGTCCGCGCCGTAGATGATCCCCTGGCTGGGATGCAGGTCGAGGCGCGTGCCTTGTCGTATGCCGATAGGCCCACCGACGGGCGCGCCGGTTTCACCGTCGTAGGAGCGAAGGTCGGTCCACTGCCCCGACCCGGAACCGACGATCACGTGCCCCGAGGCCGTCGCCACCAGATCGTAGGGGTCGAGGTTGACCTCGAACTGTCGATCCTTCACGCCACGCGTGAGGTCGAAGCTCGCGATGAACCCGTACTGATCTTCCTCCCACCAGTAGGAGCTGTGATTCTGAACCGGCAGCGAAACGAAGAGCCGATCCCCATCCGGTGTGATGGTCATGAACTCCGGAAACTCGTCGAAGCCGAAGCTCCGCTCGATGAAGCCCGTATCGAGGTTGACGAAATAGAGCCGTTGCTCTTCGCGGCTGGTCACGTACACGTAGGGCCGCTTCGGGTCGAACACGACGTCGAATACGTCGAAGGGGAGCAAGAACCTCTCGTTGCCGCCGCCCGGCTCTCCGGGGTCGGCCTCGAAGGCGACATCGACCTGGACCAGGGTCTCGTCGACGAGTCCGAGATCGTCCTGCACCTGGAGTCGTACGAACTTGGTGCCGGCGATCGAGAAGCGGTGTTCGAGCACGGGGTCGGTGCTGAGGTCCGTATCCCACTCGCCGTCGTCCTCGAGATCCCAGCGATAGACGAGCCCACTCTCGGCGTCCTCGCTGCCTGACGCGTCGAATACGATGGTGGTCTGCGTGGTGGCACCAGTCGCCGGTGTCACCTCCACCGCCGCCCGGGGGTTCGTGTTCGTGCCGCCGCTCGGCATCGGGTGGTCGAGACGCACGATTCGGGCGCCACCTTCGACGTCGGCGACGGCGAAGACCTGCAGACCGCGCACACCGATGAACCGGGCATCGCCCTCGATCGTCGTCTCGCCGACGAAGGAGAGGCTCTCGAGGTTGTACCAGGTGATGGTTTCCTGACGTCCGGTGAAGACCGCGCGCCGCTCCGGATCGAAGGTCAGCACTTCGACGTAGCTCGGCGTCAGACCCTGCAGGTAGTTCATGTCCTCCGTGATGACGTCACGCCCCGCGGTGAAGACATCGCCGCCGCGCGTCACCAGGTACTCGCCGTTGGGGGCGACCCATAGGTTGCCGCCCATCCGGTGTGTGCCGTGGTAGGGAGAGTCACCGCGACCCGTGAGCGTGCCGTCGGTGGCCACGTCGTAGCGCTCGATGTCCGAGGGGGAGAGCCCGTTGTCCGCGCCGTAGATGATCCCCTGGCTGGGGTGCAGGTCGAGCCGAGTGCGCTGTCGGATGCCGACGGGACCGCCGACGGGCGCGCCGGTTTCGCCATCGTAGGAGCGAAGGTCGGTCCACTGCCCCGATCCCGAACCCACGACCACATGCCCCGAGGCCGTCGCCACCAGATCGTAGGGATCGAGATTGACCTCGAATTGTCGATCCTTCACGCCGCGCGTGAGATCGAAGCTCGCGATGAAACCGTACTGATCCTCCTCCCACCAGTACGAACTGTGGAGCTGAACGGGGAGCGAGACGTAGAGGCGATCCCCGTCCGGCGTGAGAGCCATGAACTCCGGAAACTCGTCGAAGCCGAAGCTCCGCTCGATGAAGCCCGTATCGAGGTTGACGAAATAGAGCCGTTGTTCTTCGCGGCTGGTCACATAGGCATAGGGGCGGTTCGGATCGAACACCACGTCGAAGACGTCGAAGGGGAGCAGGAAGCTCAGGTTGCTGCCTCCGGGGTCGCCGGGGTCGGCCTCGAAGGCGACATCGACCTGGACCAGGGTCTCATCGACGAGGCCGAGATCGTCCTGCACCTGGAGTCGCACGAACTTGGTGCCGGCGATCGAGAAGCGGTGTTCGAGCACGGGGTCGACACCGAACTCGGTATCCCACTCGCCATCGTCCTCGAGATCCCAACGGTAGATGAGCCCGCTCTCAGCGTCCTCGCTATCCGAGGCGTCGAAGACGATGGTGGTCTGCGTGGTGGCGCCGGTGGCCGGGGTCACCTCCACTGCGGCCTGGGGGTGGGTATTCGTGTCGCCGTTCGGCGTCGGGTGGTCGAAACGCACGATGCGCGTCTGGTTCGCGACCACGGACACGACATAGACCGAGAGACCATCGACGAAGATGTGCTCGACGTCTCCCGGGACTGTGACTTCGCCGATGAACGCGAAGCTCTCCAGGTTGTACCAGGACACGGTGGTGTCGCGTCCGGTGAAGATCACGCGTCGTTCATGATCGAACGCCACCGCCTCGACGGAGCTCGGCGTCAGGCTCTCCACGTAGTTCATGTCTTCCGAGATGACCGTGCGTCCGGCGGTGAAGACATCACCACCGCGCGTCACCAGGAATTCGCCGTCGGGCGCCACCCACAGGTTGCCCCACATCCGGTGCGTACCGTGATAGGGAGAGTCGCCGCGACCCGTGAGCGTGCCATCGGGCGCCACGTCGTAGCGCTCGATGTCCGAGGGGGAGAGACCGTTGTCGGCCCCGTAGATGATCTCTTGACTCGGGTGGAGGTAGAGGCGAGTCCCCTGTCGAATGCGGACGGAGCCTCCGATCGGCGCACCGGTCCCACCCTCGTAGGAGCGAAGGTCGGTCCACTGACCCGACCCTGAACCCACGATCACGTGATCGGCGTCGGTCGCAACCAGATCGAAGGGATCGAGGGCGATCTCGAACTGCCGGTCCAGCACTCCGGAGGAGAGATCGATGCTGCCGATATAGCCGTACTGATCCTCTTCCCACCAGTAGTAGCTGTGGTCGCGGGCGGGCAGAGCGATGTATAGGCGTTCACCGTCGGGCGTCAGGGCGAGGTGTTCGGGGAAGTAGGCCGAGTCGAACTGCTGCACGACCGTACCGGTGGTCAGATCGACGCCGACGATCTGTTGACCGTCGCGATCCGTCAGATAGACAACGCCGCGGGAATCATCGAACGCGGCGTCGTAGGCATCGAACGCGAGCGTGGAGACCAACGTCTGTGCCATCGCCGGGGCCGATAGCAGCGCGTGGCCAAGGAGAACAGACAGGGTGACTACGACGCCGAACCTACGGCCATCCAGGAAGCCGGCCGCGTCGAGCCACTCGATCGAATCGCGCCAGGAAGATCGCCTTGCCGCCGTCATCACCACCTCCGCAGGAATCGCCAACAACCCGCTCTCAGTCGAAGCGCAACACTCGATCAGCGCCGAATCGGAATACTAATTCGCCTGACACCGATCGTCATTGCCGGGCAGGGTCGCTCGCTTGCCTCCTTTTCAGGACAAGAATTCGCTCACGCAGCTCTGTGTCGTTGAGAGTCGGGCGGATCGAGCCCGGAGCGCGACGTCTGCGCGCGCACTTCGTGACGCTGGTGACGAGAAATCCGACCGCGTTGTCGCGCGCCCGGTCGCGATCGAAAACCTCGGGTGTGCGATCCCACTTGATGTGCACCGCCCGGGTGGTGAAGGCCTCGATGATCAATCGCGCACCGAGTGCACCTTTGCGACGGGCAGAAACCGCCTGGCCGCGATGCGAAGCTCGAGATACGCCGCGAGTGCTTCGCGCGCCGCCTGGCGCCCGGCGCGTTGCCAGATATCGGTCAACTCGGGATGGTCGATGCAGCAATCGATCCATTCGACCGTCTTGCAGAAGCGCTCGACACCATGATGCGGACCTCTCGGCCGAGCTTGCCCGGCTTCGGTGCGGGGATCGGCAGCACCTCGGGCACCACCAACGGCTCCTGTCGACTTGCGTCGTAGAGGCAGAGCTGGAACAACGCCTCCCTTTCGCTTCAGGCTTCGAGGACTCCGCCGGCCGGCTTCATCCATCACGCCAGGCAGCCGATGAAACTACCGGAAGGGGGCTGCCAGCAATGCGGTCGGAGTACGACGAGATGACGAAGTACGCGAAAGGGTGGACCCTGCCATTCACCTGGATCCTTCTGATTGCCGCCGGCGTGCTGATCTACGCATTCGGATGGATCGTGCTGGCCTACGCCGCAGGTCTGGTGGTGAGCGTCACGCTCGGCGTCATGGTCTACGACCGCTTGTATGCCGATTCTGCCAGGCCGGGACGAATCGACGACTTCTGGTTGGTGAGCGGGAAGCCGACCCTCGAACTGGCCAACATGCTCCGAAACGCGGGTCTGATCGGCGACTTCGAGATCGGAGCCGAAAGCGTCTGGGAGTGGATCGACGTGAACTCCACGATCGCTGGCCATGCATTGAAGATCTCACGCAAGCATCGCGACCCCACTTTTCCTGTTCACATCAGGGTCTTCCACAGCGGGCCAAAGACCATGGACGAGACTCGCGAGGAATGGGGAGCGGCCTTGAGTGCGGCGCTCGAGTGCGACGTGCGGGTGGGGGTGGTCGACTATCTCGGTGGCAACGAGTACGAGTTCCGCGAAGAGCGGGTGTTTCGATCTACCGCCTCCTCGAGCATGGGTACTTGAATCCTGTAAGATCGCGGGTCTCGCGCCCACAGATCGGAACCAAATGCAGCTACTGAACGAATCCACCGTCCTGCTCGAGGAGATCGACTCGCTTGGCCACATGAACGTGCGCCACTACATGACGCGCATGGAGCAGGCCAACCGGGTGCTCATTGCGAACCTGGGCATCGATGAGGAAACGCTGGCAGGGGCTTTCCTGCGTTGCACGGACACATACACACGCTTTCGCCGCGAGCAGTTCGAAGGCGCCAGGTTGCACGCGATCGGCGGCCTCCTCGAATCCGTCGAAGGGGGCATGCGTAGCTACGTGGAAATCGCCAATCCGGACACCGGGGACCTGGCAGCGACGTTCATCGTCACCACGGCCCTGATCGACCTGGCCACGCGCCGCGCTCTGCCCCTGCCCATGCCGAAATCGTCAGCGGCGTATGTCGAGGTCCCAGACTTCGCACGTCCGCGCAGTCTGTCGCTGGACGCTGATCTTGCAGACGTATCGCTCGAAGAGCTCGCTGCGCGCATTCCCGCTGTCGAAGGTGGGGGCATGATGAGCGGTCGACGCGAGACCACGATCGAGAAGACCGAGGTCGACGACGCAGGCTGGCTCCGCGAAGACGTTGAACTGATGTTTCTCCCTTTCGTCAAGATGGCTCAGGAGGCGGGCATCAAGCCCGGGCCACCGGTGTTCGAGACCTCGGATGGTCGTCGCATCGGTTGGGCGGTCATGGAAACGCGCACGCGGAACTTCGGGCAGCCGCGGATCGGCGACCGGCTCGCCTACTTCAGCGCAGACGTCGCGCTGGAAGAGAAATCTCGAGTTTCGAGACGATGGGCCCTCGACCAACGTACGGGAAGGCTGCTGGGCATCACCGACACCGTGGGTATCTGCATCGACCTCGACGCCAGACGCGCCGTGCCCTGGCCGGACGATCTGCGGCAGCAGATTGCACAGCACCTGCAGCCGGATCTTGCCTGACGAGGCTGTGAGCGGAGCCTGAGTTACCCTTGTTCCTCTCGGCGTGAACCTCCGCGGGAGGGATCTCAGGATGAGGAACCGACGCTCGGGGGCCGCTCTGGTTTCGATCACGTTCTTGCTCCTCTCCCAGACCGGTTGCTCGGTCTACCTCGCCGTCGAGCAACCGGACAAGAAAGACCTCAGCGTCTTCGAGCCGACGCGACCTCGCACGCTGTTGATGCGCGAAATCGGTGATCCCGAGCACACCCAGGTGGTGTCGGGGCGCACCATCGACTACTTCGAGTTCACCCAGGGCTACAGCTCCGGCGCGCGCTATGGACGAGCGGCCTTCCACGCGGTGCCAAAGCCGTCGAATTCGATCCCGGTTACCGGCAGCGAACCGCAGCCGTGATCGGCATCAACGACTACAGCCTGTGGCCCCACTCGAGGGCGCGCGAAGCGACGCAGAGCGGGTTGCGCAGCGGCTGCGGGACAGTGGATTCGAGGTGATGGAACTCTACGACCGTGATGCCACGCGCGATCGCATTCTGGATCTGATCGGTCAACAACTTCGATCTCAGCGACGGGTTTCGAAAGAACCTGCAGCGCCGCGTCGAAGAAGGGGAGAAGATCGCGGTCAAGGGGATGGATCATGCGGTCATGGGCGAGCGACACGCGACCGCGCGGGACATCGCGAACGTCGTCCTCTTTCTCGCGAGCGATGATGCGGCCTTCTGCAACGGTGCCGAGTACATGGTCGACGGCGGACATACGGCCGGTCACATCTGGTTCGAAACGGATCGCTAGTCCCCGATAAGGCGACTGCGAGGAAGACACCCAGCAGGAAGATCAGTACGAGTGCCACCGCTCCGTGCAACCCGGCCACCTGGACCCGTGGTCGTGGTGTGCCCGGGAAGCCCGGCGCGGCGTTGCTGTTAGCCTCTGGGGGTGGCCAGTCGAATCGGATTCGTGATCAATCCCATCGCGGGCATGGGTGGGCGCGTGGGGTTGAAGGGGTCCGACGCGGTGGTGGAGCTGGCGATCGAGCGCGGGGCGGTACCGAGCGCGGGCCGGCGCGCCGGCGAGATGCTCGCGCACCTCTCGCGCCTGCTCGAAGCGCGCGCGACCGGACCCGAGATCGTCTGGCTTACCTGCGCGGGTGAGATGGGCGACGCTGCGTTGCGTGCAGCGGGCTTCGAGCGGGTGGAGGTCGTGTACGAACCCGGGTCGTCGCCCGCGGCCGAAGACACGCGCCTCGCGGTGGCGGCGTTCCTCGAGGCGGAAGCCGAACTCGTGGTGTTCTGCGGTGGAGACGGGACCGCGCGCGATGTGTGGTCCTCGGCCGGCGACCGGCTTGCCATGCTCGGGATCCCCGCCGGCGTGAAGATGTACTCCGCTGTCTTCGGCTTGAGTCCCGCTCGAACGGCGGAGATCTTGATCGGCTACCTCGATGGGCGCTGCTCGCTGGAGGATGCGGAGATCCTCGACGTCGACGAGGTCGCCTTCCGCGAGGGCCGGCTGGAAGCGTCGCTCTTCGGCAAGGCCCGCACGCCACACGAGCCGCAGCTCGTGCAGGCGGCCAAGCAGGTGATCCCCGATCGCGACGAAGGCCACGCAAAGGCGCAGATCGCTGAGCACGTCGGCGGCGATATGGAAGCCCACCCCGAGACCCTCTACCTGCTCGGGCCGGGGAGTACGGTCGAGTCGATCGCGAACCGCAACGGGCTTCCGAAGACGCTTCTGGGAGTCGACGCGGTGTGCGCGGGCCAAGTCGTCGGTCGCGACCTGTCGGAAGCCGAAATCCTCTCATGCCTCGATGCCCACGGCGATGTGCGACTGGTCGTGAGCCCGATCGGCGCGCAGGGTTTCGTCCTCGGTCGGGGAAACCAACAACTGAGTCCCGCGGTGTTGCGTCGCATCGGACGCGATCGGCTTGTCGTGGTGGCGACACCGGCGAAGCTGCATCGAACGCCGCGGCTGCACTTCGATACGGGAGACGCCGATCTCGATACGGAACTCGTCGCCGAAGGCTTCGTCCCCGTCGTGACTGGGTACCATACCCGTCGCATGGCCCCGGCCGGGGCCTGATTCTCCGAGCGGATTGGTCTCATGACGTTCGTCCCCCATACCGACGCGGATCGCGCTGCAATGCTCGACGCGATCGGGGTATCCTCGCTCGAGGCGCTGTTGGAAGACATCCCCGAAGCGTTGCGCCTGCCCGAACTCGATCTGCCCCCCGCGCGCAGCGAGCCCGAGGTCGAACGCGCACTCGGAGAACTCGCGGTCGGGGTCGGGTGCACAGCGCAGCGTCCCGGGTTTCTCGGCGCGGGTACCTATCGGCACTACGTTCCCGCCACGGTCGATTCGATCCTCCGTCGTGGCGAGTTCTTCACCGCCTATACGCCCTATCAACCCGAGATCAGCCAGGGCTTCCTGCAGGCGACCTTCGAGTACCAAAGCATGATCTGCGCACTCACGGCCATGGACGTGAGCACGGCGAGTCACTACGACGGCGCGACTGCACTCGCCGAGGCCATCCTGCTCGCGCTCGGCGAGGGCGGGCGCTCGAAGATCCTCGCATCGCCCTCACTGCACCCGCAGCATCGTGCGGTAGTCGAAACATATCTCCGCGGGACGCAGGGCGAACTGGTCGCAGGTTCGCCAGCCGATGCAGACGAAGGCGTCGCAGCGTGCGTCGTGCAGAGCCCGAACTACTTCGGTCAGTTCGAGCCCGTGCGCGATTGGGCCAACCACGCACACGAAGTAGGCGCACTCGCGATCGTCGTGCCCGACCCGGTGGCCCTCGGGTTGTTTCGGGCGCCGGGAGACGAAGGGGCGGACATCGTGGCGGCAGATGGCCAGGGGCTCGGCATCGCGCCTTCGTTCGGGGGGCCGCATCTCGGCATTCTCGCGACCAGGGCGGCACACATGCGGCGTACTGCCGGCCGACTCGTGGGCGAAACCGTCGATACCGAAGGCCAGCGCGGCTACGTCCTCACGTTGGCGACCCGCGAGCAACACATCCGACGCGAGAAGGCGACCAGCAACATCTGCACCAACGCGGCGTTGATGGCACTCGCGGCCGCAGTGCACCTCGCGACCGTCGGCCGTGCCGGGTTGCGGCGCATCGGGGAGCTCTGCTTCCACAAGAGCCATTACGTGGCGAAGCGCCTCGGCGAACTGCCCGGATGCGAGATCAATCCGCAGGCGCCCGAAGCTCCGTTCTTCAAGGAGTTCGTTTTGCGACTGCCCGTGGCGGCGCACGAAGTCAACCACGCAATCGAGGCGGAACTCGGCGTCGTGGGAGGGCACCCTCTCGGTCTGGAGTTCGAAGGACGGGAGCGAGATCTCATGCTCGCGGTGACCGAGCTGCATACCCGCCGCGACCTCGACGATCTCGTCGCGGTGGTGAAGCGCGTCGTTGGCTCTGACGGAAAGACGTCGTGAGCGAACCCACCCTCTACGAAAAGAGCGTCCCGGGTCGCACGGCGTTGCGTCTTCCCGAACTCGACGTGCCGGAAGCACCGCTTCCCCAGGAACTCGTGCGTGAGGGCCTCAACCTGCCCGAGCTCTCCCAGCTCGACGTCGTTCGTCACTACCAGACCCTCTGCGAGCGTTCCTTTGGTGTGGACTCGGGCTTCTATCCGCTGGGCTCGTGCACGATGAAGTACAACCCGCGCGTCGGCGAGGCAGTGGCGCGCCTCCCCGGCTTCGCGAACGCCCACCCCCTACAACCGGTCGAACAGGTGCAGCCCCTGCTGGTATTGATGTTCGACCTGCAGACCTGGCTCGCCGAAATCGGCGGCTTTGCCGGTGTGAGCCTGCAGCCGGCGGCGGGCGCGCAGGGAGAACTGACGGCGCTGCTCATGATGCGCGCCTACCACGAAGCGCGTGGCGAAGGCGCCCGCTCGCAGGTTCTGATTCCGGACTCCGCCCACGGAACCAATCCCGCGTCCACCACGATGGCGGGCCTCTCCGTGCTCGAGCTCCCGAGCGACGAACGGGGCAACATCCGCCTCGACGCGCTGCGCGCGGCGTGTGACGAGAGCGTCGTCGGGCTCATGATCACCAACCCCAACACCCTGGGCCTCTTCGAGCAGCAGATCGAGGAAGTGATCGCATTGGTGCACGCATGCGGCGGGCTCGTCTACGGCGATGGCGCCAACATGAACGCGCTCGCGGGAGTACTGCGGCCCGGCGACCTCGGCATCGACCTCATGCACTACAACCTGCACAAGACCTTCTCCACGCCGCACGGAGGAGGCGGGCCGGGTTCGGGGCCATTGGGCGCGGCGCCCGCATTGGTCGACTACCTCCCCGGTCCCGTGGTCGAACACGATGCGAGAAGCTACCGCTTCGCCACCCCTGCGAAGTCGATCGGACGCATGTGCACCTATCACGGGAATTTCGCGATGTGGGTACGCGCGTGGGCCTACATCGCGTTGCACGGGGCCGCGGGCCTGCGAAAGAACTCACTCCACGCGGTTCTCAACGCCAACTATCTCCGCGTGCGTTTGCACGACCGCTATCGCGTGCCCTACGACCGCATCAACATGCACGAGTTCGTCTGTCGCGGCGATGTGGGTGCGGAGGGCAGTGGCCTCGGAGCCGCAGACGTGTGCAAGCGCCTGATCGATCACGGCATCCATCCTCCGACCCAGCAGTTTCCCCTGATCGTCGAGCAGTCGCTGATGATCGAACCGACCGAGTGCGAGAGCCGCGAAACCCTCGATGCGTTCGTGAGCGCGATGCTGGAGATCGAGCGCGAAGCGCGCGAGCAACCCGAACTGTTGCGCGAGGCTCCGCACGCGGGCCCGGTGCGTCGCCTCGACGAAGTCGCCGCCGCGCGTCGACGCATCCTGCGCGACGCGGCCGGCCTCGAAGAGGAGAAGGCGTGAAGCGCATTCTCGTGACCGGGGCGGCGGGGCAGATCGGCTCCGAACTCATCCCCGCGCTACGCGAACGCTTCGGTGACGACGCGGTCGTCGCTTCGGACATCCGCGTGCCCAGAGACGCGGCCGCGCGCGACGGCTCCTTCGAACATGTCGATTGCACCCACATCCGCGAGATCGACCACGCGGTGCGTCACCATCGGATCGGCACCATCTACCACCTGGCCGCCCTGCTCTCGGCGGTGGCCGAAGAGCGCCCGCGCGTGGCCTGGGACGTCAACATGGGCGGTCTCTATCGAGTGCTCGAGGTCGCGCGCCAACACGGCTGCGCGGTCTTCTTCCCCAGTTCGATCGGCGCCTTCGGCCCCACCACGCCACCGGTCGACACACCGCAGGTGACGATCCAGCGGCCCACCACCATCTATGGCATCACCAAGGTCTCGGGGGAGCTCCTCTGCGACTACTACCACGCGCGTTTCGGCCTCGACACGCGCGGCCTGCGGCTACCGGGATTGATCTCGCATACGGCGCTTCCGGGAGGTGGCACGACCGACTACGCGGTAGAGATCTTCCACCACGCGATCCGCTACGACCGCTATACCTGCTTCCTGCGCGCCGACACGCGCCTCGACATGATGTACATGGCGGACGCCACGCGGGCGATGATCGAAGTGATGGAGGCGGATCCGGCGCGCCTCGCCGATCGCAATGCCTACAACCTGACGGCGATGAGTTTCGCGCCGGCGCAACTCGCGGAGGCGATTCGCGCCGAGCGCCCGCACTTCGAGATCGACTACGACGTCGATCCCGTGCGGCAAGCGATCGCCGATTCCTGGCCGCAACACATCGACGACCGCGCCGCGCGCGAACAGTGGGATTGGAGCCCGCGGTACGACCTCGAGCGGATGACGCGGGAAATGTTGACCGCGCTCTCCGCGAAGGCCCGCGACAGGACTTGAACGTCGGAGCGACATCGGGAGGCCGCAACATGGGATTCGATCGCATCGAACGGGTATTGGCGCGAGATCTCGAGATGCGCAGTGAATCCGGCCGGCGCAAGGAGCCCGAAGTCGTGATCGTAGGCGTCGTGCCGGCCGAGGGCGGGCGTGGGCCGCGCTTCCTGCTCGAGGGTGAAGGCGAGCGTCGCTTCCTGCGCATGAACGCCAACGGCTATCTCGGTCTGGCGCGCGACCCCGACGTGATTGCCGCCGAAGAGCGCGCTTCGCGTGCCTTCGGCGTTGGACCGGAGGCGGTGCGATTCATCAGCGGCACCTGGGCGCCCCATCGCGAACTCGAGCGACGCCTCGCTCGTTTCCACTCGCGCGAGGCCGCGATGATCTACAGCTCGGCTTATGCCGCCGTAATGGGCGTCGTTCCGCAACTCATCGACGCGCGAACCGCCGTGCTGAGCGATGCGTTGAATCACAACTGCATCATCAACGCCGTGCGCCTGGCCGAGCCTCGCATGAAATTCGTCTATCCCCACCTCGACATGGCCGCGCTCGAAACCGGGCTCGCCGAGGCAGCCGAGAACTGCGAGCGGGCGATCGTGGTGACCGATGGGGTCTTCAGCATGCGGGGAGACCACGCGCCGCTGGATCGCATCCTCGAACTCGCGGAGACCTTCGACGGTCGCTTCGCCGAGAACGTGATCGTGGTGGTCGACGATTCCCACGGCGTCGGGGCATTGGGCGAGCGGGGTCGCGGCACCGAAGAAGCGGCGGGTGCCCGTGCCGACGTGTTGATCTCGACCCTCGGAAAGGCAATCGGGGTCAACGGCGGATACGTCGCCGGGAGTCGGACACTCGTCGACTTCCTGCGCGAGACTTCACCCTTCTACGTCTATTCGAACCCCATCACGCCGGGCGAGGCGGCGGCAGCCGGTCGGGCGGTCGCGATACTCGACTCCGAAGCGGGCCGCCGCCGGCTCGCGCACTTGCGCGCGATGACCGAGCGTTTCCGCAGCGGCCTGCGCGCCCAGGGGCGCGAAACACTGCCGGGCGTCCATCCCGTCGTGCCGTTGATGGTTCGAGACGCGGCGCGGACCAGGGCCTTCGCACGACACCTTCGAGAACTCGGTGTCCTGGCCACGGGTCTCCACTATCCCGTCGTCCCCGAAGGCGAAGACAAGATCCGCTTCCAGGTGAGCGCAGATCACACCGAGCGAGACATCGACGAAGCCCTCGAAGCGTTGGCCTCGTTCGAGGATTGATCGACTATCGCCTGCGTCGGAGGAGCGCCATCCCCGACATGCCCAGGCCCAGGAGCAACGCGGTGCTCGGTTCGGGAATGGGAGCGAGCGTCGCGCCGGCCGTGAGTGGTGTGAGCGAGCCGCCGAGCGTGTCGTCGAACTCCGCCCAGATCAAGCCGCCCTCGTCGTCGTTCTGGAGTACGGCGATGCCGCGCATCACGAGATCGAGCACGATCACGTCGCCCACCGCCACATCGATCGTGCGCTGCTCGCTGTGGTCGATGTTCGACGCCAAAGTCGAGTCGAAGCCCACCACGATCGACGTCTCCAGCTCGGCGGCCAGGACGGGCGTGTTCATGATGTCTTCGACGAGACCCCAGTCGAGATAGTCGAAGTCGTCGAGCGCGAGGTTCGGGTCGGTCGGATCGTAGAGGCTCAGCAGCAGAGCCGCGTCGATGTGCCCGTTCGGCACGCTGATCGGGTCGATGCCGCTCTCGGGATCGTCCGTGAACATGCCCTGGAGCAGGAGATCCGCCTGGATCGTGACGGGATCACCGGGCGCCAGGCTGCCGTCGGAACCGACCACGAACGCCTGCCGGATCGATGCTTCCGAAACCGCGTGCCCCCAGTTCGTGACGGGCTGACAGATCTGCGAGCCCATGAAGTCGACGCAGCGAAGCGGGACCGGACCGCCTCCGACGTGGAAGGCGCCATCGCGCACCCCGACGGTGCCGTTCACGGGATCGGTTGTGGCCTCTGCCCAGCCGAGCCCGGCACCCGAACCGAGGGTGATGTTGCAGGTGGGGTCGGTATCCGGGCAGAACCACCGAGCACCACCCTCGAGGTGGAGAGGCCCGGTGCCCTGCGCGGATTCGTCCGCCTGGATGTTTGTCACGGTGTTGAGCCCGCCGCCTACCCCACCGGTGGCAGTGACGTGACCGCCATCGGCATAGATGCGCGCATAGGAGTAATAGGGGCCCGAGAGGGCGAGTGCTTCCGAGGACGCGAATGAAACCATGCCGACTACGCACAGTAGGATTCGAATCGAGGTGGGGTTGGACGGGGTCGCTGCAAGCATCGTGGTTCCTTCGTTCAGATCGTCTTCATTCGCGGGGGCGACGATTGCGTCGTGGGCGTCACACATCCCGCGCAATCGAAGTGGTTTCTGGGACGCAGACGTGTCGAAGAAATGGACCGAACTTCAATGAATTCGTATGCGGTGGCGCGATGCCTCGATGCTTCGCGCCATGGCGGCACAGGATGTGTCGCCGTGACACACGACGCGCAGGTCGCGCGCCACGCGAAGGGGAAGGGCGGCGTCCATGTTGTGTCGGCTATCCGACGCCGCGGTTGGTTGCGGTCTTGCCGCTCGGGCTGGAAACACGAAGCCGCCTCCCGCATCCGCCGATCACCGACGAGGCCGGCTTGTCCTGGGTCGTGCGAGCAACCAGAGCAGGACCGCGCCCGTTGCGAGTGACCGCATCGTTTCCGGTTCGGGTACGGTCGTCACGCCGACCTTCTGTCGCGAGTTGACGGGCACGGACGTGCCTGACCTCCATTCGTATTCCACATCGTAGATCCCCTCGATGACGAGAACGGAATCCGGGTCGATCTGGCTGCTGCTCCCGAGATGGAGTCGTCCCCCACCCGGCTGAGCCAGATAGAAACGGCCGTATTCCGGTCCAAGGCCCAGGGGATCGGTCGGAAACGGAACGGCGTCGAGCGTGAAGTCGGGAGTCACCGATTCGCTCAACACGTCGACTCGAAGCAACGAGGTACCCGCAAGGGCCGCATCTTCGACGACCCGATGGTCCGTATTGACGGGGAGCAGGTGACCACCCCACCAGTCGTAGACGACGTCATAGCTGCCCGCAACGATGCGAAGCGAGCCGAGTGGCGGATCGGCGTTGCTACCGAGGTCGATCGAATTCCCGTTCCCTTCACCGACCAGGGTGAAGTGGCAGCGCTGCTGGTAGGGCTCCGTTGGGATCGGCCCGCCGTCGAGTGCGTAGCTGAGCGCAACATCCGCCGTCGGGACATCGAGTGGCAGCGTCTGGTCCGTCGTGAGCGAGATCGATGTCGCGATTCGCGCGCTCGGGTTGACCGGTGCGACTCCGGTACTGCTCCTCACCTCGTACCACGCGTCGTAGGTGCCCTCGATGATGAAGGCGTCGATCGGGGTGCGATCGGTATCCGGCACCACAACAACCTCGTTCCCTCGAGCGTCGACCAGCAAGATCCGAGCGTCGTCGTCTTCCGACATGGGGAACGCAACTCCGTCCAACAAGGGAAGCGGCGTGATCGTCACCGCCTCTACATCCAACACGCGCGGGGCCGCAGTCTGGATGTCGAGATCCTCCGCGACGACCGCCGAATCGTTGACCGGTACGAGATAGCTACCCCCATACTGGGTCCAGGTCGCGTCATAGGTTCCTGCGATGACAATGCGCGAGGCGGGGCCATCGCGAGTCAGGCCGTAGTCGACCGAATCTCCCGTCTCGAAGTTGCGCAGGTGGACCCTCCCAGTCCCGGCCGGGGGGTCAACCGAAGTCGGCCACGCCGATCCGTTCAGCAGAAACGAGAACGGCACCTCGACCGTCTGCACGTCGACCGCATAGGTCTGGTCGGTCAGGAGCACGACATCGTCCGCAACGACGGCGTTTTCGTTCGCGGGCACCTCGGTCGTCCCGACCCAATGCCGGTATACGACGTCGTAGGTACCGGCCAGGATTCGCGCGCTGAGGGGGCCGGCTTGACTCGAGCCTAGGTAGATCTCGTGTCCCGTCGCGTCGTGGCGCAGGTAGAAGTCGCCCTCTTCGTCGGGCTGGCCGGCACCGGGCGGGCCGGGAAAGAACCAGCCGTTCAATGTGAACTCGAAGGTGACGTCGATCGCAGGAACGTCGATGTCCAGGTTCGTGATTGACGTGATCGATACGGGCGCTCCCAGAGGTGTAGGGCCGATAACAGGCGTCTCCCCCCACGACCCGGAAACGCCCTCGAAGATGGGCGTGTAGTCGCCCGCAACGACAACGAGCGGACCGTAGGTCTCGTCTTTGTTGTCTCCGAGCCGGAGGTCGTCGCCTGAGTCGCTTCCCAGATCGAAGTACGCGAACTCGCCTGTCTGTGTTGGATAGGGCGCCCCGTTGAGGAGATAGGAGCCCTGCACTGTCGCGGAGGTGACATCGATAGAAAGCGTCTGCCCCGATGCAATTCCCAGGTCGAGAAACCCCGCGGCCAGTGCAGAGAAGAGGCTGATCGAGAGGAGACGAAGAGCAGACGAGCGCATGGCGAGCCTCACAATGGAAAAGCGGAATCATTCCCACTCTCACCATCGGCGCGATTCCCCTACGGACAACTGCCGGGCATCTCGATTCTTCGCCGAACTGGATTCGAATCCAGTTCATCTCACTCCCTGCCTGCGGCTACCCGACGAGAAGGATCACGCCCACTGTCAGCAAGGCGACGGCGAGGCTTCGCAATCCGCTCCATAGCCAGAAAGTTCCGTCTACGCGTCCGAGGAAGACACCCAGCAGGAAGATCAGGATCAGCGCCACGCCGATCGCCGCTTGAAGCGGCGCGGTCGGCAGCGCGGCGCCGCGCTGTCCGAGCCAGATCGGGAGGACGATCAGGAGCCCGATCACGAGCGGCGCCGCTCCGTTCACAACGGCTACGAGCCAGGGGACGAAGACGGCAGCCCGGGCGTGATCGCTCTCCGCAAGCGAGCTGACCATCGCTTCTTCGAGCCGAGCGAGTGCCCGTCGCCGCTCGGCGACCTCGCTCAGGTAGGCGCTCGAGAGCCCGCTCATCCCCAGGGCGAAGGCGGTGGCGAGGCCGGAGGTGATCACGACGGCGTGGTCGACCGGCTTGCTGACATAGAAGCCCACCATGAGGCCGAGCATCGCCAACGCACCATCGAAGCCGTTGACGACGAAGTAGCGACGCACGATCTGGTCGGAGTCGGAGATGGCCAGCAGTCTCCGCAGTCGTGTTCCGACCATCATCGCGACCGCGCCCGCTTCGGGCGCTTGCGCGGATCACTCGCCAACGACCGACACCTCGTCGATGCTGTGGAGGGAGGCGCCCGACTCGGTGATCGCGACTGTGATCCGGTCGAAGTCCAGGGCGCTCGCCTCGAGGGTCACCTGGACCGTCTCCGTTTGCCCGTCGACCTCCAGAACCTTGAGCGAGACAGCGTAGCTCCGGTCCAGCTTCGCCAATGTGCGAGCGAACTCGAGCGCATTGGGCTGATGCGGCTTGAGTATGTCGAGGACGAGGCGCTGGACTCGGGGCATCGCGATCTCCGGGACTGGGGCGGTATTCGGGTTCGAGCCTGGGGGCCGGGAACAAAGACGGCCAGCTTCCTAAAGGCAAGTGCATTGTAACCCGGGGTGATCAACGCATCTTGCTTCGACTACTCACCGCTTCCCAACAGCACACGATCGACGAACTTGGTGACGAGGTGGTTCGACTCCGGTGTCTCTTGCGCGGCATCGAGGACGCGCTGCAGGTGATCGTCGTCCTCGGTGTATTCGTCCTTGAAGTGCGTGAGGCGCTCGACGAGGGTTTCGCGGTCGACCTCGGGGTGGAATTGAAAGCCCCAGAACGGTCGCCCCACGACGCGGAAGATGTGACAGCAGGCCTCTGTGTAGGCCAGCGTGATGCAGCCTTCGGGCGCCTCGATACTGCGCTCGCGGTGCACGGACACGGCGAGAAAGCGGTCCGGCGAGTCGTGCAGAATCGGGTCTTCACGGGCATCCGGCGCGAGTTGGATCGGAATCGTCCCCATCTCGAAGTCTCTCTCGTCGCGGACGATCGTGCCCCCGAAGGCGATCACGGCGAGTTGGAAACCGAAGCACGAGGCGAAGACAGGCTGCCCGGCGTCGCGCGCGTAGCGAAGCAACTCGCAGCCATGCGGCACGAAGGGGTAGGCCTCGGGTTCGAGGACACTCGCCTCACTCGCACCACCCACGAGCAGCGCATCGTATCCTTCCGCGACCGAAGGCGCGAAACGAGGCGTGTCGAATACGTTGAGCACGTCGATTTGATCGAGTCGCAGCCCCGACTGGTAGGCGAAACTCGCCAACTCCTCGCGCCGCACCTTCTCGCCATCGCGGATTTGCAGCAACAGTACGCGGAGATCGCAGCGCCGGCGTGTCATGGAGAGCGAGATTACGTTTCCAACGCCGCCGTAGCGAGGCCCATGCTTGACTCGTGGCTGTGCATCCATCAGGAGACTCCAATTGACTTCGTCCCGCCTGCTCCCCGTGCTGCTCCTTCTTTCATCTCTCGCAGCTTGCGATGGCGCTCGCGAGGACGTGGCCCCGCCGAAAGACGTGGCCACGCAGACCCCCGCTGCGGACGTTGCCGACGACTCGCGACCGAGCGGAGTCGTCCTCCGCGAAGCGGGGGTGACCGACGGCTACGTCCTCTTTGCTCCGCTCCTGTCCAGCGACACCTACCTGGTCGACAACGACGGCCGTGTCGTACACGTCTGGTCGAGCGAGCTGGGGTCGACGAGCCCCTACCTCCTCGCGGACGGCAGCCTGCTCCGACTCGGTCGCGATCCGGACACGCACGGCTTCAAGTCCGGCGGGGTCGCCGGCTATGTCGAGCACGTCACTTGGGACTCGGAGGTGCTCTGGCGCTGGCACTTCGCGAGCGACGAAGCGGTGAACCATCATGACATCGAGCCGATGCCCAACGGCAACGTGCTCGTGATCGGCTGGGAGCGAAAGACGCAGGAAGAGGCGCTCGCCGTCGGTCGCGCGCCCGAGCTCACACCCGAGCAGGGCGTGTGGCCCGACTTCCTGCTCGAGGTCGAGCCGCTGCCACCGAGCGACGCCCGGATCGTCTGGGAGTGGCACGTTTGGGACCACCTCGTTCAGAACCGTAAACCCGACGCGCCGAACTACGGCGAACCGTCGGGTCACCCCGAGCGCATCGACATCAACGCGCACCGCGAGGGTGGAGCCATGACGCTGGAAGAGCTCGCGAACCTCAAGGCGCTCGGGTACGTACCGGCCGACGCCACGCTCGAGGATCTCGAGTCCGACTTCCTCCACGTGAACTCGGTCGCGTATCACGCCGGCCTCGACCAGATCGTGCTCTCGGTTCCGGAGTTCGGCGAGGTTTGGATCCTCGACCACGGAACGACGACCGAGGAGGCCGCGGGATCCACGGGAGGCCGGCGCGGTCGCGGGGGCGACCTGTTGTACCGGTGGGGCAACCCGCAGATGTACGGCCGCGGCACGGCGGAGGACGAGCAGCTCTACTACCAGCACGACGCGCGCTGGATTCCCGATGGCTGGAAGGACGCGGGCAACCTGCTCATCTTCGACAACGGTCCGCAGGCCGAGGACGAGCCCTGGTCGACGGTCGTCGAGATCGTCCCGCCGCTTACCGACGCGGGAGACTACACGCTAAACGCCGGTAAGCCGTACGGTCCGGCGACACCCGCTTGGACGTACACGGCGGATCCACCCGAGAGCTTCTTCGCACCGTTCATCTCCGGTGCGCATCGGCTGGAGAATGAAAACACCATCGTGTGTCAGGGCCCGGCCGGCCGCATCTTCGAGGTCGACGCCGATGGACGGCTCGTCTGGGACTACTGGAATCCGTACAGCCAGGGGACGGACTTCGTCGACGGATGGCTCCCGCCGGGAGCGGAGGAGAACCCGTTCGGCGTCTTCCGAGCGACGCGTATCCCGGTGGACGACCCCGCGCTGCGCGGTCGCAAGCTGACCCCGCTCGACCCCCAACCCCTGCAAGGGATCCGACCGCCGCCTGAAGCCACTTGATCGGTCGGTCGGCGTTCAACGCCAGCTGGCGACAATATGGCGGGCGAATTCGAAGCGGGGACTGGCTCGGTTTTCAGAAACGGAACTGAAGTCCGCCTCGGAGTCATACGAATCTGGTCTCGTGCTCCATTCGAACGCTGCGGGCCCGCCTCGACCTTCCTCAGGCGAGGCCGGAGAAATCCAGCTGGCCGGTCGTGATGAAGGCATTGAAGCCCATGTCGACGTTGAGATTCACGCCGTTCACGTAGCGCGAGGCATCCGAGCCGATGAAGGCGAGGGTCATGGCGATGTCTCGCGCCGTCGCGATCTTGCCGCCAATCTGGTCGATCGTCCAGTTTATTGTCTTTTCGGTCATCGTCTTGTTGAAGTCCGGGAGCAGCGGTGTGTCGATCGGGGCCGGGCAGACGCTGTTGGTCCGCACGTGCCTGGCGAGCGTCGCCCTGGCGCTCTTCATCGTATAGACCTGCACGCACTCCTTGGAGAATGCGTAGCCATCGCCGACCAGCTCAGCGTGGTCGCGGCACCAGCCGAAGAGTTCCTCGCGGTCTTCGATTGCAATGCAGTCGAGGACATCCTGCAAGTGACCCGGCCACTGGCCGCCGGCGATCGATGCCGTGTTCGCGATCGCACCGCCTTCCTTGATCTGCGGCAGCAGGCCTTCCGAAAGCTGACGCAACCCCAGCCAGTTCACGGCCATCACATCTTCGACGGGGTGGGTTGCCGCAATGCCCGCGTTGTTGAAGAGCGCGTCGATCGGCCCGTCGATCGCCTCGATTGCGGCGTCGACCGACGAGGCCTTCCCCATGTTCGTCTCGATGAATTCGCTGATCGGACCTTCAGGTTGCTTGATGTCGAGGGCGATGACCTCGGGTCGACCGAGTTCTGCCAGGACATCGAGAAGCGCCGCGCCGACGCCAGAGAAGGCGCCCGTGATGACGACGCGCTTGTTCGAGTAATCGAAACAATGGGACATGGAATTGCTGACTCCTGTTGCAGCGATGAGCTGTCGAAAGATGGGACTTGAGTTGCGGTGACTTCGTCGTCGCACGCAGCTGCGGCGATCCGTTCAATGGCGCGCGGCGCGCCCAATAGGTTACGCGAGACCGGGCCGATTTCGAGCGGATCGGCTCCGGTGGTGTTCCAGGTTCTTGAAGCGCAGCGAAGGGCCTTTGACGTCCTTCATGCGGTCGAGTCCTCGATGTCGGTTTTGCCGGCCTCGGCTCAGGCTTTTGGCAGGGTGACGCCTGTCTGGCTCTGGTACATCCCGGCGCGGTCGGCATAGGAGGTCTCACAGACTTCGTCCGACTCGAAGAACAGCATCTGCGCCACGCCCTCGTTGGCATAGATGCGGGCGGGTAGGGGGGTAGTGTTCGAGAACTCGAGCGTCACGTGCCCTTCCCACTCTGGCTCGAGTGGTGTCACGTTGACGATGATGCCGCAACGCGCGTAGGTGGACTTGCCGAGGCAGATGGTCAGCACGCTGCGCGGGATCCGGAAGTACTCGACCGTACGCGCCAGCGCGAAGGAGTTGGGCGGAACGATGCAGACATCGGTCGTGACGTCGACGAAACTGCTTTCGTCGAATGCCTTCGGGTCTACGATCGCCGAGTTGATGTTCGTGAAGATCTTGAAGTCGGCCGCGCAGCGCACGTCATAGCCGTAGCTGGACGTGCCGTAGGATACGAGCCTGTCGCTGCCCCCGGAACGCACCTGACCCGCCTCGAAGGGCTCGATCATCCCGTGCTCCTTCGCCATGCGTCGAATCCAGCGATCCGATTTGATGCTCATCTGCGTACTCCGAGCAGATCGTCGATGACCTGGCCCCAGACATTGCAGCAGGCTCGGCGGAATCCGGTCGCTACGCCATCCTGCTAACGGCAATCCGGGCACTCGCCGCGAAGGTGCAACGCGGCTTTCTGAATCGACGCGGCCCAGGGCCCATCCATGGCGATCGACGCGCCGAGCTCCGCCGGCAAGCAAGACACCTGGCTGCATGTGTCGCAGACGAAGTGCGGATGCCGATGGCCGTCGTCGCGAGCACCCGCAAGCGCGTAGCGGTCGACCCCTTCCTCACGACTGACCACCGGAGCAACGCCCGCGTCGCGGAGCTTCACGAGGTTCCGGTAGATGGTCGTCGGGCAGCAATCCGCTTCGCCGAGGCGCCGGAGGACCTCTGTGTACGAGAGCGGATTCTCCGCTTCCGCGAGCACGCGGAGCACCGAAAGCCTGGGCGCCGTCACTCGGAGACCGCGCTCCTGCAGCAGTTTCCGTGCCTCACCCTTCGAGATGCTCATGCCGGCTATCACCTCCACGGACGAGATCCTCAGCGGAAAGCTACCCGATTCACTTGCAAATGGAAGTGCATCGAAGACACAACCTATTGCCGTGATTGAAGAAAGGCGTTGGATCTTGAGAGGCCACGGTTGTACTTGCAAGTTACATGCGATAGAGCTACCTGCAACCGACTTGCAGAAGCACATCGTTCGCAAGCCCCCCCCCCCTCCCCGAGGAGAGAAAGCGAATCCGATGCGAAGCGTCGAGGCGCCCCACGACATCCCTTGCCCGCGCCCATGCGGGATCGCGCTCTCGTCGCCCGGTGGTGCTCCTTCGTGCATCTAGCCGAGGGAGTGTTGCCACTCGAGCAGGCCATCGGGTGGAGCGTCGTGGCTGCCCCCTTCCTGGCTTGGAGTATCCGCGGCGCGCAATTGGCGGAACAAGCGGAAGAAGGCACCGCGCCATCCTCGGTCATGATGGCGGGCGCGACGAGCCTCCTCTTCGCCGCGACACTCTTGCCGCTGCCGGTTCCTGTCGTGGGCGCAACCAGTCACATCTGTCTCACGCCGGTACTCGCGCTGATCGTCGGCGTCCGTCACATCGTGTGGCCGACGTTCTTCGTGCTCGCACTGCAAGCGATCTTCTTCGCGCATGGCGGACTCACGACGCTGGGTGTCAACACGGTGACGCTCGGCGTGCTCGGACCCGCGACGGCGGTAGCGTTCTGGACACTGTCAAAGAGGTTGGGGGTCGCGAACAAGTTCGGCCTCGCCCTCGCGTGTGGCCTCGGCGACCTGAGCGTCTACGTCGCCGACGCCGCGGTGCTTGCATTGGGGTTGTCCGATGTGACGGCGCCTGCGACGACCTTCACCGCAGTGTTGCTCGGGTTTGCCCCGGTCCAGCTTCCCCTGGCAATGCTCGAAGCCATCGCGTCGGTCGGCATCGTTCAGGTGTTGGCGAACCGGCGCCCAGACCTCCTGCCGGGTTCGCTGCAGACACTTCGGGAGGCGCCCGTCGCCGGTGCGGCCGTCATGGTCGTGCTGCTCTCGGTCGGCCCACTGGGCTGCAGCTATGAAGGCATCGATGGAACGGTATTCGGCGCAACCGCGGAGACGGCGGGTCGACCGCCGACCGATAGCCTCCTCGACCTGAGTCAGGGGGAGGTCGGCCTCGCGATGTCGATCATCATCCTCTTCGGGCTCGGATTCATCGCGGGACGCAACTGGGAGCGGGTGTTCGGAGGAGGGCGCGATGCACCTCCACGCTGACCACTCGCTCTTCTTCGAACGTCGCCAACCGCTCTGGGTCGCGGCATCGAGTCTCGCGGTGACGGTCTGCGTGCTCATCCTGAATGCAGGCGCGCGCAGCACGACCGTATCCCTGGTCGGAGCGGGGATCGGCGCCGTACTGCTCCTCGTCGCGCGTGCCCGTGGACGACGAAGGGTCGAGCCCGCGCTCGCCTGGGCGTTGGCGCTGGTCGTCATCGTTCTTCTCGGGGGGGTCGCGCTGAGTCGGAACGCGGCCGTTGCCGTCGAAGCGGGCGCACGTGTCTTGTGCGGCATCGTGTGGATCCTCTGGGTCGGCACCCAGGTCGATTGGGCATCGCTCCGACAGATCCTGTTCCGGCTCAGGGTTCCGGAGAGCGTCGTCGCCGCGTTGGACCACGCTCTCCTTCACGGTGTTCTCACGCAGCGTGAGTGGGCCCGGCGACGCGACGCAGCTCGCCTTCGCCTCGGGGCATCGCGCTTGCCCCTTGCATCCTGGGGGCCGCTGCTGGGCGAAGGTGCGCTGCAAGCCTTCCTTCGGGTCGAGCATGTCGAGGAGAACGCGCTTCTGCGGAGCAGCTCTCGCGCCGAAGTCGACGAAGATCAAGGCGTTCACCTCGATGCGGTCGACGTAGAACGAGGTGGACAGTTGGTGCTCGAGCAAATCCAGCTTCGCGTGAGACCAGGGGAGTGGGTGCTGATATGCGGGCCGAGCGGCGCCGGTAAGTCCAGTGCCTTGCGCCTTCTCGCGGGCCTCGACGCACCCGCACGCAGCACGATGACGCGGCCCGGAGTCCCCGCCTCGCCGGGAGCGACGCTCCGTGCCCGACTCGACGGGCGCGTGGCGCTACTGAGTCAGAACCCGGAGCATCACTTCATCGCGAGCACGGTGGCCGAAGACATCGCTTGGGGATTGCTTCGTCGTGGCTTCGATCCCGTCGAGGCCCGGCGTCGCTCCTTCGACTTGGCGAAGGCCCTGCGCGTCGACCATCTCTGGGAGCGTCCCTGTCACGAGCTCAGCTTCGGAGAGCAGCGCCGGGTTGCGCTCGCAGGGCTCCTCGTGGTCGAGCCGGCGTTGCTCCTTCTCGATGAGCCAACCGCCGGCCTCGATCCCGTCGCCGCCCACGAGCTTCGCACGCTCGTCGAGCAATCTGTTCGACAGAACGGTGCCGCTTGCGTCTGGGCGACTCACGATCTCCACTCGCTGCCGCCGGAGGCGGAACGGATCGTCTTGCTCCGAGACGGGCGGATGCTCTTCGATGGCCCTACGGCCGAGGGGTTGTCGAGGCCGTGGCTCCTCCGAGCGGGCCTCGCCGTGTCGCAGGAGGAAGGCAGCGCATGTTGATCGGCAGCTCATCGAAGAAGCCGAACCTCGAGCGAGTTCGGCGTATCAAGCACGTACTGCGCGAGACGCTGGGTCTTTCGGACGACGCGACCATCACGGTCAGCGAGCTGGCCTGTCTGGAAGGTGACTGTGCACCGGTCGAGACCGTATTCGGGTTGCTTCGCCCGGATGCGCCTCAGCTCCAACACAAGGTGCACAAGCCAACGGACGACATCGACGCCGAGGATCTATCGGCAGTTTGCAGCGCATGGGGCTTCGGTGACCGGGTCTCCAACATCCCATCACTCGAGAAGGAGAACTAGATGGATTCGCCTCGAGCCGTTCCTGTCACGATCCTCACCGGTTTCCTCGGCTCCGGAAAGACGACGCTGCTCAATCGGATCTTGAGCGAGGAGCACGGCAAGCGCATCGCCGTCATCGAGAACGAATTCGGGGAGGTCGGCATCGATCAGGCGCTCGTGATCGACGCCGATGAAGAGATCTTCGAGATGTCGAACGGCTGCATCTGCTGCACGGTGCGCGG
>JANQEL010000080.1 GCA_028278345.1 Myxococcota bacterium
GTCGCCGGATGGCGCCGCCCTGCCCCGCTACCGTCCCGTCCCCGTGCCCGCTTCGCGCAGACGATCGAGAGCGCCAACCGCACCGCCGACATTGTCGACGACGATGGCCTCGGCTCGCTCGGCGAGCACCGCTTCGACCGCACGCTCCGCTTCGGCGTCGACTTCGAGGAACTCGCGCACCAGCCCGCGCAGGCCGTAGCGCTTGCGGATCTCACTTCCGCCCTCGATCAGGTGACGCGTGGCTTCGCCGACGTCTTCGCGGTTCTCGAGCACTTCGCGAAGCGACGCGAGGCGTGCGCGCTTGGCTTCGTAGCGTTCGCGAGCCGCGTCGCGTTCGGCGTGTGCACGCTTCAGTGCTTCACCGGCTCGCTCGTGCGCGGTGATCGCGCTCTTGAGTTGTTCCTGCAGGCGATCGCGGTCGCTCAGCAGATTGCGCAGCCCCTCTTCGAGCTGGGTCTCTTCTTCGCCCGCGCGATGGGCTTCGCTCTGGTGGATCTCCAGTTCGCGATCGGCAACGCGCATGCGCTGATCGATCTCGGCGCGGCGATCTTCCACCGCGGAGCCGCGATCTTCGGCGCGCGCGAGTTCGGTGAGCGTGTTGACGAAGCTCTCGTTCTCCGTGTCGCGTTCGCGCTCGAGGGCACGCAGGGCATCGAGAGCCGCGCGCGCCTCTTCTTCGGCCGCGCGTACCGTCTCCGACTCGTTCGCCAGCGCCTCTTCGAGATCCTGGAGTTCGGCCTGGGCCTCCTCGGCCTCTCGGCGCGTGGCCGCCACCTGCTCTTCGAGCTGGGTGATCTCTTCCTGACGCCCGCGGTTGCTCTCGTCGAGGCCTTCGGCTTCGCGGTGGTTCAGTTCGATCTGCCCTTCGATCTGCTTGATCTCGCTGCGCAGCGCGTAGAGGGCCTCGGCTTGACGCGCGACGCTCTTCTCGGCCTCGGTGAGTGCGATGCGCTGCTCTTCGGCGTTGAGTTCGCGCTCCGAGAGATTCGCCTCGTAGGCCGTCACCTGATCGCGCACGGTCGAGAGCTTGGCGAGGGCCTCCTCGACGACCTGGAGCATCTCTTTGCGTTCGTCGCTCGCGATCGAGAGATCGAGCACGCGCTGGGTTTCGCGCAGGCGCTTGAAGCGGGCGGCCTTGCGGGCCTGGCGCTCGAGGGAGGAGATCTGTCGCTTGATCTCGCCGAGCACGTCGTTCACGCGGTTGAGGTTCGTCTCGGTCGAGGCGATCTTGCTCTCGGCCTCGCGACGCCGCGCCTTGTACTTGCTGATGCCCGCGGCCTCTTCGATGAGCGTGCGCCGTTCATCGGCCTTGGCCGACACGATCTCGGCCACGCGCCCCTGTTCGACGATCGTGTAGCCGCGCTGCCCGATGCCGGAGTCGCGGAAGAAGTCGTGGATGTCGCGCATCCGGCAGGGTGTCTTGTTGAGCAGGTACTCGCTCTCGCCCGAGCGGTAGAGCCGGCGCGTGATCTCGATCTCGCTGTACTCGCTGAAGCCGGCGGGCGCATCGCCGTCGGAGCAGTCGAAGGTGAGGACCACCTCGGCCATGCCGATCGGCGGGCGGGTTTCGGAACCCGCGAAGATGACGTCTTCCATCCCCTTGCCCCGCAGTCGCTTGGGGCTCTGTTCCCCCATCACCCAGCGCACCGCGTCGACGACGTTCGACTTGCCGCAGCCGTTGGGGCCGACGACGGCCGTCACGCCGTCGTCGAAGGTGAAAACCACCTTGTCGACGAAGGATTTGAACCCGTGAACCTGAAGGGACTTGATCCTCAAGCGCTGCCTCTATCGAGAGCCGAGCCCGGGTGTGGAGGAGCACCGTGTTGGCTCTTGGCTTTGGGGATGGGACGGAAAACAAAAAAACCGCCGCAAATCGCGGTGTTCCGGAAGCGCGCCTTCGCCGATATCCGGGTGGATATCACGAAGGTGTGGGCTTTGGAACCCGCCGATCAGGGCGATTCGGGGTACTGCTCTATACGGGGACCCTCCTGTCGAACGTTCGCGGAGATCCAGCACGTACACACAGGAAAAGCCAAACGGCATATCTGACAGGGGGGAACCCCTTGATACCACCGAAGTTTCAAAAACGCCATGAAAATGGCCTGTCTTCGGGAGTTCGCCGGGGCCCAAACCGCCGTTTCGGCAAGGCTTTTCAGGCGTTGACCGGGGCTGGCAGCGGAGCGCCGAGAGGGGCCGCCTCCTGGCCCTCGGTCTGCAGCCGGTGGAGCTCGGAGTAGGTGCCGCCCGCGGCGAGGAGTTCTTCGTGGGTGCCCGACTCGACGAGCTCGCCGGTCTTGAGCACGTGGATGGTGTCGACGTCGCGAATCGTCGAGAGGCGGTGGGCGATCGCGATCGAGGTGCGGTTCTCCATCAGGGTGTGGATGCCGCTTTGGATCAGCCGCTCGGTTTCCGAATCGACCGAGCTCGTCGCCTCGTCGAGGATCAGGATGTCGGAGCCGTGGGCGAGGGCGCGGGAGAAGGAAAGCAGCTGGCGTTCGCCGGTGGAGAAGTTGCTGCCGCGCTCGCGCACCTCGGTCTGGTAGCCGCGCGGGAGACGCTCGATGAAGCCGCTCGCCTCGACCGCTTCGGCGGCGGCCTGCACGTCGGCGAGGCCGACATCGGCGCGACCGAGATCGATGTTGTCCGCAACGCTGCCGCTGAAGAGCACGACGTCCTGCAGCACGGTCGCGACGCGTCGACGCAACACCTGCTGGGGCATCTCGCGCACGTCGATGCCGTCGACCAGGATGCGGCCGCGGGTCACGTCGTAGAGACGCGTCAGCAACTTGATGATCGTCGTCTTGCCGGCACCCGTCGCGCCGACGAAGGCGACCTTGCCCCGCGGTTCCACCCGGAAGGAGACGTCCTTCAGGATCCAGTCGTCACCCTGGTAGGCGAACCAGACGTTTTCGAACACCACCGAGCCGCGTTCGCTCTCGATCTGCCGCGCCTTTGCTGCATCCCAGATGTCCGACGCCGGATCGCGCACGGCGGGTTGGGTGTCCATCAATTCGGAGAGGCGCTCGGTACTCGCCATCGACGACTGCATCACCGAGTACTTGGCCGAGAGATCGCGCAGCGGCAGGAAGAAGCGGCGGAACCAGGCCACGAAGACGTAGAGGGTGCCCGCGGCGGCGAGCCCGGTGCCCTGCCAGATGATCACCGCCACCACGAGCCCTTCCGCGGCTTCGACGGCGGCGAAGAGCAGCGAGTCGTAGTGGATCGATCGCTTCCACGCGTCGCGGTGTTCGCCGTTCACGAGGTCGAAATCGTCGTAGTTGCGCTTCTCCCGGGTGAAGAGCTGCACCACCTTGATGCCGGTGATGGTCTCCTGAATCACCGCGTTGATGTGCGCGATCTTGAGCCGCACCTCCCGGAAGGCTTCGCGGATCTTCAAGCGGAAGAACCACGCCGCCACCATGAAGAGTGGTACCACCGTGAAGGCCGCAAGCGCGAGCTTCGCGTCGACAATGAAGAGCATCACGCCGAAGCCGATCATCTTGGCGACGTCGGTCACGAGAGCCACGATGCCCGCGGAGAACATCTCGGCGACGTTCTCGACATCGTTGGTCACGCGCGTCACGAGCCGGCCGACGGGAATGCGATCGAAGTAGCCGAGGTGCAGGCTCTCGAGGTGCCGGAAGATCTTCACCCGCAGGTCGCGCATGGCGTACTGCCCGGTCATCGCCATCACGACCATGTTCACGAACTGCAGCGCCGCGCCCGCGAGCGAAACTGCGGCATACACGAGGGCGAGCCACACCCATGTCTGCATGCCTTCGGGTGCATCGAGGATCGCCGCGATGATCCCGGGGTCGACGATCTGATCGAGCACGTCGGCGTTGGGTTCGCCCGCTTCGGCGGCGGCCGCTGCATCGCGCTTCGCGACCACGGCGTCGAGACCGTGCTTCACGATCCAGGCCGGTGCGAGCTCGAGGATGAAGATCGGGATCACCACGAGGATCGAAAAGGCGACCATCCCCCAGTACGGCTTCACGTACTGCCACAGCCAGGTCATCAGCCGGGTGTCGTACGCCTTGCCGAGGGCCTCCTCTTCGGCGATCCCTTCGATGCCACTCATGCGGTGGCCTCCGCGACACCATCGCCGCCAGCCGCGCGCCCGCGCTCTTCTTCCTGCTGTTGCTCGTTCAGCAGCACGTAGAGCCCACCCAGGGCCATCAACTCTTCATGGGTGCCCTGCTCGACGATGCGACCGCGATCGAGCACGACGATCTGATCGCAATCCGTCACGGTGCTGACCCGACTCGCGACCACCACCACGGTGAGCCCCTCGAAGACCTCGCTGAGTTGCTGCTGGATGGCGCTCTCGGTCTCGGCGTCGACCGCCGAAAGCGTGTCGTCGAGGATGAGAATGCTCGGATCGAGGGCGAGAGCGCGCGCGAGGGCCGTTCGCTGCCGCTGCCCGCCGGAGAGCATCACGCCGCGTTCGCCCACCATCGTCGCGTAGCCGTGGGGAAGCTCGTCGACGTCCTTGTGTAGCTGCGCGCGCTCGGCGGCCTCGCGCACCAGGCTCTCGCGCGTTTCGGGAAGCCCGTACGCGATGTTGTCGGCCAGGGACATCGAAAAGAGGAAGGAGTCCTGGGGCACCATCGCGATCGAGCGACGCAGCACGTGGAGGGGGATGTCGTTGACGTCGACCCCGTCGAGGAAGAGCTGCCCGCGCGGCACTTCGTAGATGCGCGGGATCAGCGATGCGAGAGTGCTCTTGCCCGAACCCATCGGACCCACGATGCCGACGCTGGTGCCGGCGGGAACGCGCAGGGTAACGTCCTCGAGGGCCTCACCCGAAGCGTCGGCACCGTAGCGGAAGGACAGTCCGCGGAACTCGATCTCGCCGCGTAGATCGTCGACGTCGTGGGCGTCGTCGGCATCCGCGATGCTCGGCTCGACCGAGAGCACTTCGTCGATCCGCTGCATCGCCGCCGCGCCGCGCTGCACCAGGGCAAAGGTCCAACCCATGATGAAGGTCGGGAAGATCAGCTGGAAGATGAAGATGGAGAAGGCGAAGAAGTCGCCAACGGTGATCAAGCCGGCATCGTAGTAGCTGCCGCCCGCGACCAGCAGGATGCACATCGCAGCGGCGGGGAGCAGCCCCACGATCATCGGCATTCCGGCGTTGATGCGCACGAAGCGAAGCTGTCGGTGCAGCATCTCCTCGGCTGCGGCGCGGAAGCGGATCTGCTGTTCCTCTTCCATCGCGTAGGCCTTCACGACGGGAATCCCCGCGATGGCCTCCTGCACCTGGTTCGAGAGATCGCCGAGGCCGACCTGCACCGCAAGCGATCGCGCATGCATCTGCGCACCGAATAGACGCGCGATCAAGATGAACAGGGGAAAGGGGATCATCACCAGCAGGGCCAGCTTCCAGTTCATCCACGCCATCGCGGCGATCACCCCGATGAAGAGGATCGGGGTCTGCATCACCGAGAGCAGGCCCGGCCCGAGCAGCATGCGAACCGAGTTCAGGTCGTTCACGCAGCGGCTCATCAGGTCGCCCGTGCGCCACCTGAAGTAGAAGGACTGCGGTAGACGCTGGAAGTGCGCGAAGAGATCGTTGCGCATCTCGTATTCGACCTCGCGCGCGGCGTTGAAGACCATCGTGCGCGAGTAGTAACGGAAGACGAAGCGCACGATCACCACGGCGAAGATCAGCGCGCAGAGGGTGAGGATCTCGCCGCGGGGCGCCCCCTCGGTGGCGGCCTGGATTGCGTCGCCCACCAGCATCGGAAAACCGACGAAGGCCCCGACGTAGACGAAGGTCGTGAGTGCCCAGATCGCGTAGTAGCGCTGGTTGCGGAGGATGTAGGCCGAGAGCCGCCGCAGCGCGTGGCGTACCGAGCTATCGCCCTCGACATGGGTAACCGGCGCACTCATCGTCCGAGCCACCCCGCAATGCGCGCGCGATCGACGCCGAACCAGAAGGCGACGAACGCGATGAAGTGAAGAACGGAGGTGCGCCCCACGCCGTTTTCGAGGTATCGCCGCGCACCGGTCGTCGCCGCATCGGGAAGCAGCACCAAGCGTCCGCGCCGCTTCATCTCGCGCACCAGATCACAGTCTTCCATCAGCGGGACGTCGGGCACGCCGCCAATCGCTTCGAGCACCGGCCGCCTGACGAAGATGCCCTGGTCGCCGAACGGAAAGCGCAGCAGCGCGATGCGGAAGCGCGCGCTCCACTCGACCCATCGCATGCGCCAGCTGCGTTCGTCGAACCTCAAGCGGAATGCGCCTCCCACGGCCCGTTCGTCCTCGAGGGCATCGCCGACCGCGGCGGCCCAGCCGCCGGGCAACCGTGTATCCGCGTGAAGAAAGAGAACGACATCGCCTTTGCTTGCCTCGTATCCCACCTGAAGCTGCCGGGCGCGGCCGCGTTGGGCGCTGATCACTCGTGCTCCCGCGTTCCGGGCCCGCACGACGGTGTCGTCGCGACTCCCGCCGTCGACGACGATGACCTCGATGGCCGGATCCTGCGAGCCGCTCGATTCGGTGACTCCGGGGACCGGGGTCCCCGATACGCTCGACGAAACACTCGAAATGGCGTCTTCGATGCTTTCGGCCTCATCGAGCGCGGGTATCACCACCGCGATCAACACGCGGGCCACGATAGCAGTCCGCTGTGGCGACGGGACTCGCGAGCGGGCGTCCTGCTGACAGGCCCGACAGAATTGACCCCCCTATCGCGGTTCAGTACCTATGCCGGGTGTCGCGACCCCGCAAACCGCAGAACACCTCGCAGACAGGCGCCGGAGCAGCCGGTTCGGACTCGGATGAGCGAGAATCGTCGTCTGCGAAGATCAGCGCGGAGCAGGCCGCCCGCCACGCCGCGGCGGACGACGCCAGCGAGATCACGATCGAGATCGAAGACATCGTTCCTTCTACCCGCTCACGCGCCCGCTCGAGCGGCCCCAAAGACGAAGGCCAAGACGACCCCATGGCCCAAAAAGACGCCCCGGCCGACCCCAACACCGCCCCCACCTACGCACGCGCCGGCGTCGACCTCGACCACGACGAGTCGTTCATCGACGACGTGAAGGACATCGTGCGCGGAGCGACGCGCCCCGAGGTGCTCTCCTCGATCGGCGGCTTCGCGGGCATGTTCAAGACCCCCGAGCGATATCAGGATCCGATCTGGGTAGCGGCCACCGACGGCGTCGGCACCAAGCTCTCGCTGGCGCGCCAGATCGGGCGCTACGACACCATCGGCATCGACTGCGTCGCCATGGTCGTGAACGACCTCGTGGTCCAGGGTGCGGAGCCCGTCGTCTTCCTCGACTACCTCGCGATGAGCAAGCTCGATCGCAAGATCGCCGCCGACGCTCTGCGCGGCATCGCTGAAGGCTGCAAGCGCGCGGGCTGCGCGCTGCTCGGCGGCGAGACGGCCACCATGCCGGGTGTGTATCGCGATGGCGATCTCGAAGTGGTCGGCTTCAGCGTGGGTGTCGTCGAGCGCGACCTGATGATCGACGGCTCGACGATCCGCGAGGGCGACGTGCTGCTCGGCCTTGCCTCGAGCGGCTTCCACAGCAACGGCTACTCCCTGGTGCGCCACGTGGTCGACCAGGGGATCCTGGCCGGCTCGGTCGATCTCTTCGCCGCCAACGACGAGTTGAACACCACACTGGCGAGCGCGCTGCTCGCGCCGACGCGCATCTACGTGAAGCCCCTGCTCAACGTGATCCGCGACTTCAAGATCAATGGCCTCGTGCACATCACCGGAGGCGGCTTCGACGGCAACATCCCGCGCATCCTGCCCGGCGGCGTGCAGGCGCGCCTCGACACCACCGCCTGGCCGCGGCCGGGGGTGTTCGACTGGATCGCCCGGCAGGGGGAGATCAGCGAGAGCGAGATGCTCCGCGTCTTCAATTGCGGCATCGGGATGGTGTTGATCGTGCCGCGCGAGCAACACGTCGAGATCGCCGAGCGCCTGAACGGCCTGGGTGAGCGCTGCTATGTGATCGGCGAGATCGAGCGCCGCGGCGGTGGAGAAAGCCGCGGCGACGAAGACGCGCCCGCCCTCATCATCGACCCGGGCTTCCTGGAAGGTCGGCTGGAAGGTCGACCCGAAGGGTCGTAGGCGTGTCGCTTCCGGTCGTCTCTTCGAACGAGGGCGCGCGCGCCCGGCGTTGGGATGCCGTGATCGTCGGGAGCAACATCCCCGCCCTCGTGTTGGCCGCGCGCCTCGGCATGGCGGGCCAACGCGTGCTGATCGTCGAAGAGGAAGCCGCGCGCACGGGTTTCTCCGGCCTGCGCGAACCCTTCTATCTCGCGGGCGCGCGCGGCGGCGGCATCCTCGAACACAGCCTGAAAGAACTCACCCTCTCGCTGATCGACCGCCGCCGCATCGAGGACGAAGAAGTCTCCTACCAACTGGTCGGCGATCAGCTGCGAGCGGATATCGGAAACAAAGAACTCACTGCCGACGAATTGGTGGCGTGGGGGTTGTGCAAACCCGACCTCGCCCACGCGCTGGTGCGCAACGTGCACGAAGCGTCGGAAGTCGAGCGCAAGACGATGTTGGCCACGCCGCTGGTGCGCGTCGGGCGTCGCATGAGCCGAGCGCGTCCCGGCGCCGAAGGAAGCCATCGCCGGGGCCTGCCCGCCGAAGCCGCACGAGCCGAGGGCGGGCTGGCCCGCGCGCTCGCAGCCCAGGTGCGCGCGCTCTCGAACCTCGCGACGGCCACCCCGGGGCCCGAAGCCCAGGCGCGCCTGCTCGGTAGCCCGTTGCTCGGCGGCGTCGGCTTCGACGGCGGTCCGCCGTGGCTGCACGAGATGCTGCGCCGCCGTGTCGAATCGGTCTTCGGTGAGTTCCGCACCCTCTCGCGCAAGTTCCGATTGGTTTCGGTGATGAATCAGCCCGGGGTCTCGGTGGCGGGCACGAGCGAGATCTGGGCTGGTCGCGTGCTGGTCGTGGCCGCGCCCGCCACGGCAGTGGCCGGTGTACTCGATGCGAAGGACACTCCCGAGTTCCTGAAGCATCCGCGCACTGCGCGACGACGGGTGAACGTGCACCTGCGCGTGCACCGCGACGTGATTCCGGAAGGCATGGCGAAGCGGGTGATCCTGTTGCCCGAGGATTCCACGCGGAGCGTCGATGAAGGCGCCGAACACGTGGCGACCCTCTCGATCTTCGAACGCGAAGGCGACCCGAAGCGACGCGATGTCGTGTTGCGAGCCATGGCGCGCGACGGCGTCGAACCCGATGCCCTGGCACGCGAACTCAAAGAGCGCGCACTGACCCTCATGCCCTTCCTTCACGAGTCGATCGAAGAGATCGAGGTCAAGGTTCCGCGTTGGGACGATGACCACCTGCTCGAAGATCCCCTGCGTGGCGTCTGCTGGCCCGGCGAGATCGACCTGCGGGCCAGTGCGAAGCTGCCCGTCTACCTGCTGGACCGCGCCTTCGTGGGAGGGCTCGGTGTGGAGGGCGATCTGCTGCTCGGTCTTCGCGCGGGCGAAGTCTTGCGACGAGAACTCGAGTAGTCCTCGCGAATAGACAGCGAGAGTGCGGCCGCCAGCGCGCACCGGTAAACCTCGCCCACAAGTCCTGGGCTATGCTGGTTCGTCCCGCTCCTGGCTCCTGACCATCACGGGGGATTCGTGGGGGAACCGAACCCCGCCGCATCGAGTGCCATGCCCGCGCCGCACAGCGACCCAGCATCCGCCTTCGCATTGCTACGCCGCATGCTCGGCTTCGCGACCCCCTACCTGGCGACGATCGCGCTCTGCATGGCCCTCGTGCTCGTCTACTCGGGCGGACGCTACGCGCGCGCGTACCTGATGAAGCCGCTTCTCGACGACGTCCTGATGCCCGCGCATTCGGTCGTCGTCGGTGGCGGAGACACGGCCGTTCGCAAGCTCGACGTCGCAAAACTCCTCGCGCCGAGTACGGGCCAGGCCATACCCGCGGGCGAGCTCGTCCCCAAGGCCGAAGCGTCGCGAACCATCACCGACAATCTCCTCCTGATCGTTTCCGCCGCCCTCGGTCTCGCCCTGGTGATGCCCTTCCTGCTCTTCGCGCGTCTCTATCTACTGGCGCGCTCCCTCGGCTTGATCTCGGTGGACATCAAGAACCGGCTGGCCGCGAAGCTCTTGCGACTGCCGCTCTCCTTTCACCGTGGGAAACACAGCGGCGACACCCTCAATCGCGCACTCAGCGACGCCGACGCGAGCGAAGACGCCCTGCGCCTCGTCTTCGGCGACTTCCTGCAAGCGGGTGCGATGGTGCTGGCGGGAGGCATCACCCTCTTCCTGATCTCCTGGCAGCTCACCCTGGTCGCGCTCGTGACCGCACCGATCGTCGTCGGCACCGTCGCGTGGTTCGCACGACGCATTCGCAGCAGCGCACGGCGGCGGCAGGAACAACTCGGTGAGGTCACTCAACGCCTGGTCGACATCCTCTCGGGCATCAAGGTCATCAAGGCGTTCTCGGGCGAAGAGCTCGAAGAGCGGGCCTTTCGCAGGGAAGCCCAGCGCCTGTTCCGCCGCGACATGAAGGTGGTGCGCAATCGCGTCTCGTCGCGCAGCCTGGTCGAGTTCCTGACCGGTGCGACGGCCACGCTGATGATCGCCTTCGGCACCTGGCTCGTGATCCGCGGCATGTGGGGCATCACGCCGGGCACCGTCACCGCCTTCGCAACGGCGCTGGCCACCACCTATCGCCCGACCAAGACGCTCTCGCGCGGTTGGGCGACGCTTTCGGAAGCGCTGGCCTCGGCCGAGCGCTTCTTCGAGGTGCTCGACCGAGAGACCGAGGTGCCTGACGAGAGCGATGCCGTCGCGATCGAGGGCATCGACCACGGCATCGCGTTCCGGGACGCGACCCTGCGCTACGGAGACGTGATCGCGGTCGAGCGCGTGAACCTCGAGGTACACGCCGGTGAGGTCGTCGCGATCGTCGGACGCAGTGGCGCGGGCAAGACGACCCTGGTCGATCTGCTGATGCGCTTCCACGATCCGACCTTCGGACGCATCGAGATCGATGGTCGCGACCTGCGAAACATCACGCGCGCTTCCCTGCTCGCCCAGGTGGGGATCGTGAGCCAGGAACCCTTCCTCTTCGACACGACCATCGCGGAGAACATCCGCTACGGACGTCCCGCAGCGAGCGACGACGAAGTGCGCCGCGCGGCCGGCATCGCGCGTGTCGACGAATTCGTGGAACAGCTACCCGAGGGCTACGACACGGAAGTCGGCGAATTCGGCTTGCGACTCTCCGGCGGCCAGCGTCAGCGCATCACCATCGCGCGGGCGCTGCTCAAGAACCCCGCCATCCTCGTCTTCGACGAGGCCACGAGCGCCCTCGACACCAAGACCGAGCAGACCCTGCAAGACGCCATCGACGCACTACGGGGCAACCGCACGCTCTTCCTGGTGGCCCACCGGCTCTCGACCATTCGCCGGGCCGATCGCATCGTCGTGATGGACGGCGGGCGCATCGTCGATCAGGGCACCCACGACGAATTGATGAATCGCCCGGGGCTCTATCGCGAACTGGCGAGCAGTTCGGGTGACGAAGCGATGGAAGTGTGACGCGCTGTGAAGCCCGCTAGAGCAGCGAGTCCGAGTAGACGTCGTCGTTGAAGCCGACCAGGACGGTCTTCCCGGCACGCAGGGTGGGTGCGCGCAGGTTGCCCGTGGGCCCCAACATGGCTTCGACCGCTTCCTTCGAAGTCGTGTCGCCGCCCTTCCACTCGCTGACCTTCTTGCCCTTGGCCACGATCAGCTTCGACGCGTCCTTGGCGATCGCCTTGGCGTCCTTCTTGCCGAGCTTCGCGCTGGCCGAAACGGTTTCCTTCGGCTCGATCGAGTTGGCGTCCAGGAACTTGGACGCTCGGGTGCAGGACGTTCACCCCTTGCGGTTGTAGTACCAGTCGACGCGCTTGGCCATTTCGTGCCCCCGAAGGCTGTAGAGAATGGAAGAGACGATTGAATCGGCGAGGAACGTACCGGGCCCGGCTTGTGTCGTCGAGGCGCTCTCGCCTTTTCGATACGCTCCGCCGGTGCGAGCGCCGGGCCAACCTCGGAGGAACGCGACATGTGGATCATCATTGCAGCGGTTTCCGGAGCGCTCGCCGTGGTGGCCGGTGCCTTCGGTGCACACGGCTTGAAGGCGCGCCTCGAACCCGCGCAACTCGAGTCGTGGATGACCGCGACCCAATACCATCTGCTCCACAGCGTCGTACTGCTGGCGCTGGCGCTCTTCGCCGCCCACAGCGGCAAGTCGATCCGCCTGCCTGCGGGGCTGCTCAGCGTGGGCATGCTCTTCTTCTCGGGCTCCATCTACCTGTTGGTGCTCACGAAGATGCGCTGGCTCGGCCCCATCACCCCGATCGGGGGCCTGCTCTTGATCCTCGGCTGGCTGAGCCTCGTTCGCATCGGCCACGACTGAGCCGATCCCGATCCGCCGCTCGGGCGGTTGGAGATCGAGAAAGGAAGGAAGACCCGATGGCTCGACTGGAAGGCAAACGCGCGATCGTCACCGGCGCGGCGAGTGGGATCGGCCGCGCGAGCGCGCAGCTGTTCGCGGCGGAAGGCGCAAGTGTGGTGTGCATCGATCTAGCGGCCGACGGCCTCGCTGAAACCGTCGATTCGGTCGTGGCGGCGGGAGGCCAGGCACTCGGGATCGAGGCCTCAGCGTCCGACGAGGACGCGATCGCAGGTGCGGTCGAGCGATGCGTCGCGGAGTACGGCGGCCTCGAGATCTTCTTCGCCAACGCGGGCATCACCGGCGAGATGGCGACGCTGCTCGAGAACACGGCGGACGATTTCCGCAACGTGCTCGAGGTGAATCTCATCGGGCCGTTCGTCGCGATCAAACACGCCGCCCGACACATGCAGGCCCACGGTGGAGGCTCGATCCTCTGCACGGCTTCGGTCGCGGGCATCCGCTCGGGCGCAGGGCCCGTCCCCTACAGCGCAAGCAAGGCGGGCGTCATCAATCTCGTCCAGACCGCCGCGTTCCAACTCGCGGACACCAGCGTGCGCGTGAACGCGATCTGCCCCGGCTTGATCGAAACCGGGATGACGAAGCCGATGTTCGAGATGGCGCGCGCGGCCGGTTCCGAGAAGAAGATCGGCCAGCTGAACCCGCTCAAGCGCGCAGGCGCGCCGGACGAGATCGCAGCTGCGGCACTGTTCCTCGCAAGCGACGAGAGCAGTTATGTGAATGGCCAGGCGATCGCCGTGGACGGCGGGCTCTCGAGCAGCCACCCCTTCGTCCCCGGCCGCATGGCGTAGAGGATTCGACGACGAACGTGGGCGGCGAGGCTGATCAGCCTGGGGATCGCGAGCAACGCGGGATTGGGCAACGCGCGATCGTGCTCGTGGCCACGGCGGTGCTGATCCTCCTTGTCCACGTCGACCTCGCTGGCTTCGAGCCCGAACCCTACGGCACGGTGGCGATCGATAGCGACGAGGTCGAACTCTTCGCACCCGCCGGAGGCTCGCCGCTCCTGATCTTCGGCGTGTCGGCGCTGCTCTTCGCGGGGCAGCGGCGAGCGATCGTCGCCGCACTGGGTGCGCCCCCGAACCCTCTCGTCGCGATTCCGCTGCTCGCGGTGGGAGCGTGCCTCGCGATCTGGGCGGGATACGTGGGGGCCACCGAGCTTCTCGTGCTTTCGCTCATCGCGAGCCTGCTCGGTTCGGCCGCCTGGCTCGGCGGATCGCGTGGGCTTCGCGCAGCCGCGATCCCCGCGTGCTTCCTGATCTTCGCGTTCCCCATTCCGGCCGGGATCGTGAACCTGGCCGTATGGCCATTGCAGCTCTCGGCCGCGGCGAGCTCCGACTTCCTCCTGCGTGCCACGGGCTTTGCGTCGGAGCGATTCGGCGACGTGGTGATCCTCGGCGATCACGCCTTCATGGTGATCGAGACCTGCAGCGGCATGCGGATGATCGAAACACTGGTCATGGCGAGCGCCCTCTACGCCACCCTCTTCTATCGCCGGCCACAGCAGGTCGCCCTGCTTCTCCTCGCGGCGCCGATCATCGGCTACATCGTGAACCTCGCGCGGGTGCTCTCGATCATCTTCAACCCCTACTCGGAATGGAGCGCGGTCCACGAAACCCAGGGCGTGGTGATGTTGGTAATCGGCGTGCTGTTGATCGCGGGCTTCGATCAGCTGCTCGCGCGACGCGATCGCCGCCTCGGCATCGCACCCTCCCCGAGAAGCGAGATCGCTCCTTCAGCAAACGAAAACGTCATGGGGCGCGCACTCTCTCTCGCGACCGTGCTTCTCGTCATCGTCGGGCTGCAGTGGTCGATCGAACCGTGGAAGGCCCCGCGGCCCGAAGCGCTCGACGCCTTCGACATCCCGAACGAGATCGCGGGCAGCAAGGCCAGGGGGCGCAAGCTCGATCGCCAGTTCTACGGCAGCGTGGGGATCTCGCGCTGGCTGCATCGCGAGTATGAATTCGGCGGCGAGCCCGTGGCGGTGCAGATTCTCGCCGACGATCGCCTCGACCGACGCGGTAGCCTCCGCTCGGCCAAGACGGCGATCCCCGGCGGCGGACTGGTCGAACGGTCGCGCGACCAGGCCACTCTCGCAGATGGGAAGACGGTGGATCGCCGCTTCTTCACCGGGCGCAACCAGAGGCTTCTCGTCTATCACTGGCACGAGGGCATGGATGGCGCGTTCGAAGAGACCTTCCGAAACGCCCTGGCGCTGGATCGGGGGCCGGCCCGGCGGTCCGGCGCCGCGCTCTCGATTCGCCTCAGCACACCGGTTCGCGAGAGCCAGGGCGCGCTGGAGCGGGCGAATCGACGCCTCGCGGGTTTCGCTGAGGAAATGCGCGGCGGAATCGATCGCCGGAAGCCTGCATCCGACACCGCCGGCGATGGAACGTCGGAGCGAAACGCAGCCTCCTAATCAAGCGCGATTCTCGGTCGCGAAGTTCTCGCCGCGTGTCGGGCCGAACCCGCATCGAGAACCCGCGCAACTCCAGAGCAGATGCGATCCTTGGCCGCTGATCTCCCTCGTTGATACACTCGAAAAGTCCACACAAGAATCTCAGGGCGAGCGCCGATTGAGCGAGTCGAACATCGAGCCACAGTTCCGCTATTCGGGGCGAGTCGAAATGGGTCCATTCATGAGCGAAGCCAACTCCGGGGAAAGCCGAATCCGGAAAGTACCTGCGACCAGCTGTCTCGGTCTTGCCGTGATGCTGTTTGCTGCGATCGCGTTCGCACCGTCGCTGAGCCTCGCGGGTCCTTCGACCTCGATCCTCACCGTCGCCGACTTCAATCAAGACGGCATCTCGGATCTCCTCGCCGAGAAGATCTCGGGTTCGAACCAGGGCCTGCTCTGGGTGATGTTGATCGACGGCTCCGATGCCAGCGCCGATGGCGAACTGCTGAGCAACGAGTTCCCCTTCCAGCTGCAGGATCGCTACGAGTTCCTCGCGGTGGGCAACTTCAACGCCAATCTCGACGGGCAGTCGCAGATCGCGGCCCGCAAGACGGCCCTCGATGTCGGCGACGATGCGCGAGAGCTCGGTGGACTTCGCGTGTGGGATCTCTCCGACGACGCGTCGACCGTGAACACCGACATCGAAGGCGACCTGATCGCGCTTCCCGATCCCGACTACACCCTGATCGGCGTCGGAGACGTCGACGGCAACGGGGTGGACGACTTCGTCTTCGTCCACGACTTCAACGGCGACACCGAAGAAGGCCTGATGCGGGTCTACCTGATGAACATTTCGATGGAGGTCGAACAGATCTCCCATCCGATGGTGATTCCCGACGACCCGGATCTCGAGATCTTCGGCGTGGCCGACGTCACCGGAGACGACGTCGCCGACATCGTGGTGGCGGATCGGGCGGAGCAGAGCCTGCGGATCCTCGTCATGCAGGACGACGCCACCGACGGCACCAGTGTGGACGAGCAACTCTTCGCCTACCTGGTCGCACCCACCGACTACGACTTCGCGGGCTTTGCCCTCATCGACAGCGGGAATCGCGCCGACCTGATCTTCGTGAAGAACGGCGCCCCCAACGAAGGCCTGGTTCGCGTGCAACTGATGCCGGCGATCTCCTCCGGGACACCGGGGCAGCTCCAGAGCTTCCATCCCGTGAACCTCGGCGAAAACTTCGACTACCTCGGCAGTGGCCTGGTCGACAGCGATACCGAGAGTGATGTCGTGGTGACGCGCAACGCGGGGGCCTCCGATGGCCAGGTCGAAGCGGTGCTCCTCGCGGTCGACGACGGCGACCTCGCGGCGACCGATCACGTCGACACTTCCACCTTTCCGGTTCTGATTCCGCCCGCGGAGTGGGACGAACGCACGACCGGTCCCGTCACCATTCCCTGAGGAAGCTGCACCCATGCTCCTGATTCGTTCGAAGATTCCCTTCTGGCTCATCGTGAGTTTCGCCATCGCGATCATCGCGGCCGTCGGCTGTGCGCCCGGCGGAGGAAACAACGACTCCGACGACACCGCGGCCGAGGACGACGACGGCGGGGCTCCGCCCCTCACCGCGCTCCTCGACGGCGTCGAGGTCGAGATTCCCAATCCGCTCGCGACCGACGATCTTCCGGCGCCGTCGACGCCCACCGCGCCGACCCCCGCGCAGATCACCGCGGCGACCGAGACCTGGGATGCGAAGCCCACCAGCGAGCTCGACGATCTGCAGGCGGCCGAGGACGCCGCCGACCTGAGCGCCGGCGAAATCGCAGCGATCACCGACTACTTCAGCGTTCCGGTCCCACCAAACCCGTACTAGCAGGCTGCGGAAGAACCCTGACCGAGCCAGGTGCAGCCATTCGGGCCGAGATCAAGGCGCGGGTTCGTGGGCGTAGCCGTAGCTACGGCCACGGTTCCGCAACGCAGAGATCGGTTCGAAGGGCTGTACATGGCGACCGAAGGGTTTTTCCGCAGCCTGCTAGGGCGCGGCCGACCCCTTCCGTTCGCGTTCCCACAACTTCGCGTACTTGAGGAAGACGTGGAACGCGGTCGCGGCGGCCACGATGAAGCCGGGCAGGCCGTCGCGGAAGCCCTGCTTCAGTAGATACGCGCGCGCGAATCGCGCCGGCGGGCGCAGCACGAGATCGCGCAGGGCAAAGCGCTTGCCCTGGGCTACGAGTGCAGCCGCCGCGGCATCGCTGAAGCGTTGGATGCGCTCGACCTGGTCGGCGAGATCGCGGTAGCTGTAGTGCTCGAGCACTCCGTCGAGTCTCGTGACCCGCCCCGTCACCTCGATGCGACCGTGCGGGTTCTGTCCGACCCAGCTTGCAGTCGCTTTGCGGAACAGGCGCAGGGTCCAGTCGGGAAAGAAGTCGCCGTGGCGCAGCCAACGGCCGAGGTGGTAGGTGAGACGATTGATCTCGGCACCAGCGACCATGTCGTTGCGCGCTTCGCGTTCGAAGAACGAGCGAAGCATACCCGCGAGTTCCGGAGTCACGACTTCGTCGGAGTCGACGATCAACACCCAATCCCGTGTCGCGCACTCGACCGCGAAGGATTTCTGCTCGATGTCGCCGCGATAGGCGTGCACAAAGGCGCGCTCGGTGTACTCACGCGCGATCTTCTCGCTGCCGTCGCGGCTCTTCGCGTCGACCACCACCACGATCTCGTCGGCGAAATCGAGGGAGGCCAGACAACGTGCGAGAATCGCTTCGTCGTTGCAGGTGAGGACACAGACACTGAGGGGGAGGCGCTGCATGGGCTTCTCCCCTTCGCTCATCCGCGCACCCGCTCCACGCTGATCACACCCTTGAGCCCGCGGATGCTCTTCATTACGGCAGTGAGCTCGGAGAGATCCTGCACCCAGATGTCGAAGCTCTGCACCGCGGTCTGCCCTTCGTCGGTGGTGATCGTGGCGGCACCGATGTTCACCCCGGCCGTCGAGATCGTGTTGGCGATCTGGGCCAGGATGCCCTGCTGGTCCTTCGACTTCACGCGGATCTTGATGCGCCGCGGTGTCGGATTCGCATCGTCCCACTGCACGTCGATGCGTCGCTCGCGGTCGAGTTCAAAGACCTTCGTGCAATCGCGGGAGTGGATCGTCACGCCGCGCCCGCGCGTCACGTAGCCGATGATGTCGTCTCCCGGCAACGGATCGCAGCAGCCGCCGAAGCGCACGAGCACGTCCGGAGAACCGCTCACGCGGATGCCCGACTTCGAGGGACGCGGTTCGCGGCGGAAGAAGCCGCGCAACTTCGTCGGCACGGGCAGGCCGAGGGCGCGCGATTCGCCTTCATCGTCACCCTCGCCCTTCAGCTTCCGCACGATCGCGCTGGCCGCCACCTTGCCGTAACTGATCGCGGCATAGAGATCTTCGATGGTTCCCTTGCGCGCCTCTTCGCGGGCGACCTCGGCGAGCCGCCCCTCTTCGATCGACTGCTTGAGGTTGAGCCCCGCGCGCCTGAACTCGCGCTCGAGGATGTCTCGACCGAGCTTCTGGCTGCGCTCGCGACCTTCCAGGCGGATCGCGTGGCGAATGCGGCTGCGCGCACGACTCGACACCACGAACTCGAGCCAATCCTTGCGCGGCACCTGATCCTTGCGGGTCTGGATCTCGACCGTGTCGCCATCCTGCAGCCGCGTACGCAGCGGAACCAACTTCCCGTTCACCCGCGCACCCGAGCAGTGGCTGCCCACCTCACTGTGGATCGCAAAGGCGAAGTCGATCGGCGTCGCGTCCGTGGGCAGGTTGATGACCTCGCCCTGGGGTGTGAAGACGAAGACCTGATCGGGGAAGAGATCGACTTTCACCGCGTCGAGGAACTCGTCGGGATCGTCGAGTTCGCGCTGCCATTCGAGCAGCTGCCGCAGCCAGGCGAACTTGCGCTCATCCTCGGCCTCGGAGTGGATGCGCCCTTCCTTGTACTTCCAATGCGCCGCAATGCCGAGTTCTGCCGTTCTATGCATGTCGCTGGTGCGGATCTGCACCTCCATGCGTTCGCCGTAGGCCCCGATCACGGTGGTGTGGAGCGACTGGTATCCGTTCGGCTTCGGCAGCGCGATGTAATCCTTGAAACGCCCGGGCACAGGCCGCCAGATGCTGTGCACGATGCCCAGCGCCGAATAACAGTGTTCTTCGCTTCCCGACAAGATCACCCGAAAGGCGATCACGTCGTAGATCTCGTCGAGGCTCACCCCCTGAGCTTCCATCTTGTCGTGCACGGAGGCGAGGTCCTTGACCCGCCCCGTCACCTCGGCGCGCATCCCGGCTTGCGAGAGATTCGACGCGAGGGTTCCGATCACCTCTTCGATGTACTTCTCACGCTCGCCGTGCCCGATCTTGAGCTGCGCTTCGAGATCGTTCGCCGTCGACGCGTGGAGCACGCGAAAGGAGAGATCCTTGAGCTCGCTCTGCAGCCAGTGCATCCCCAGGCGATCGGCCAGGGGGACGTAGATCTCCTCGGT
>JANQEL010000128.1 GCA_028278345.1 Myxococcota bacterium
CGAACTCGCCCGCGCGCTGGCCGAGTCGCTCTTCGACAGCGAGGAGAACATGGTGCGCATCGACATGAGCGAGTACATGGAGAAGCACACCGTCTCCCGCCTCATCGGCGCGCCTCCCGGCTACGTCGGCTATGAAGAGGGCGGTCAGCTCACCGAAGCGGTGCGCCGCAAGCCTTACTGCGTGATCCTTTTCGACGAAATCGAAAAAGCCCACCAGGACGTCTTCAACGTGCTGCTGCAGATCCTCGACGACGGTCGCTTGACCGACGGCCAGGGTCGCACGGTCGACTTCCGCAACGTGGTCCTGATCATGACCTCGAACATCGGCAGCGAGCACATCGTCGGCCTCGGCCCGGACGAGCAGCAAGAGATGGAGAACCGGGTGAACGCCGCCCTGCGCGGACACTTCAAGCCCGAGTTCCTGAACCGCGTCGACGACGTGATCATCTACCGCCAGCTCGAGAAGGGGCAGATCGGCGCCATCGCGCAGATCCAGCTCGATCGGGTGCGGGCGCTGCTCGCCGATCGCCGCCTGGAACTCGAACTCAGCGAGGCCGCCCAGGAGCTGATCGCCGAGCGCGGCTTCGATCCGACCTACGGCGCGCGGCCGCTCAAGCGTGTGATCCAGCGGTTGGTCCAGGACCCGCTCGCGCGGCGCATCCTCGAAGGCGACTTCCCCGAAGGTTCGAAGATCCGGGTGGACGTGAAGCCCGAGGGCAGCGGCGGCGCCGAGGTCTTCGACTTCCAGAAGGTCTGATCCAGGTCGGCTACAGCTCGAGATGCTGGTAGAGCGTGCCGTCGCGGAAGCCGAGCTTGCGGTACCAGCCGCGGGTTCCGATGGCGGAGATGACCGCGAGCGTGGCATAGCCACGCTCGCGCGAAAGCCGCCGCGCTTCTTCGATGAGTCGCGTCCCGAAGCCTCGGTGCTGCGCGTGCTGCCCACCTCGCGCCCCGAGTTCGAGGGCACCGCCATACACGTGCACCTCGCGAATCATGGCGGCGCCTTCGATCTCGGAGCAGAAGCCGCCGGGCTTCGGAAAGGCCAGCCGTAGGAAACCGAGGATCTGGTCGTCTGCGGTGACGAACTCGATGAAGGCTTCGTCGCCACAGCCGCTCGCGTACGCGGTCATTCGCAACACGGCGGCCTCGTCGGCGAAGTCCTCGCGGCCGATCTCCCGGGCGCGGATCTCGACACTGCGCCCTCCCCGCTCTTCGAGGGCCTTTTCTGCGAGTTCGCGGAAGTTGGTGAGCTTGTTCCCGACGACGATGTCGTCGGATGAGATGTCGCGGATCACCCGGGTGAGGCGGCAGTAGCGGGGCGCCTTCTCGAGGGCGTGGGAGACGACCTCCAGGAGTTCGTCGTGTTCATACGGACGCCACGTGCCGTCCCGGTAGTGACGCATCAGCTCCGCGGTTTCGATCAGGCTACAGGGATAGACCTTGAGTTCGTCGGGGCGGAAGTCGGGGTCGTCGAAGAGGCGATCGAAGTCGTCGCAATCGGCTTCCGGGGTCGAAGCCAGCAGGTTTGGCATCCAATGGGCGTGGATCTTGAAGCCCGCTCGTCGCAGCCGCGTCATCGCGATGCGTGTCTCGTCGACGGTGTGGCCGCGGTCGATCGCCTCGAGCACGGGATCCGAGAGGCTCTGGATGCCGAGCTGCACCTTCGTGCAACCGAGGCGACGAATCCGCAGCACCTCCTCTTCGCTCACGTGGTCGGGTCGCGTTTCGATCGAGAAGCCGACGTTGCGGCAGACCGCGCCCTCGTTCCGGCGCTGGCTCTCCGCGAGTTCTTCCCAGCTCGCGCTCTCGCGATCGTCGACTTCGCTGGCTCCCTGGGCGCGCAGCTGCTGGGTCACCACACGGTTGTAGAACGGGCCGCTGCGCACACCTTCGGGCGCCGCCGCCTCGAAGGCGCCGTAGTCGATCTCGCGCAGCGTGGCGTCGGCGCGCCCGTCGATGGCCCCACCGAAGTCGTTCATCGCGTCGAAGCAGCGCTTGGCGAACCAGATCTGATAGGGCTCGGGGTAGAACGACCAGGTGCCCCCCAACACGATCAGCTCGATCTTCTCCGTCGAATGGCCGGTGGCGTGGAAGGCCGCGAGGCGATTCCAGGTCTGCAGATAGGGATCGAAGCGGTTGTTGGCCGCGCGCTGGGCGCCGGGTTCGTCGGAGAGGTAGCTCTTGGGCATGCGCAGATCGTTCGGGCAGTAGACGCAGCGCCCCGGGCACGGGAAGGGCTTCGTCAGCACGGTGAGCGGCGTGACGCCACTCTGGCTGCGCACCGGGCGCCTGCGCACGCGGGCCACGAAGCTGCGTTCGTCGAGGGCGAACCCCGCGTCGGGAGCGAAGGCGCGATAGCCGGCGATGATCTCCGCGCGCGAGAAGAAACCGCGACCGTCGCGCGGGTGCTTCCGCAGGACGGCATCGAGGGCGCGCTCGTCGACCGCGTCCATGGCTTCGATTTCGCGCACGATGGCGATCAGGGGCTCGCGGTAGGGCGCGGGATCGAAGGCGGCGTGATCGCCCTCGCGCTCTGCGCGGCCCGCCGCGCCATTCCTCGCGCGGCTCGGAGAATCGATCATGCGCGTATGGTATGGAACCGCGCATGGACGCCAAGACCCGCGCCCAGCTCCAGGCGCTCAACCGCGACTTCTACGCCGAGGTGGCCGACGATTTCGACGCCACGCGCAGCGACCCGTGGCCCGGCTGGGCGCGTGCGATCGGCCATGCGAGGGCGCGACCCGGTCGGCCCCTCCAGGTCCTCGACATCGGTTGTGGGAACGGCCGATTGATCGACGCCATTGCAGCGAGTGAGCATGAGGCGTTCGCGTATCTCGGCATCGATCTCTCGGAGGCGCTGCTCGAACGCGCGCGCACGCGATACGCAGCCGAGCCGCAGGCGCGCTTCGAACACGGCGATGCCCTCGCGCCGGATGCGCCACTTCCCGAGTACGATCCCGGTTTCGACCTGATCGCCCTGTTCGGGTCCTCCACCACGTGCCCGGACGAGACGAGCGGCGCGCCCTCCTCGCACGCCTGGTCGATCGCCTGCGACCCGCAGGGGTGTTGGCCGTGGCCGCCTGGCAGTTCGCCGATCGCGAGCGCTTCCGCAAGCGCATGGTGTCGCTCGACCGGTACAACGCCCGGGCCGAACACCCGATCGACCCTGCACAGCTCGAGTCGGGAGATCACCTGTTGCGCTTCGGCGACGCCCGCAACCCGCGCTACTGCCATCACTGCGATGACAGCGAGTTGCGCGCGCTTTTCAGCGATTTGCCGGTGCGTTTCCTCGACGCGTACGAGTCGGATGGGAAGACGAACGACCTCAACCTCTACGCCATCGTGGAACGCCTGGGCTGAGGCGCCAGGTCGCGCGAGGGGCCTGTTCGTACAGCGTGATTGCAATCGCGCGGGGGCGCTCCGGGTAGGCACTTTCCGCCTCGGGGGAGCCCGGCTGTGTCCTCAATCACATCCAGCGAAAGGCCGATGAACGGGAAGCACCCATGCCGTTCGCACTCACCCATCGACTCCTCGTTTCGACGGTTGCGTGGTGGCTCGTCGCCCTCGCGACGACCGCGCATGGGGAGACGACCGTCTCGACGAACCCAACCGCCGTCGCGAGCCCTCCCGGTAAAGCGAGCGATGCAGCGAGTGCAGCAGCCGTCGAAAGCCATGCGACACCCGACGCCCCCGCGGCCGATACCGTCGCCACGAGCGACGAAGGCCAGACCGAACTTGCGGCCGATCCCCTGCGCAGTGCACTCGACGAAGTCACCCGCGACGATGAGACGGAGACGATCGAACCCAACGCCCTGAACGATCCGCTGGTCCGCGCCGAGATCATCGGTGCCCATCGACCGCTTCGCGTCGGCACCTCCCACCAGTCGATCCTGCCCCCCATCCTTCGCGTCAAGGCGCAGCGTCTGCGCGGCATCACCATGGAAATGGCACGCGACGACGAGGCCGCGCGCGCGGCCTTCCAGACCTGCATCGGCCTGGGGCAGGAGAGCGCCGACAACTGGCAACGACTCGCGCGCGCCCGCCTGCGCACGGGCGACTTCGAAGGCGCCGAAGCCGCCTTCCTCGCGGCGTACCAGAACCACCTGGGCAGCGACGCGACCCGGGTCGAACCCCAGGCCTCGGCCCTGCACGAACTCGGCGTGCTCTACCTCTTGATGCGCGACTACGCGAACGCCGAACTCGTCCTGACCCACGCCCACGAACTCGCGCCCGGCAATAGCCGAATCGCCGAGTTGGTCGAACGCGTGAACGCCGAACTCGCCGGCGAGTTCAGCGAAGACGATCGCCGAAGCCTTCCGCTCTGGCGGCCGAGCCCGGCAGAGCAGCGACGTGCAACGATCGAGAGCGCACTCACCCGGAGCTACGAGGCCCTGCCCGCTGCCCTGCAACGGCCGCTGCGCGCCATCGCGCGGCATGCCGTCGTCCCCCAGACGCGCGACATGGCGATCATCGCCGTGGGGTTGCTGGCCGCCTTGATCCCGATCCTGCGGCGCCTGCGCGGCCACGGCGATCTCGTCGTGGCGATCGAATACCCCCTCGAACTGCGGGGTTCGTTCACCGTCCGCATCAGTGAGCAGCCGGGCCAGGGCAAGCGCGCCAAGGCGGGGGAAGGCCGCGCGGCGAGCGGACGACCGAAGGGGTCGCGCCGTACCCTGCACGAGAACGTCGGCCGCGAGACCCGTTTCCAGCGGCTGATCCCGAAGATCTATCACGTCACCGTCGACGGCGTGCTGATGGACCCCGACAACGGCGAGGTCCTGCTGCGCCCCTTCGACGAACACCCCATCGAGGTGAAGCGCGGCGAAACCGTTCGCCTCGAGTTCGACATGCAGCCGCGCGAGTGTCCGGTCGACGTGCACGTCCTGTGGGACAAGCAGCCGACCGAGGACGCCGGCGTGGCGGCCCGGGGTCTCCCGAGTTCGCTGCGCTACACGCGCGGTGGGGCCGCGCGACTGCGTCTCTGCATGGGGAGTCACACCATCGTGGTCGGCAGCGGGGATCGCGTGGCCGAGCGCGAGATCGAGGTGGAGACCTTCTCGCCGACCTCGGTGTCGATCGACCTCGCGGGTTCCGAAGGCGTCGTGTTCAAGGGCTGCCCGCCCGCGGTGAAGCCCTACCTGCACGGCGATCACAACGCGGCCGCGCGCGCTCTCTCGCGCGATGGACACAATCGCGTCGCGAACGTCCTGCTCGCGCGCCTGCACGTCGATCTCGGTCAGACCGCGCGCGCGGCGGACTACTACAAGGCCGCCGGCCAACCCCTGCAGGCCGCGGAACTGCGCGCCTCCCTCGACGACTTCGCTACGGCCGCGGTGCTCTTCGCCGAAGCCGGGAACGCGGCTCGCTCCGCGGAGATGTACCGCCAGGCCGGGGAGTGGACCCAGGCGGGTGAAGCCTTCGAAGCCATCGACGACTTCCGCTCGGCCGCCGACTGTTACAAGCAGGGCAACGAGATCGGCCGCTGGCTCGGGGCCCTCGAGCGCAACGGCGACTACTTCGAGGCCGCCGAGATCGCTCTCGAGCGCTCGGACCGCGCACGCGCGATCCGCCTGTTGCAGCTCGTGCCCCTCGACTCACCCAACTACAGCGATGCGTGCGAACTCCTCGCCGACGCTTTCGAACACGAGGGGCACGCCGATCTCGCCGTACAGAAGATCGAGCAGCGCATGAACGCCGGGGATTCGTCGCCCGATCTGCAGTCGCGTCTGGCCAGCCTGCTCGAGACCTCGGGCGAGTACAACCGCGCCCTCGACGTGCTCGAAAACCTGCGCAGCGACGAACCCACCTACCCCGACATCGCCTCGCGCATCGAGGGCCTGCGCAAGAAGATCACCGCCCAGAGCCTTTCGCAGGCCACCGGCGCGCGCAGCCACGGCAATACCGCCACGCCCACCGCCTTCCTCTCGGAGCAGCGCTACGAGATCCTCGAGGAACTCGGCCGCGGCGGCATGGGGGTCGTCTACAAGGCGCGCGATCTACGGCTGAATCGCGAGGTGGCGTTGAAGCGTCTGCCCGAGAACCTGCGCGAACACCCCAAGGCGATCCAGCTCTTCCTGCGCGAGGCCCAGGCCTGCGCGCGCCTCAATCACCGCAACATCGTCACCATCTTCGATACCGACCAGGACGACACCAACTTCTTCATCACGATGGAGTTGCTCCAGGGCTATCCGCTGAACGTGATCCGCCGCAAGCGCGGTCGCCTCGCGGAGCGCGACACCGCCCGTCTCGGCATCCAGGTCGCCGAGGGACTCGCCTACGCGCACGGTCAGGGAATCGTCCATCGCGACATCAAGACCGCGAACCTCTTCTTCACCCACGACAAGGTGGTGAAGATCATGGACTTCGGTCTCGCCAAGATGATGGAGGAGGTGCGCCGCGGAACGACGGTGCTCGGCGGCACGCCCTACTACATGGCGCCGGAGCAGGCGAAGGGAGGCGCGGTCGATCAGCGCGCCGATATCTACGCCCTCGGCGTCACCCTCTACGAACTCGTGACCGGCGGCGTGCCCTTCTCGGACGGAGACGTCTCCTACCACCACCAGCACACGCCGGTACCCGACCCGCGCGAGCGAGTCGGCGACATCAGCGACGAGATCGCCGAACTGATCCTTTTGATGATGGAGAAGGATCCGGAACGGCGCTGCCCGAACGCGCAGACGGTCGGCGAGCAACTCGCGGCGATCGCGAATCGCTGAACCCGCGCTCGGGGTTCAGCGGACGGAAACCGCGGCGGGCTGGGCCTCGGCAACCGGCGTCGCCCGCAGCTGGGCCAGTTCCATCTCGGCGCGACGGTGACCGTGCTCGGCGGCTTTGGCGAGCCACTGCTCGGCTTCTTCGCGCGTCATCTCCGGATTGAGATCCCGCGAGTACATGCCGCCGAGGTTGTACTGCGCCGGCGCGTAGTCCTGGTCAGCCGCCATGCGCCACCAGCGCTGGGCCTCTTCGACGCTCCGCTCGGCTCCGTGGCCCGTGAGGTAGACCGAACCCAACATGTTCTGGGCCCCCGCGTGACCGCGCTGGGCGGCTTCGCGATACCATTCCAGCGCCGTGTCGTAGTCCTGCCCGACACCGAAACCCTTGAGGTAGAGCACCGCGAGGTTGTTGCAGCCGTCGGGGTCGCCCTGATCGGCGGCGGCCCGGGACCAGCGCGCGGCTTCTTCGTATCGCACGGGCACACCGTCGCCGGACGCGTACATATAACCGAGTTGGGCCTGGGCCGGCGCGTAGCCCTGTTCGGCGGCCAGACGCACCCAGGTCACGGCTTCGCTCGGATTGCGCTCGACGCCCTTCCCGTTGCGATAGAGGTCGCCCAGGGTGTACTGCGCGGGCGCAAAGCCCTGATCCGCGGCCTTGTGATACCAGTGCAGCGCCTGGTCGAGATCGACCTCGACGCCGAGGCCCGACTCGAAGGTGTGGCCGAGGGCGTGTTGCGCGTTGAGCAGGCCCATCTGGGCCGCGGTGCGGTAGAGGGTGTGGGCGCGCGACGGATCGGCGGCGACACCGGTTCCCGCTTCGTACAGGCGTCCCAGTTCGAAGTGCGCGGCGGCATCCCCCAATGCCATCGCGCTCTCGAGCCAGTGGCGTCCGCCCACGTAGTCGGGTTCTTCGAGGCCCATGCCTTCGACGAGCATGCGACCCAATGCACTCTGCGAAGGCGCGTGGCCCAACTCGGCGGCGGCGGCATACCAACGCGCGGCCTCGTCGAGATTGCGATCCGCTTCGGGAGCCGTGAGCCAACGCGTCGCCAGGCGATACTGCGCATCGACATCGCCGCCGCGCGCCGCCTTCAGCAGCGCCGGTTCGACGACGCCACGCGAGGACGCGTCTTCGTCGTCGCGAGAGATGTCGATGCGGTTGCACGCACTGGCGAAGAGCAGGCACAGCGAAAGAAGGATGAAGGCCGATGAACGACGGGGTGCAGGCATGGGGGGACTCCTCGGCACCTGCACGCGCCACGTGCGCATGCGGTGCTCCCCTGCTCTTCGGGAGGCAGCGCGCCACGGTTGAGCCGGGCTCAGGGGGTGCGCGTACCGAGACCGGCAGCGCGCCGGCAGTGGTCGAGCACCGGACGCGCAATCTCCCGCGCGCGCGCCGCGCCGCTCGCCAGGATGTCGCGCACGTCGTCGGGGCGCCTTTCGAAATCGGCGCGCCGTTCGCGCATGGGCTCGAAGTAGTCGACCACCTTGGCGAGCAGCTCCTGCTTCACGTGGCCGTAGCCGAGCCCGCCCGCGCGAGCGCGTGCGGCGAGGTCTTCGCGCTCTTCCGCCGTCGCGAACAACGCGTAGAGATCGAAGAGCGCACCCTGGGGCTCCTTTGGATCTTCCACCGGAGTCGAATCGGTGACGATCCCCATCACGGCCTTCTTCGTCTTCTTCGGCGACGCGAGCATCGGGATCGTATTGCCGTAGGACTTGCTCATCTTGCGACCGTCGGTCCCCGGAACGACCGCCGTGCTGTCGAGGATGTAGGGCTCGGGGAGTTTGAAGACCTCTTCGCCGTAGTGGTGGTTGAAGCTCGTGGCCATGTCGCGGGTCATTTCGAGGTGCTGCTTCTGGTCCTGCCCGACCGGCACGAGATCCGAGTGGTAGAGCAGGATGTCGGCGGCCATCAGCACGGGGTAGGTGAACAAGCCGTGGTTCGGTGTCTCCCCCTTCGCGAGCGCGTCTTTGTAGGAGTGCGCGCGTTCGAGCAGACCCATCGGAGTCACCGTCGAGAGGATCCAGGTGACCTCGGTCACCTCGGGTACGTCACTCTGCACGAAGAACACCGCGTGCTCGGGATCGACGCCGGCACCGAGATAGTCGAGAGCGACATCGAGGGTGTTGTGGAGCCGCTGCTTGCCGTCGCGCAACTTCGTCATCGAGTGATAGTCGGCGATGAAGTAGAGCGTCTCGTCGTGCTTCTGCTGCAGATCGACGAACTGGCGCAGCGCACCGAAGTAGTTGCCGAGGTGCAGGGCGTCGTCGGTGGGTTGGATGCCGGCCAGTACGCGCATCGAACGGTTGCCTCGAAGCAGGATCGCGGTTTGCAGAGGTGCGGGAGGTGTGGCGGGGGTTTTAGACGAGCCTGAGCCAGCCGGCAAACTCGGGGTCATGGCCCGAGATCACCTTCGCGAAGCGCTCCTGCAGGGTCTTCGCGACCGGCCCGATGTCGCCGCTTCCGATCTTCTGGCCGTCGACCGTCACGCAGGGCCAGACCCCCGCCGTGGTACCGGTGAGGAAGACCTCGCCCGCCTCCATCAGGGCTTCGGGGGTGATCGCGGTTTCGCGCACCTGGATCCCGCTGGCGCGCGCGAGCTCGATGATGGTCGAACGCGTCACCCCCAGCAGCACTCGGCGCATCTCGGGGGTGAGCAGCACACCGTCGCGGTCGACGCAGAAGACGTTCGCCGTCGGGGCTTCGGCCACGTGGCCGAACTCGTCGATCAGGAGGATTTCGTCATGCCCGGCGGCACGCGCCCTCTCCTTCGCGGCCATCGTCGACACGTAGTTGGCGGCGACCTTGGCCTGGGGAGAGACGATGTCCTCGCGACGATTGTGGATCTGCTTCTCGATCCACAGGCGACAGGTGGCAGCGCGCTCGGGGACGGGGTTGCGCTTGCGGGCCAACACGTCGGCCGTCGGTTCGTAGGCCGCGATGGCCACGCCGACCTCGTCGTCGACCGGCACGACATCGACCTCGATCGAGGAGATGAAGGCCGAGATCTTCACCGCCTTCGCCCCCGGATTGCGCCGCACCGTCTCGAGCAGCGCCTCTTCGAGCACGCCCCGGTCGTAGGCGAGGCGCAGGCCGATCAGCTCGCACGAGCGGTAGAAGCGCTCTAGGTGCTCGGGCATCCGGAAGACGGCCGCCCCCTGGGGAAGCGCGTAGACGCTCATGTAGTCGAAGACGAGGGAGCCGCGCTGGGCCGCATGGGAGAGCAGGTGGATCCGCGCGTCGTCCCAGGGGACGAATTCACCGTCGATCCAGATGGTTCGATCCACGGGCGCGCCCTGCGCGCCCCCCCTGCCCGCTGCGGATTCCGACACGGCGCGCACTCTATCACCGCCTCCCGGGTCGACCACCCGCCACGGGGCCCGAGTGGGCCCGCGAGAGAGAAACCAGCACCGCCCTGCAGATTTCGCGCAACCTCGAACCGCCTCGCGCCTACTTCCCGGCTAGCCGCCCGCCCTGCCCACCGCCGCCGGGTCGGGGCCCAGGAGGTTCACCTTGAAGACCGCATTCGACTTCTTCCACGCCGCCGCCCGTTCCGGCGCGTCGCTCTACCGCGAACTCGCGGTTTCCGCCTACCAGCTCGTGCCCCTCGCCCAGGCCCAGTGGCGCGCGCACCGCGCGGAGCGCCGCAGCAGCGCGAGCTACGCCCTTACGAGCGAGTCGCGTCTCGCGTAGGCACCCCGCTTTCGGGAACGCCGGCTTCGGGCGCGTCGCCGTACGCGCGCGGGGCCGCGTCGTATTCGGAGGTCGCTCGGGCCACCGCGTGTAGCGTGGAGACCCGCCGCTGCTTGGCGATGATCTCGGGCTCGTTCGCCTTGACCCAGGTGCGCGCCGCGAGCGCCAACGCAAAGAGCAGGAAGATCCCGGCCAGCTGCAGGAACTCGAGGGGGCCCAGGGTCATGATGTCCGGCCGATAGTTGGTCGTGACCGAGATCGCCTTGAGGACACCACCCAGGGCGAGACTCGTCCACCCGAGCAGTATCAGCAGATCGATCATCGGAAGTACGGGCATGGCGACGCTCCCCCTGATCCGCGGAGTATAACCCCCAACCGCGTCGGGCCCCTAGCGCTTTGCGCCGATCGCGGGTCGCGCACCGCTTTCGACGCCGTGGGACGGGCGATCTCGCCGATTGGATGCGGCTTCGTTGCGCGTTTCGTCGCCGCCGGCGCAAGGTTTCGCGATGAGATGCCGACGAGAGGGGCGCAGGCTAGACTGCGCCGCCGAGTCGAACGATTTCGGCTGATGTAGCTCAGTTGGTAGAGCAGCTCACTCGTAATGAGCAGGTCGTCCGTTCAAGTCGGATCATCAGCTCCAGCTTCGGTACGCGTCACCCACGCGTGATCGACCATTCAAGGGCGGTCCCTTCCACGAAGGGGCCGCCCTTGTTTCGTTCGCGTTGGGGCGGGAAAACGCGAGCGATGTTCGGCTTTCGGGACCCCCGGCTGCGTGGTTGCGTTGGGTCCGATTCGGGCGATCGGCGAACCCGAGTCGATGGAGGGCACCGATGAAATCGCTCGATTCTCGAGGGTTCTTTTTCCTGCTCGCGAGTCTGCTGATCGCGATCGCGGCCAGTGAGGCCGCTGCGAAGGGACGCTGCGCCGATCACACCGAAGAACGCCGCGCCCTGTTCGGCGAGCTGCACGTCCACACCGCCATTTCGATGGACGCCAACGTCTTCGGCACCCGCCTGCGTCCCGACGACGCCTATCGCTTCGCCAAGGGCGAGTCCGTCACCCTGCGCTTCGGCGACCATCGGCCGGGTGGCTGGAACGTGAGACTCGACCGCCCCCTCGACTTCGCTGCCGTGACCGACCACGCCTCGAACTTCGGTGCGGTTCGCCTATGCACGACCGAGGGCCTCGGGGCCTACGACACCGAGGCCTGCCAGAGCTATCGGCGTCCGATCGAGATGGGGGGCATCGTGAACCTGCGCCGGGTGATCGATCGCATGCGCAAGCAGCTCGGCGACGACCTGGTGGCGACGAGCGTCTGCGGCGAAGACGGCGAACGCTGCCGCACGGCGACGCGCACGGTCTGGCGCGAGACGCGGGAAGCGGCGGCTCGGCACAACGACATCAGCGATGCCTGCGAGTTCACCACCTTCGTCGCCTACGAGTACACCGCGACCCCGGATCTCACCAAGATCCACCGCAACGTGATCTTCCGAAACGAGAACGTGCTGCCGATGCCGATCTCGTACGCCGACGAACCCGACGCGATCCGGCTGTGGGAGCGCTTGCGAGACGAGTGCCTCGAAGCCGGTACGGGCTGCGACGTCCTCGCCATTCCGCACAACTCGAATCTCTCGAACGGCCACATGTTCGCCGTCGAGTACGGCAACGCGAAGACGCCGGACGAGCAGGCCAAGGTCGCCGCCCTGCGCGCACGCATCGAGCCGCTCGTCGAAATGATGCAGATGAAGGGCGACAGCGAGTGCCGCAACGGCCTATGGAACGTCCTCGGCGGCAACGACGAACTCTGCAACTTCGAGAAGATGCGCCCGCAGGATACCCCCGATTGCGAAGCGGGGACCGGACGCGGCGCCCTCGCCGGAGAAGGCTGCGTCTCGCGTCTCGACTACGCGCGCTACGCGCTGATCGAGGGTCTCCGGGAAGCGGATCGCATCGGCGTGAATCCCTACGAATTCGGGCTGGTCGCCGCGACCGATACCCACGATGCGACACCCGGGGCGACGGAAGAAGATCGCCTCGATCTGCGGATGGGGCGGGTGACCGCCAATCCCGGCATGAATCTCGGGGGCCTCGCCGGGGTGTGGGCGGAAGAGAATTCGCGCGACGCCATCTTCGATGCGATGCGCCGTCGCGAGACCTTCGGCACCAGCGGCACGCGCGTGCGCGCACGCTTTTTCGGCGGTTGGGAGTACCCCGACTCGATCTGCGACGCGAAGAATCTCGCCAGGCAGGGCTACGCGGGGGGCGTGCCGATGGGCGGCCGCCTCGCGGATCGACCGAAGAGCGCCGACCACGGCCCGCGCTTCGTCGTTTCCGCGCTGCGCGATCCCGGAACGCCAATGAAACCCGGCACCGCCCTTCAGCGCGTCCAGATCATCAAGGGTTGGGCCGACGACGAAGGAAACTTCCACCAATCGGTGGTCGATGTGGCGGGCAACGCCGAAAACGGCGCGTCGGTCGACGCGACCACGTGCGAACCGAAGGGGGCCGGGCACGACGCGCTGTGCGCGGTGTGGACGGACCCGGCTTTCGATCCGAAGCAGCGCGCCGTCTACTACGCGCGCGTCGTCGAGAACCCGAGTTGCTCGACCCGCGATTGGGCGTGCCGGGCACCGGCAGAGCGGCGGCCCGAATGGTGCGAGGGTCGCGGGCTCGAGACCATCCAGGAGCGCGCCTGGACGTCACCCATCTGGTACACGCCGCCGGGTGCATAGAGCACCCGACGGCGACTCGTACCGAGGGCGGTCGGGCTGCTAGAGGTGCGCGGCGAGTTTCTCGCCGATGTCCTCGGGGCTGACCGGCGGATCGAAGCGTTCGATCACCTGTCCGTCCTTGCCGACCAGGAACTTCGTGAAGTTCCATGCGATGTCTTCGTTGCCGTCGCCGCCGGGGTTCCCCGACTTCAGGAACTGGTAGAGATCGCAGGCGCCGTCGCCGTTGACCTCGATCTTCGAAAACATCGGGAAGTCGACGCCGTACTTCGAAGTGGCGAAGTCCAGGATCTCCGCATCACTTCCCGGTTCCTGGGCGCCGAACTGGTTACAGGGAAAGGCGAGGACCGCAAAGCCCTTGCCCGCATTCTCTTCGTGAAGGGTACGCAGACCTGCGTACTGGGGAGTGAGTCCTCACTGACTCGCGACGTTGACGACGAGACAGACCTTGTCGGCAAAGTCGGAGAGATTCACCGCATCGCCTTCGATCGACGTCATGGTGAAGTCGTGCATGCTGGCCATTGGGCTTCCTCCTTTGTCGTGTTCAGAAAGTATCGACGATTCCGGGACACGTTACTTCAGGACCGCCGTTGCGAAGCGGCACAGCATCTCGCGCAAGCACGAACGTTCCCGTTTCCCCGGCGCAGCCTGGTCCCGATCGCGGAATCGACTCGGTGACCAGATACGTCCCGTTGATCGTGTTCCCATCTTCGGAGACTTCCATCGTCACGTCGTAGTACTCGGTGCGTGACGTGCCGTTGAGCACACCTGCGGCGATCAAATCCTCGAGCTGGCCGGCAAACTCGAACTCCCTCGCACGGCAGGTTGCGACGCCGCCGAATACGTCTGGAAACCTCCAAAAGCCGAGGAAACTCGCATCTTCGGGATCGGTGACCAGGTAGAAGTCGACGAAGACCCGATCGTCGAGGGTTCCGGTGTCCGGCCCGAAACAGCCACCCCAGAAGCCCTCGATCGTCGTCCCCGCCGTCGACGAACCGGCCTGTCCCTGACAACTCAGCAGCGACAAGCTGGCCAGGCAGAGAAGGACGGCAATGAAGGATCTGGGGGCGCGCATGATCGAAGAGCCTCGCTGAGACGCAGCATTATAGATGAGGAGCATCGGCGAACCCAACCCGATCCCACGCTGGGCGCTTCGATTGCGGGTGCACGTTCAGTACGTCCACCCTGTCCGTATCGAATGGTACAGACTCAGATCACGACGCAGTCTGCGAGCTTTTCGATCTCTTCGACCTCGACGAGCACGACCCGCCCCTTTTCGAGGGCGATCCAGCCATCGTTCACCCAGGTTCGGAATTGCTTGTTCACGCTTTCACGCGTGGTCCCGACGAGATCCCCCCACTCTTCCTGGGAGAGCTTCACATCGATCAGGATGTGATCGGGTTGGCCCGGCACCGCGGTTCCGTGGGCATTGGCGAAGTCGACGAGCTTCTTCGCGAGACGCACGGGCAGATTGTGGAAGTGGGTGTCTTCGACGAACTCACTCACCCGGGCGAGCCTTCTCGCCAACACCGTGAGCAACTCGATCGCCACGTCGGGGCGATTGCGAAGCAGGGCGCGAAACTCGCGGCGGTCGACGACGATCAGATCGCTCTTCTTGATGGCGGCGACCGTGGCCGTGCGCGGGCGATCGGCGAGCAACCCGACTTCGCCGATCACTTCGCCGGGATCGAGCACGCAGAACATCAGGTCGTCGCCCTCGGTCGAGGTGGTGATCACCTTGAGCTGACCGCTGGCCACGATGTAGATCTGCGCGCCGTCGTCGCCCTTGTGGAAGAGCTCTTCGCGGGCCTTCAGGCTGCGCGTCGTCGCCACGTGGGCGATCGCCTCGATGTCCTTGTCCGAGAGTGATTCGAAGAGGGGCGCCTTGGCGAGCAGGGCGCATCTCTCTTCGATCGTGTACTGCGACATGGGGGGATCCTATCGAATCGCGGCGCGCCTGCGCCTCAGCCGCCCCGCTCGGCGATCGGCGGATACATCTTCATGTCCTCCCCCTCCCAATAGGTGCGCAGCGCCGTCACCTTGCCCTCCTTGTTGACCCGATAGGTGTAGACGCCGTAGAGCTGGCTGATCATGCCGTTCTCGAATTGGATGGTGAGGGTTCCGATGTTCGCGCATTCGTTGCCCGAGCAGATCGAATGCTGCAGCGAGAACATCGGGCGCATCTTCGCGATGTTCTTGTCCCAGAAGCCCGAGATGGCTTCCTTGCCGCGGAAGCCCTCCCCCGTCGGGTCGATCATCGACTTCCCGATCGGGTCTTCGACGATTGCGTCGTCGGCGAAGTTGTCGAGCCACGCCTGCTTGTCACCACGCGCGACCGCATCGGCCGAGCGCCAGGAGGCGAGGCGCGCGGGGTGCTTGGAATCGGGACCGGGGAGTTCGGACATGATGGGCTTCCTCTACTGCACGGTGTTCAGTCGGACGGTCGTGCGCGTTCTTCGGGGGAGAGCACGCGCGAGAAGAAGTCGAGGGATTGTCGTCGGTCGACGAAGGTTCGCTCGTCGGCGATCGCCTCGCCGCCGATCGGGTCGGACGACACCGCGGCGATGAAGTCGTCGACGCTGTCGAGATAGAGCTGCGAAACGCTCGCGACACCGAAGCCACCGAAGCCGGCCGCGCCCGCCACCTCCCGGGTGGCTCGATGATCGACGTAGAACTGGACGTAACCCGCGATGCCCGGCGTACGCAGCCCGAAGCCGGAATGCACTTCGCGATAGTGCTCGAGATAGGCTTCGCGCGAGAGGCCGGCCAGCCGTCGCATCAGATACTGCATGCGAATGGGTGCGCCCGCGGCTTCCATGAACACCCGATCTTCACCCAGCAGCGCAACCGACAAATCGGGATGGACGATGTCGTCGAGTTCCTCGTCGAGTCCCTCGACCGCCCTGGCCACCTCGGAGGTCGGGGCCGCGAGATCCATGAACTCGAGGGTCGCGCGATACGGCGTGCGCTTGCCGAAGGGGTCGTCCTCGAGGCGCAGCAACGCGTTCCAGCCTGTCGCGTCGACACCCAGGCGCGAGGCGATGCCCTCGCCCGCGCCGAAGACGCGCGCGTCGAATACGGCCTCGCTTCCGAAGCGCGGTACGAAGTAGAGGAGAAGCTTCACGCACGCGCAGGAGTAGCGAAGGGCCGTTGGCCGAACAATGTGAATACCCGCTCTCGACCCGCTCGCGTTTGCTCGCGAGCGGGTCCGTCTCGCGGCGGCTCAGTACTGGATCTGCGACATGATGTAGTCGACGAGGTTCTGGGCCGCGGCCGACGGCAGGCCCAACTCGTTGAACTTGTTGAGCAGCGCCGTGTGGTAGAGCGACGGATCGGGATTGTCGAAGATCGTCGGGTCGGTCATGTAGATCTCGTCCAGAGCGAAGTACCAGAACTGCATGGTGTCCGTGTAGGACATCGGCAACCCCAATTGCATGACGGCCATCATCTCGAGATCGGGGGTCGGATCCCATCCTCCACCGACACCCCCTGCGCCGCCGGTCGGGTCTTCGGGAAGCTCGATCATTTCGGTCATCGTGCCCGGGTCGTTCATGCTGGAGTCCATCTGCTTGGAGTTCTCGCGATCGGCCTCCAGCCTCGCCATGATCTCGTTCGGATCCATACCCATTTCGATCGCACGCATCGCCTTCATCGCGCGATCATCCTGCGTGCCCGATCCCGCCCCCTGGTGCTTCATCATCGTCTGCATCTGCTCCATCACAGCGGCGTCGGGGGTCGCATCGGGTTCGGGGGTCGCGCTCGGATCGATTCGGGCGGGCATCGACGTTGCGCCCGGAGCGACCGCGGTCGGGTCTTCCTGCGCCCCACCCTGCATCTCGGCCGCGGCGGCTTGCGCTTCGGCGCGCTCGCGGCGCAGCTCGGCCACGCGCTTCGCGATCTGCGGGTTGCGCGCGGTCGCGATCCCGATCAACTCCTTGGCAGACGAGTTTCGCGCGGCGGCCTGGGCCTGGATGTGCAGCTCGGCCTTTCGATCCAGGCGCGTGGTCTCGAGTGCGGTTTGCTGCGGCTCGGTCGAACTGGCCCAGCTCTCCCACGGATCGGTGCGCGGACGCAGGTCGAGTTCGAAGGGCGTATCGGCCTTGCCCATGGCGGCGAAGCCCTCGCGTACCAGGGTCTCGAGTTCGAGGGCCGCATCGGGTGCACGCACGCCCACGGTGCCTCGGAACACCGCGACCTCGGCGAGCTTGCCGACCAGATCCACCTCGAATCGCGTCCCCTTCACACTGACGACGACCTCGGGAGTCCGCACCTCGAAGCGATCCGTGACCTTCGCTTTCAGCACGTCGAAGATCGAACGTCCCCTTTCGAGTTCGACCTCGTGCCCCGCCTTCGCATCGCCGGGCACGCGCAACAGGGAGTTCTCGTAGAGGCGTACCGTGCCCGCGCCGAGCACGAGTTCGACGCGCCCGCCGCGTCCGGTGCGAATCACGTCTCCCGGAGCGACCTCGTCCCCGCGCTTCACCGCTTCGAAGACCGGCGGCGTCCCGCGTCCGCGTTCGACCTCACCGATCGCCTCGTTGATCCGGCCGCTGCCCGCCCAGGCGGTCTGCGTCGCGATGATCGCAACCCACAGCGCCAGGACGAAGGTCGCGGGGCGACTCCAAGTCGTTCGATGCTTCTGCGTCATGGTCGTCTCCTCTGTTCTTCCGACTGCGTTCAGTCGGACTGGATCCGGATCACGAGGCCACCGGCGTGGCTCTCGTAGTCGTAGAGACCGAGGTTCGAGAACCGGCGCCTCGGCTTGTATTCGATTTCGGCGCGCACGTAGCGAAACAGCTCGCGCCCGACGAACACCCGGCCCGACACGTAGTGATCCCTCCGCTTCCTGACCTCGATCTCGTCGATGGGCAGCAGGAGGAAGTCGGTGAACACCGCGCCGAAGTTGTTGTGCAGGTACCAACCTCGCGAGTACGTCACGTCGCTGCCGAACTGGAACTGGAAGGGCAGCGCGACCCGCAGGCGGTGATGCAGACGCAGCGTGCGGACGTCGTAGTCGCCCTTGAAGTCGCCGGCCGCCGAAGGCGTCGTCTCGGCCTCGGTGAGCGTCTCGTTGAAGGCCGCAGAGATGGAGGTCGTCCCGTCGATCCAGGGAAGTCCGACGTTCCACTCGACGCCGGTCCCGAGGGTCCAGCCGTCCTGTTCGAGGGACGCATCGAAGGGATCGTCCTCGAAGCCCCGGTACTCGGCGCTCGCGAAGACGCGCATCAGCCCCCAACGCTGGGGCAGAGCCACGAGCACGCTCGGGCGAACCGTTCCCGCCCAGAGATAGTTGTCTCCGTCCTGTCGCGTGTTCCAACCGATGGCATCGACGCGCAGGGCCAGGCCGGGATTCAACTTGTAGAGCACACCCTGGTGCAGGGCGTTGTTGATGTAATCGAAATCCGAGAGTTCCTCGTAGAACGCCTGGTCGAAGCGATAGCTGGCGATGCCCTGCAGGTCGTCGGTGAACACGTGACGCCATGCGAGGCCCGCCCCCCAGGCCTCCTTGAAGTCGTCGCGATCCGAAGCGGCGACGTCGCTGCGGTCGCTCTCGAGGGTGACGTTGTCGTCGTACTCGAAGCCGGCGTACCCATCCGCTCGCCAGGGCCTTCGCGTCGCGGCGAGATCCTTCTCGCGCAAGAGCATGCGCGCTCGCGCGGCGGCGTCACTTTCGGGATCGGTTCGAATCACGTCCTGCGCGAAGCGCACGCCCTCGGCCTCGTCACCCTGCGCAAAGGCGTCGATGGAAAGCAGCAGCGTCGCGTCGGTGTAGAGTTCCGGCGCGAGACGAGCCGCGCGCACGAGTTCGGAGCGCGCTTCGTCCCGACGGTCGAGTTCGCGCAGAGCCAACGCGTAATAGAAGCGCGCGACTCCGGAATCCGGGGCGTTCTGCACGGCCTTCGCGAGATGGGGGAGCGCTTCGCCCGGGCGGCCGGCTTCGAAGAGCACGCGCCCCAGGGTG
>JANQEL010000172.1 GCA_028278345.1 Myxococcota bacterium
ATGCCGAACCCGCCGCAGTCATCGCAGGGAAGCACCGGGCAGGTCGCCGAGGCGATCGCCAGGGCGACGACCCGCACGCGGAAGTCACCGCGCGCCCTCAGCGTCGAACTCCAGGCCCAGCCCGCGGACGTGACGCTCCTCGAACTCGTCCTGCTGCTCGGCTCGTGGATCGACGACGACCGAGAGGTGGCCGACACCGCTCGCCGTATGCTCGAACGCGGCGAGGTCAGGCTGGTTGGAAACTTCCGGGGCGAGCCGATCGAGAGCTTCATCCGGTGAAGAGCCCTCAGCTGGTGAAGAGCCCTCAGCTGGTGGAAGGCTTCCGCCGGTAGAGCCCGTAACTTCTCGTCCCCCTGAGCGACCTCCCCCAAACGGCACGTGAAAAATTCGAGCTAACCTGCCGACGCGCCGATGATCCGGAAGACCGCACCCGAAAGTCCGGTGCGGGGGATCGACGCGCCGCGCGCGAGCGCACGAGAGGGGAAACGCGCCCATGAAGGGCATCATCCTGGCCGGCGGATCGGGTACGCGGCTCCACCCCATCACGATGGGCGTGAGCAAGCAGCTGCTGCCGATCTACGACAAGCCGATGATCTACTACCCGCTCTCGACCCTGATGCTGGCGGGGATTCGCGAGATCCTGATCATCACGACGCCCCACGACCAGGCGTCGTTCCAGCGCCTGCTCGGCGACGGGCACGAGCTGGGCCTCGAGATCGACTACGCGGTTCAGCCGAGCCCCGACGGCCTCGCCCAGGCTTTTCTCATCGGTGAAGACTTCATCGGCGACGATCGCGTGGCGCTCGCCCTCGGCGACAACATCTTCTACGGCCACGGGCTCACCGATGCACTCCAGCGCGCCGCTCGACGCAGCACCGGCGCCACCGTCTTCGGCTACTGGGTGAGCGACCCCGAACGCTACGGCGTGGTCGAGTTCGACGAAGAGGGCCGCGCCCTCGAGATCCTCGAGAAACCCGAGAAGCCGCGTTCGAACTACGCCGTGGTGGGGCTCTACTTCTACGACAACTCGGTGGTAGAGCGCGCGAAGTCCCTCGAACCCTCGGCGCGTGGCGAACTCGAGATCACCGACCTCAACATGCGCTTTCTCGAAACCCGGGAGCTCTCGGTCGAGGTGCTCGGGCGCGGCATCGCGTGGCTCGACACCGGCACCTACGAGTCGCTCCAGCAGGCCTCCAACTTCATCCACACGATCCAGGAGCGGCAGGGGCTCAAGGTCGCGTGCCTCGAAGAGATCGCCTTCCGCCAGGGCTACCTCACCCGTGATCAGCTCACGGCCCGCGGCGAAGCCCTCAAGAAGAACAGCTACGGCGAGTATCTCCTGCAGCTCGCTCGCGAAGCCGAGTCGCCCCGTTGAAGTTCACCGAGACCGACATCCCCGGCGTGATCGTCGTCGAGCCCGTGGTGCACCGCGACGACCGCGGCTGGTTCTTCGAGTCCTACCAGGCCGAGCGCTACAAGGCGGGGGGCGTCGAGGTCGAATTCGTGCAGGACAATCACTCGCGCTCATGCCGCGGCACCCTGCGCGGGCTGCACTCCCAGGCCGCGAAGCCCCAGGACAAGCTGGTGCGCGTGCTCTCCGGTGAGATCTACGACGTCGCGGTCGACGTGCGACGCGGTTCACCGACCTTCGGCAAGCACGTGGGCGTCACGCTCTCTTCCGACAACCACCTGCAGCTCTTCATCCCAAAGGGCTTCGTGCACGGCTTCGTGGTCCTGAGCGAGATCGCCGAAGTCGAGTACAAGTGCAGCGACTACTACGACCCTTCGGGCGAACTCTCGGTCGCCTGGAACGACCCCGAGATCGCGATCGCGTGGCCGCTTTCAGGGATTGGCGAACCGCTGCTCTCGCCGAAGGACCTCGAAGCACCGAGGCTCGCGGAGATCGATCCGCAGACGCTTCCGCCCTACGAAGGCTGAAAGAGGGCTGCGGAGAGCGAATGCCCTACCAGTCTTCGTCGAACTCGAGACGACCGTCGTCGAGATCGACGGCGCTCACCTTGTAGACGGCGCCGCAGTAGCTGCAGAAGACTTCGTCGCCTACGGCCTCCGTGCCTTCGAGCACGAGCGGGCTGTCGCAGGTCGGACACGCGATGTCTGTCGAGGAACTCGCCACGGGGGGGTGAATCGGACGGTCGCGCGAGGGACTTGATCGCCGATCCACACCACAGCGCCCGATCCCGCGCCCGGGCTGCGATCGCGAATTCTCAGGCAGAGTCGTCCTTCTTGTGGCAATCCGAGCAATGACCGTAGAGTTCGTGGCGGTGATGCAGAACTTTGAAGTCGTATTCGATGGCGATCTTTGCCTGGGTATCTTCGATGAGCTTGCTGTTGAACTCGATGATCTTGCCGCACTCGAGGCATACGAGATGATCGTGATGGGCATGCTCGGTTTCGTAGCGAGTGAGCCCGTCGTCGAAGCGGCGCTCTTGTGCAAGCCCAGCATCGACGAGGAGTTTCAGCGTTCGATACACCGTCGTGTAGCCGATGCTCGGCGCCTTCTTGCGCACCTTCTGGTAGAGCTGCTCGGCGCTCACGTGGTCGGCGCTATCGAGAAAGGTCGTGAGAATCACGTCCCGCTGCTTCGTGTGCTTGAGCCCCATGCCCGCGAGGTAGTTCGAAAGCTGTTCGCGTTCGGTTTCGTACTTCATAGGCGTTGGCGGTGGGGACTCCAAAGCGGTCCTGTTGACGGCGAGTGGGGAGGATACACGGGCCGGCCTGCAGAAAGAAGGCTTCCCGGGCGGGTCTCGATTCGTCGCTAGGATTCGGGCCCCACACCCCTGAGGAGGCCGCCCCGTGCCCATGCCCAGCGACATCCCGATCATCGACCTCATGCTCGGCATCCCGAGCGAGGAGGCGAAGCGCAGCTACGACTTCATGCGCCCGCTGTTTCGCGATGCCGAGAGCCTGAAGAGCTTCGACTTTCCCGTCGAGTACATGTTCAAGAACGTGCCGGTCTTCTCGAATCTCGGCGATCGCATCAAGTACACCCTCGAGGAGATGGACAAGTACAACATCGAGCGCGCACTGATCGGCGTCTCCCTCACCGACGAGGTTGCCCAGCAGGCGCTGCGCCAACACCCCGATCGCTTCCTGGCGACGTGCGGCACCGACCCCAACCTCGGCATGGAGGACATCCGCAACATCGTCCGCCTCCACGAGGAGTTCGACGTGCACGCGGTGAGTTCCTTTCCCGCCGGCTGCGTCCCCCAGGTGCCGATCGATGACAAGCGCTTCTACCCCGTCTATGCGAAGTGTGTCGAACTCGACATCCCGATCTTCACCTGCGTCGGCGTGCCGGGGCCGCGCATCCCGATGTCGTGCCAGAAGGTCGAGCGCATCGACGAGGTGATGTGGTTCTTCCCCGAGCTGAAGTTCGTGATGCGCCACGGCGCCGAGCCGTGGGAGGGCCTCGCGGTGAAGCTGATGCTGAAGTGGCCGAACCTCTACTACTCGACCTCGGCCTTCGCTCCGAAGTACTACCCGCAGGCGATCATCGACTTCGCGAATACCCGCGGCGCCGACCAGGTGCTCTACGCCGGCTACTTCCCGATGGGCCTCTCGCTGGAACGCATCATGAGCGACATGCCGAACGTGCCCTTCCGCGACCACGTCTGGCCGAAGTTCCTGCGCGAGAACGCGCTCTCGCTACTCAAGCTCGTGGACTGAGCCCGGCAGCGAGGCGGCCCGCCTTCGCGCGGCCTCGAGATTCTCGGCCGCCGCAGCGTTGTCGCAGTCGAGGTCGACCGCGCGCTCGAAGGCCAGCAGGGCTTCGGCGTGCTGATCGTTCGCCGCCAGGGCCAGGCCGAGGTGGTTCTGGATCTCGGAAGCCTCGGGGAGCAGGCGCGCGGCTTCGCGGAGCTGGGTGAGGGCGGCTTCGTGACGCCCTGCGTTCAAATCAACGGTGCCGTCGCGATAGAGCTGCGCGGCGCGAAACCCCGTGCATCCCGCGAGACTCCACGCGAGTAGCCCGACCACGACCAGGGCCCTCGATTTACGCAGTGCGGCATGAATCCGTCGTTGCATCGCAGTGTCGGTTCCGAGAAGGGGATGGAAAGAACGCGCTCGAGTGTAGAGCAATCGCGCGGATCGATTGCCAGTGCCTTGCTGTGGTGGTACACGTAGGCGCCGTTTCGGGAGGACGGATTATGAAGCGCAACAACACCACGACTCGCACTGCGACGACTTTGGTCTTCAACGTGACGAAGCTGCGCTTCGCCGGAGTGCACGACCAGCCAACCCTCGAGGTCCGCATGGTCGATCGCAACCCCGCCTAGCCCGCGCGTCCTGCGAATCGGTCGACGACCGATTCGAGTCCAAAGCGCCTGGGACGAACCGCCGAAGAGGCGGGCTCGCTCCGGGCCCGGGAAGCCCGAAAGCCGCTCCGCGAACCGCGGACGGCGCGCGCACCACCGCTGCTGCCGAGCCAGCACGGTTCGCGCGCGAAACTTCGGGCCTCCGGACTTCGGGATCGAATCCCAGGGTCGCGCGCTCTGTACCACCTCTTGTGGTCTCGCCACGGCGAGCCCCGGAGCCACCCGATGAGCCATCCCAGCAACATCTCAGAAAGCACGACACCCACGGGAACGACGACCGCGTCGAGCCTACCGCCCGAACGCCGGGGCGGGCTGCGCGAGGTGATCGAACTCGCCGTCCCCGTCGTGCTCACCAACATCTCGATCACCGCGATGCAGATCGTCGACAGCGTGATGGTCGGCCAGCTCGGCGCTGCCCAGCTCGCCAGCGTGGGCTTCGGCGGCGTGTGGCTGTGGACGATCATGTGCTTCTTCGTGGGCACGACGACCTGCGTGCAGACCTTCGTCTCCCAGGCCTGGGGCGCAGGGCGCCATCGCGAATGCGGGAGCTGGGCCTGGCAGGGGATCTACGCCGTCATTCCCTTCGCCATGGTGATCGCCACCGCGCTCTTCTTCGGAGCCGAGTGGTTGGTGGTGAGCCTCCAGCCCGATCCGTCGATCGAACCCTTCGCGATCGAGTATCTGGTGGCCCGCGCCTTCGGGACGCCCGGCATCATCGCCGCGGTGGCGTTGAGTTCGTTCTTCCGCGGGCTCGGCGATACGCGCACACCGCTCTACGCCAGCATCGCGTCGAACCTCTTGAACGCGGTGCTCGACTACGGGTTCATCTTCGGTCGCCTCGGTCTGCCGGAACTCGGTGTTCAGGGTGCGGGCATCGCGACGTCGATCGCCGAATGGTCGAACTTCGTCTTCCTCTACTGGTTCTTTCGTCGGCCCCACATCGTGCGCGAGTACGCGACGCGGCTCGCCGCGCCTGCGCGCCACCCGATTCGTCGCTTGATGCGCACGGGCCTTCCCGTCGGTGGACAGTGGTGGCTCGAGATGGCGTCCTTCGCCGTGTTCCTGACGCTGGTCGCGCGGATGGGCGATGCCCCGATGGCCGCGAGCCAGGCCTTCATCTCGCTGCTCTCGATCTCGTTCATGCAGGCGCAGGGTATCGGGATCGCGGTGTCGACCATGGTGGGGCAGTACATTGGCGCGAAGGATCTCGCCGCCGCCGAGCGAAGCTTCGCTTCGGGGATCCGCCTGTGCCTGCTGATCGCAGGGGTGGTGGGCGGGATGCTCATCGTGTTTCCCGATCAGCTGATCGGGATCTACAGCGACGACCATCGCGTGCTCGAGTACGGGCGACCGCTGCTGCTCGTGGGTGCGGCGTTCCAGGTCTTCGACGCGCTGGCGATCCTGGCCGATGGCGGACTTCGCGGTGCAGGGGATACGCGCTGGCCGATGGTCGCCCGCTTCCTCTTCTCGTGGTTCGTCTTCCTGCCCGCCGCCTGGTTGATCGGCGTGTATTTCGAAGGCGGGCTCACCGGCGCTTGGGTGGGCGGGCTCGTCTACATCGCAGCGCTCACCGTCATCCTGCTGCTGCGCTTTCGCGGCGGCGCGTGGAAGACGATCGAGATCTGATCACGGGAGCGCGCCTTCGTCAGGGCAGGCGGAGGCGCGCGACCACCGGAAGATGATCCGAAGCGCGGCGCGAGGAAGGCGTGTTGTGGGAGAACACTTCCTTGATCTCGGCGTTCATCGTGTAGATGCGGTCGAGGGCGAGCACCGGTCGCGGCGCGGGAAACGAAGCCGGCCACTTGCGGTTGTGGTGGCGCGAGAACTCGTCGTCGAGAGTGCGGGTGGCCTTGCACTTGCGCCACGCGTTCATGTCACCGAGCAGCACGGCGGGCCCGGCGTTGAGTTCGGGGTGTTGCAGTAGCGACTGCACCTGGCGCTCGCGCGTTCGATCCACCAGCGAGAGGTGCGTGGCGATCACCGAGAGCCCGCGCTCGCCATCGCCGAACTGGGCGGCCAGCACGCCGCGCTTCTCGATGCGCGAATGCGAGATGTCGAGCACCGAACAAGACTCGATCGGCATGCGCGAGAGGATGGCGTTTCCCTGCTCGCCGCGTTTGTGCACGCGCGTGGTCGCGAAGACGAAGTGGTAGCCGAGGGCTGCGCAGAGCGCCGAGAGGGGATCGTCCCCGTCGTAGGGGCGAAGCACTTCCTGCAGAGCGATCACGTCGGCGTCGAGTTCCGAGATGACGAAGCCCGCCCGCGCCGGGTCCGGAGCGCTGCGACCGTTCACCCCCGTCCAGCGGTGGACGTTGTAGGTGGCCACCACGGCTTCACCGCCGACGGCGACTTCGCTGCGCGGGCTCGGAGCCGGCACGATCTCGAGGGGGGCAAGCTTGCGCGTGCGCGCCGCGTTGCGGGCTTCGCTCTTCGCGACCTTGGCCCGCTTCGCTTCCTTGCGCGCAGCACGGCCCCGCGCGATCGCCTTCGCGATCCCTTCGGAAGCCTTCTTTGCCCGCGCCTTTCGGGCCTGTTTGCGCCGCAGCGCCACCCCACCCCCTTCGACCGGCGCACACCGTGCCGCAATGGACAGAGAAACACCCGTCATCACCCACTGGTTTTCGTCGCCTGCCGCAATCCGCTGCAACGAAACTTCGGCACCGCCTCGTATCGGCAAACCGAGCGGAATCACAATGAGAATGGATGCCTTCAGGCCTACTTACGGGGCGCGGGGGCCGGGCGTTTCACCGGGTGAATTCCCCACGAGGGGGGTCGGAATTCTGGCCCAAGGCGTGTGCGGCGTGCGCCGATAGGACGGAACGTCATGGCCACCTCGAAACGCCCGTCTCCCGTCGATTGCCTGGTCGAGAGCGAACCCGTCCGCGAGGCCGCCCGCGCGCTGATCGCCGCGGTGCAGGAGGAACGCGCGGGTCGCGGGCTCTCGGCCCGCAACTACGCGAAGTGCATCCGCGAACTCGAGCGCATGCGCGGCCGCCCCCTCGTCTACCCCATGCTGACTTCGGGCGAAGGCCGCGGGGCGCGGGTGTGGATGGCCGACGGTTCGATGAAGCTCGACTTCATCGGCGGCATCGGGGTCTACGCCTTCGGGCACAACGACGCCGACCTGCTCGAGACCGCCGTGGTCGCCGCCGCCGGGGACACGATCTTCCAGGGACACTTGATGCCCGGCCCCGAAGAGCTGCGGATCTCGCGCGCCTTGTTGCGACACGCCGGGCCGAACCTGAAGCACGTATGGCTCGCGCTCTCGGGAGCGGACGCGAACGAAAACGCCCTCAAGATGATCTTCCAGAAGCACGCCCCCGCGGAGAAGATCGTCGTCTTCGAGAAGGCCTTCCACGGGCGCACGATGGCGATGGCCGAGCTCACAGATCGCCCGGCCTTCCGCGAAGGCCTTCCGCAGAAGGGCAACGTGCTCCACGTCCCCTTCTACGATGCGAACGATCCCGAGTCGACGGACAAGACGCTCGCCGCACTCGAAGCGCACCTGCGTCGCTACCCGGGACAGATCGCCGGCATGTGTTTCGAGATCATCCAGGGAGAGGGCGGTTTCAACACGGCACCGCGCGAGTTCTTCGCCGCCGTGATGGGGCTGTGCAAGGAAGCCGGCGTCGCGGTGTGGGTCGACGAGGTGCAGACCTTCGTGCGCACTGGAGAACTCTTCGCCTTTCGCTGGCTCGAGTTGGATGAGTGGGTCGATGTCGTAACCGCCGGCAAGCTGCTGCAGGGAAGCGCCACCCTCTACACCAAGGCCTACAACCCGCGCCCGGGTCTCGTCGCAGGGACATACGCGGGGAGTACCGTCGGCATGGCGGTCGGAACACGCTTGATCGAGCGCCTCGAACACGAGGGCTATCTCGGGGAGGAAGGTCGCATCGCGCTGCTCGGAGGGCGCATCCGCCGCCGCTTCCAATCGCTCGCGAAGCGCATGCCGCGCACCGTCGGAGATGTCGTGGGCATCGGGGCCATGATGGCCTTCGTGCCGTGGAACGGTGCTCCCGAGATCGTGAAGGCCGTACTCGAAGCCGCCTTCGAGGAGGGCCTCGTGCTGCTCGGTGCGGGCTCGAACCCCGGCAAGATCCGCATGCTGCCGCCGGTGAACACCAGCGACGAAGAACTCGAAAGCGCATTCGCGTGCCTCGAGAAGGCACTGGCGCGGGTGCGCGAAGAACACGACCTGCCGTGTTGATCCTGCGTCCCATCGAAGCGAACGACCTCGGCGACCTGTTGGGTCTCGCCGAGCGCCTCGACTCGATGAATCTGCCGCGCGACGAAGCCTACCTGCGTGCGCGCATCGAGCGTTCGCAGTCCTCGTTCGCTGGCGAGTTCGAAGAGGGCGTGCCCGGCAATTACGTCTTCGTGATGGAAGACCGCACCAGCGGCCGCGTGATCGGCACCTCGATGATCCTCGCGAAGCACGGCATCCCCGGGCATCCCTACTACTGGTTCGAGGTGTCGACCGAAGAACGGCAGTCGAGCGAACTCGACAAGCGCTTCGTGCATACGAAGCTTCGCATGCGCTCGACCGAAGACGGGCCGACCGAGATCGGCGGGCTCATCCTCGAACCCGACTACCGCAACCATCCCGAGAAGTGCGGCAAGGCGCTCTCCATCGTGCGCTTCGCCTACATCTCGCTCCATCCCGACCGCTTCGAGCGCGAGGTCATCGCCGAGATGCTCTCGCCGTTCAAGGCTTCGGGGGGCAACGTGCTGTGGGATGCCTTCGGGCGTCGGTTCACCGGTCTCGACTACCGCGAGGCCGATCACCTCTCCGCGCGCAACAAGCAGTTCATCGCCGATCTCTTTCCGCGCGATCCCGTCTACGCGACGCTCTTCCCCCAGGAAGTGCAGGAGACGATCGGGCAACCGAACGAAACCGCGAAGGCGGCCGTTCGCATCCTCGAGAAGGTGGGCTTCCACCCGCTGAACCAGGTCGACCCCTTCGACGGTGGGCCCTACCTCGGTGCGGCGCGCGACGCGATCACCTCGGTGCGTGAACGCCGCGAGTTCGTCCTGCCGGGAAGCTGTCCCGACGACGACGGCGAGATGAAGGAGCCCCTGGCGCTCCTGTCGAGCGAAACCACGCGCGGCTTTCGCGCGACCGTGGTGCCGATCGAGGAGTCGGGGGCACCGCTCGTGACCAAGGATTGTCGCGAGGCCCTCGGCGTGGCGGCGGGCGATCGTGTGAGCGTCACACCCCTTCCCTGAATCACGGCGTCGCGCGCAGGCGACGCGGGAAACCAGATCGATGACCGAGATGTTGATCAGCACTTCGCCCGCGGAGCCGGAACGCGAACTCGGGCGCTTCGAGATCGCGGACCCTGCAGCGGTCGAGGCCGCGGTCGCACGTGCGCGTTCGGCGTTTCGCGATTGGCGCAACACCGACTTCGAGAAGCGCGCGACGATCATCCGCCGCTTCGGCGAACTCGCGAAGGGACGCGTCGACGAGCTCGCGCGGTTGATCGCGATGGAATCGGGCAAGGCGCTGTGGGACGCCACGGGAGAAGCGAAGCTCATCGCGGCGAAGGTCGACGTGAGTCTGGGTGCGGGCATGGAACTCGTCGCCGAGCAGGAGGTCGGCGGTGGTGCACGGGCGACCCATCATCCGCGCGGCGTGCTGGCCGTGTACGGGCCCTTCAATTTTCCCGCCCATCTCCCCAACGGTCACATCGTGCCGGCGCTGGCGACGGGAAACACCGTCGTGTTCAAGCCGAGCGAACTCACCCCCGCCACCGGCGCCTACCTCGCGCGGTTGTGGGAGGAGGCCGGGCTGCCGACGGGTGTCTTCGAAGTGGTGCAGGGCGGCGTCGAGGCGGGGCGAGCGCTGGCCGCGGCCGACGTCGACGGGATTCTCTTTACCGGTTCGTATGCGGTGGGGCGCGCCCTCGAAGAAGCCGTGCTCGACTCACCCGAGAAGATCCTGGCCCTCGAGATGGGGGGCAGAAATGCGATCGCGGTCTTCGACGATGCCAATCTCGAGCTCGCCGTCGCCGAGAGTGCACTCTCGATCTGCGTGAGCACGGGGCAGCGCTGCACCTGTGCGAGCCGCATCTTCGTGGCTTCGCGCTTGATGGATGAGTTCTGCGAGCGTCTCATCGACACCCTCGCGAACGTTCGCATCGGCCATCCCCTCGAAGCCGATGTCTTCATGGGACCGCTGATCTCGGACGCCGCCGCCGAGCGTGTCGCACACTTTCGAGCACTCTCCGCGGTTGTCGGTGGCGAACGCATCTTGCGCGTCGACCCGGGGCTTCCCTCACCGTACGTCGGCCCGGGCCTCGTGCGTTTCGAGAGCCTCGCGCAGAACCACCCCTACCAGCGCGAAGAGATCTTCGGCCCCGAAGCCGCGCTCTATCCCGTTGGCGACATCGACGAGGCGATCGCGGCCATCAACGACAGCGACTATGGGCTTGCGGCCGCAGTCTTCAGTCGAGATCGAAGCGTCTACGAACGTTGCGTCGGTCGCGTGCGAACCGGCATCCTCAACTGGAACAAGGGAACCACCGGGGCGAGCGGCAAGCTTCCCTTCGGTGGGCTCGGCAAGAGTGGGAACGATCGACCCGCCGGGATATCGGCTTCGCTCTACACGACCTTTCCCCAGGCCCATCTCGAAGGCGCCGGCACGTTCGATCCCAGTACGCTTCCGCCGGGCTTCCCGCGTGGGTTGGACGGAAGCGACGAGTAGGGACGCGAGAAGAGACGCGAGACGTGCAGGTCGACAACGAACACGAAGCCCACGACTATCAGCGCACCGTCTTGATGGGCGACCCCCGCTACTTCAGCGTGCAGGGCGGAGCGAATCCCCACACGCGCACCCGTTGGGGTACCCGGCGCAAGGTCGATGTCGAGAAGGCGATCGAGCAGTGGCACCAGCTGAAGTCGACCCTCGAAGAACTCGACATCCGCGTGGTCGTCGTACCGCCGGATGAGAAGCAGCCCGGCCTCGTCTATCCCGCCAACGCGGGTTGCCAGAGCGACGTCGATCATCCCGACCCGATCGGCGCCAAGGTGTTCACGCTCTCGAACCTGCTGCCCACGCGGGCCGGCGAGAAGGCGCACTACAAGCGTCTGCTCGAGGGCATGGGTTTCCTCACGAGCGAAATCGACGAGGAGTACCGCTTCGAAGGCGAGGCCGACTTCTTTCCCGCCGGCGATGTCCACCTCTTCACCTACGGCCACCTCGAGGTGCAGCGCTTCGTCCCCACCTTCGGCATTCCGCCGTGGAAGCGGGTGTACGGCTTTCGCACCGACGTGCGCGTGGCCGACATCCTGGCGGAAAAGGTCGCGCCGCGTGAGATCCTGAAGATCGGCCTCGTGCTCGAGGCCCACTATCACGGCGACACAGCGCTCTGCGCCTTCGGGCCCAACCGCCGCGAACTCCTCGTCTATCGCGCCGCGATCGAGCCGAGCGACATGAAGCTGCTCGAAGAACGTTTCGGCGATCACCTGATCGAACTCTCGAAGCCCGACGCCGAACGCTACGCCGCCAACTCCTTCTGCTACGAACGAGAAGGCGATTGCTTCCTGATCATGCCCGGCGGCGTCTCCGACACCCTGCTCGACCAGATCCGCGAGCGCGACGTCACCCCCATCACCGTCGACGTCAGCGAATTCCTCAAGAAGGGCGGTGGCTCGGTCAAGTGCATGATCGGCGATCTCGGCCTGCTCGCCGGCGGCCCCCCGACGAGGACGAGCGAACTCGTGGAAGGCTTGCCCGAACCGCCGGCACGCGAAGAGGACACCGGAGTCAAGAGCCGCCCGGGCTCGTTCCAACGCCGCCGCATGCGACGGCGGCGCTAGCCGCCTTCGAGTAGTGCTTTCAGGTTTTGCGGTTGCCCGGAGTCGGTGCGGCGCACTGCGAACCGCAGAAGGGGACCCAGCAGTTTGAGGGGGCCGCTGATTTCGCAGTCTGCGACCAGCCGTAGGCGCGTTCCGCTTCCATCGGGCGCACACGAGTACGTGTAGGCCGCGCGTACGGGGCCCTGCTCGGAGACCAGGGTCAACGCCGCTCCCGGTTCGACGCTCGTGAGCTCGCTCGTACGCTCCTTGCCCCGGGCGCGGAATACGACGCTCGATCCCGCTTCGGTAGGTCCGCGCACCTCGAGGGAGTCGATCCCAGCCATCCACTCCGGTGCACGGGGCCAATCGGTGAGCAACGCCCACACGGCTTCGGGCGGTTTCTCGATTCGGACATCGACATCGAATGCAACGGTCATCCTCTACCTCCGGGGCCCAGCCTCGCGCGAGTCGACCGGTTCATCTTGGATGGATTTGACATCCGAGCGATGACCCTCCGGCACGAACCCGCTGGCGTCGCCGAACTCCGACGGAGCCAGGTGTGCGCGCTGCGCCTCTAGATAGGCCTCGGGCGACACTCCGGTGTAGCGCTTGAAGTCCCGAATCATGTGGGACTGGTCGTACCAGCCGTGTCGCACCGCCAGGTCGACCCAATCCTGTTCAGCCGCTACATCAATCTCCTCCAGCAGCCGGCGCACGCGCAGGATGGCCGCCAGTCGCCTCGGCGAGAGACCGGTGATCCGCGAAAACTCGCGATCGAGATACGCATGGCTGATCCCCAATCGATCGGCCACGGTCGAGACACCCACCCGAGGATCATCTTCGAGCCAGACGACAGCCTGCTGAATCCGCTCGAAGCCGCGTGGCGCATCAGCGAGGTCCGACTCCAGCGATTCGAGCAGAATCTCGAATCCACGTTCGGTCGACACGTCTCGGAGTCGGTCTCGCAGCGATAAACCTGCGGACCAGCGTACGAGAGGTTCTACGCTTCCCCGAAGCGTTCGTGGGTCGATCCCCAACAGGCTCTCGCAACCGACCGGCCGGGTCACGATCCCATAGCAGTGCGTCTCACCCCGCGGTTCATTCAGTGAGGGACGATCGTGCGGCCCGGTGATCCAACCCGTCTCCGCCTCGATGCCCGACGCCCGGGCGCCAAAGGTCTCGTGGTAGATGACATCCCCGAGATTGATCACGACGACCGTGGCTCCGGTGGGCGCGATCTGCTCTCGCGCGTACTCGATTCGACCGCGCGCCCACCAGAGTGAATCCAGGAACGGCGCGAGTCGCGGTGTCGCAGCGCATCTTTCGAACTCGAAGCTCATACCGAACCACCTCGCGCGTGCTCCTCGATCAACAGTCGACGGCCACACCCTGCAGCGAACGATAGGCCTGCAGGTCTTGCATGACCGATATCGGGTCGATCGCGATCTCCCGCGCCCGCTAGCGCGGCGCGAAGAGGTAGACCTCACTGTCGGGGAACCGGCGCACAGGCCGCAACGCGATGCCGGCGAGAATCGGATCGCGCAATACGCGGTCCATCGGTTCGCCCTCGCGCTTCACGATGAAGATTCGCGCGTAGTCACCCGGCTTCAACGGAGAGCGGCGCACGGTGCGCGAGGTGTAGTGCTGGAGCACGCCGCTGACGTTGCGGCCTTCGAGGGGCGGCATCAGGTACTCCTCCCACTCGGGGGGATGCAGGGCGATCGCGGGGACGAAGATGTACTTGTCCGTGTAGAGGACGACGTCGCCTTCGCGGTATTCGCGCGCGACGATCTCGCCCCACACCTGCCGCGCGGCCAGCCGCTTTTCGTGCTCGTACTCGGCGAGGATCGGATCGCGGGAGAAAACGACGAGCGCAACACCCACCACGGCCGCGAGCGCTCGCGGTCGCAGGGCAGCGACCCCGGCGCCCACGAGCACCGCCATCGGGAGGATCGCGATCACGCAGTAGCGCGCAAGCAGCATGGGGAAGAGGAGATGCGAACCCGCGAAGAGAACGAGGGGCAGGAGAAGCTGCGCGAAGGGAATGCCCAGGGCGCGAACGCGGTCGGTCTCGAGGTTCGCCTCGCAGAAGAATGCGAAGCGTTCGCGATGCACCGGTGGCAACACCCCGGCGAGCAATCCGAGCAGAGCCAGCAACCCCGCGAGCCCTGCGAACACACCACGTCCCGCGACGTCCGCGTAGACGGAGACGAGATGGTCGAAGCCGCGCAACGGAATCCAGGTCTGGCTCTGGTGCACCACGAGATGGATCCCGAAGGAGACGAGCATTGGCAGCGACGCCACCGCGATCGCCGCCAACGCCACACCCAGCACCTTGCGCTGCCCCTCTTCCCTTGGCCACAGAAAAGCCGATCCGATCTGGATCCCCGCGAACGCCCAGGCGAAGTGATGCACGTTCACGGCATAGAAGGTCGCGAGACCGAAACCCAGTAACGCACGCCGCGAACCAGTCTTGAACCAACGAACGAAGGCGAGGTCGGCCAGCGCCACCGCGGCGAGCAACAAGCCATAGCCCCGAATCTCCTGCGACTGCTGCAGGTGAAAGGCGTTGAAGGCCACGAACCCGGCGGCCGCCAGGCCCGCGATCGCGCCAAAGCGCTCGCGCGCCGCCAGCCCGATCGCCCCCACCCCGACGAGCCCCGCACACATCGCCAGCGACTTGAGCGCCCACTCCCCATCGCCGAAGAGCGCTCGCCAGAAGTGGAGGGTGAGGATGTAGAAGGGCGGGTTCGCGTCGAAGCGGTTGAGGGCGAAGATGTCGAATACGCTGCGCTCGGATTGGATGAGGGAATACCCCTCGTCGAGGTGCAGCCCGCCGTCGGTGAGACCCGAGGCGCGCAGCGCAAGAGCCGCGGCCACGATGATCAGTGCAAGTGCGATCTCGAGCGGCCGACGCACTCCGCTTCCTTTCGACGCTTCCACCGATCCCTTCTCCCGCAGCGCTGCCAGCCCGCAAGCATGCCCCATCCCACCGCGAGTGAAACGAAGGCCCCGGGTTCGGGCAGTTCCTCGGGATCGGGGAAGAGCTGCACCCAACGCCCGTCGAAGCCTCCGTTGGCCTCCTTGTACCAATCCCCTGCGAGCCATCCCCCGACTTCGGGTTCGTAGAAGGGAGGATTGGGGATCGGGTCGGCCGGCTCCCCGTCGTGGGCGAAGTAGTCGTGCTGCCACATGTACTCGGGTACCCCGGGATCACCGTGGCTGTCGGCGAAGCCATTGGCTTCGCGGCGCAACACGCCGTCGGAACCCGCCGTGCCATCGTCGCGGGCTTCGGTCATGAAGTTCCCCTCGCTTCCGAAGTAGTACGCGCCCCAGAACCAATGCTTCTTGGGATAGCCCTGGGACTCACCCTTGCCATCGGAATCATCGTCGTCGAGGGAGTCGCGATAGAAGGTCTGCTTGCCCCGGGGCACGACGATCCGGCCGTTCTCATCCCGCATGGCCCGCTCGAGTCGAATGCGAATCACCTTGTCGCATTGCCAGTGGATGTTCTCGCCGAAGGACCCCGAGCAACTCGGAGGCGGGGTGCAGTTGTTCCCGTTCTCGTCGCAGCGCTGGCCATTCCAATGCGACGGCAGGATGTCCGCGATGTCCTGGAGTTCGTAACGAATGCGCGGCACCTCGTCCCAGTCCACGTTGTCCTTTACGCGCGCGGCAAGATCCCAGGCCATGGGATAGGTGAGGGTTTCTGCACTCCAGTACGCAACCGCATCGGGGTCGGTCTCCGGTACGTAGATGTAGTTGACGTTCTTCTTGTTGCTGGTGCCGTTGATATCGACATCGGCATCTCCGCCCGACGCGATGTCGCTCGCCACTTCAGCGAACGATTCCTCGATGAAGCGCAGCTCCTGCATCGAGTAGGTGATGTCGAAGGACCACTCGGCCTGCCAGATCATCACGTGCATGCCGTTCGGCGTGGTGTGGAAGTTCAGGTCGCCGTGCCCGAAGGGGCGGTACTTGTGCTTGCTGTGCTCGGTGATGACGACGTAGTCGGGCACCTCCTGCCCACCACCGGGCGTGCCGTCGACGTTTCTTATGCGGATCTCGATGCGCTCCCAATCGTGGATGTCCCACTCTTCCTTCGCGTGATAGACGTGGTAGAGGAGCACCAACTGCTTGTCCGGGCCCTCCATGTACTCGATCAAGGCCGTGTAGAGGGTGGGGCCGATGTACCAGGACGCGAGGTCGTGCGGCCCCGAGTAGCTCGCGGGATCCTGGGCGGTGAGGACGTACTCGTAGACGTCTTCCCAATGCAACTTGTTGGTCGAGTAGTCGGCGTCGTTGCCGAAGTCGTAGTTGGTGATCCAGTCGAGGCCAAACTCGACGAGATTGTTCTCGTCCGTGCGCTTCATGACGATGGGCGCGTAGTACTCGAGGTAGGCGCGGCGCTGGGCATCGGTGAGCGACCAGGCCGACTGCGCGTGCGCCGGCGCTGTCAGGGCGAAGAAGAGCGCCGCGTGAACGGCAGCCGTCCACGGCAAGCCCAACAGGCGCACGCATCGGTCGATCGACCGCCCGGCTGCTCCCATCGCCACCCCCAGAGCCCAAGCTTACACGCGGGCACGTCGACTCGAAAACCGAAACCAGCGCAGCGGTGATAAGCTCGTCTTCGCCGTGACGGATCGCCAGGACCCCGCATTGCGAGCGCTCGAACCGTTGGCCGAACAACTCGGCGACGTCTCGATGCTCTACGACATCGCGCGCATGGAGATGCCCTTCGGGCGTTTCCAGGGCCGGCTCCTGATCGACCTTCCCGAACCCTATGTCGTCTGGTTCCAGCGCAACGGCTACCCCAAGGGCCGCATCGGCAAGCTGCTCGGCCTGCTCTACGAAGTGAAGGCGAATGGCCTCGAACCGCTCTTCGATCCCCTGCGCGATCCGCCGCGCGAGCCGGGCTTCGAGCACATGGAGCCCGCGCTGCGCCCGCCGCGACGCTCGGACTAGAAGTGCACCTGGAACGAGAGTTCGCCCAACAGGTGATCTTCGCCTTCGTTGCGGTGGAAGCTCCCCTCGGCGATGAGTGCCGTGTTGCGTGAGAGCACGAGGCGCTGCTGCGTCCCGGCGCGCACGACGTGGGAGACATCGCCCACCAGGTAGGGGCGGTAGTCGCCGAAGAGGTGCGACTTCACGCGATCCCCCGGCCAGGTGTAGTAGAGACCGGCGCGCGCACCCGGCCCGAAGCTCACGTCGTGTTCGAGATCGGGACCGGCATCGACGGTCGCAGTCCCCAGGCCATAGAGGTGGAAGCCCTTGAAGGGCTCGGCCGCCAACCCGATCCCGATATCACTGCGCGCCACCGGCGCGTCCTCGAGGTTGCCGCCATCGTCGACCCGGCGCGTCGCGAGTCCCGCGTTGAAGTGCCATGCCACCGGCCGGAAGACCTCTCCACGCGGCGATAGCGAAAGCGCTTCGATCAACGTCACCTCTTCGAGTCGAACCTTCTCCTGTTCGGGGAAGTAGCGGAGATTCACGTCGAAGAAGCGGATCTGCATGTGGCGCGGATAGCCGCCTTCGCGATCCATCAGGCCGTGGAAGGCCGGGCGGAACTGGAAGTCCACGTACGGGCGATCGTCGCGGTAGCCTCCCGAGAGCGATGCGCTCTTCGCTTCGTGTCCCTCGTCGGGGCGGATGTCGGGGACCTCCACTTCGCTATGTTCGGCCTTCGGCGCGTCCTTCATGCGGCTGCGGGCGATCAGGATCTGTCGCGAGAGCCTCTGGCTCTCCTTCTGTTCGCGGGTGCCCGTCACGAACGCATAACGCAGACGCTCGTACGCGACGTCGAGCACGCGAGCACGCTGCGCGGCCGGCAGCTTCGCGATCGCGTCGTCGGCAGGGGCGCGTTCACCGTTTGCGACTTCGGCGCTGAGCCTTCGCTCGTCCGCGCTCATCGAAGCCAACCGCACACCCAGGCGCTTCGCCGGTGAAGCGCGATAGCGCGGCTCACCCACGAAGCCTTCGACCTCCATCGCGCCGCGCACCGTATCGATCGGAACCACGAGGCTCGCCATCGCGTCGCGATCCCGCAGCTCGGGCTTCAACAATTCGAGCAGGCGGTAGAGGTGATAGGAGCAGTTCTCGGTGAAGAAGTAGTAGGGATGGACGACACCCCGCAGCTCCCACAGGTGCATCAGCATGAAGTCGAGCTCGGCTTCGCTCAGCACGAGCGGGTATTCCCAGATGTCGCGGTTCTCCCATTCCGCGTAGCGCCGAAGCTGTTCGTAGTAGGGATGGATGCCGAAGCGTCCCGGGTAGACCCCGACGATGCCCTTCGCGATGAAGGGCAGGCCCGAGTCGCCGCCGTGGTCACCCGTGAAGTCGACCGCGTAGCCGAGAATCTCGTCCCCTCGCGCCTCGGCTTCGATGTCGAGACGCAGCAACGTATGCCCGAACATCGATGCCGGGTTGTTCATGAAGCCTTCGGGATAGATCAGCGTGAGCCCTGTCGCCGCGAGCCCGCGACGCCAATTGTCGTAGTGCTCGCACGAACGCATCTCCATCGTGTCGTCGGGGATGGCGAGGCGCTCCTTCAGCCAGTGGCGCCGGGCCACGAAGGCGCATTGGGGATGCTCGCCGTCGGCGAGCGTCGCAGCGTCATCGAAGAAGGCGTCGAGGGTGGCGACGAGTTCGCGTCGCGCGCTCCAGCCCTTCTGACCCGCGAGAAAGAAACTCTCGCTCGTCGCGCTGCTCGATCGTCGCAGGGCGAGTATGCCCGGATCGATCTGGAGGAGTCGCTGCCAGACGGGATCGCGATCGAGCTCGGCCTCGAGGGCGCGCTCGATCCACGGCGTGGCGGGGGTCGAAGCGATCGGTTCCCGCGCGCTGGCACTCGTGTCGAGGAACGAACTCGACAGCACCGCGACAGCGATGATCGCCTTCCAACGATCGATCAAGACCCGCCTCCGAAACGATCTTCCAGACGAACACGGGGCGGCGTGTCGGACTCGAGAGTCCCACACACCGCCCCGATTTCTCAGTGCACCGCGGCGGCATCGCCACGGGCCTGGCCGCGTCCTAGGAAGCCGCCATCAACTGATCGAGCGCGCTCAGCATCTCACCGACCGTCGTCTGGTCGCTGGGGAAGAGCGTCTCGAAGTGGGTCTGCGTCATCGACGCGAAGGCCGCGCGGTCTTCGACGGCCAGCAGGCCCGCGAGCACGTCGAGGTGCTCACCACCGCCCTGCGCCATTTCGACGGAGAGGCGATCGAAGTTCTGGCTCGCGAAGTGGCGCACGCGGATGTCGCCGTTGTCGGCCGTCACCTTGCCCTGGCCGTCGCAGTTGACGAGGCCGAAGGTGATCGAGATCGACTGGAACGTGAGCCCGTTGATGCACGAACCGATCAACTTCGCGGGAAGACCCGACTGACCTTCCATGACCTGCGTGCCGACACCGCAGCCGATGTCGTTGTCCGCCACCGCGAAGCCCGCTGGCGCGAGCGCGAGGATCGTGACCAGAATGAATGACTTGACTGACTTCATTGCCCCTCCAGAAATCGCATTGCGATCCGTTGTTGGTTGTCGCTCGCGAGATTATGTCCGCGCACCACGATGCGCAATCAACACGCTCGCATTGACGGGCCGTCGATTGCGGGGGGGCATACACACGACGTAACTTCGTTGGTCTTCGAATCTGCGATGCCCGACTGCCCGGTCCACGGGTCATGGGGCATCGAGTCATCCCCGAGCGATCCGGAGTTTTGCCATGAGCCCCCCCGATTCCGACATCCAGTTCGATCGCGAAGTCGTCCTCGAAGAAGCCCGCAAGGCGACCGGGCTCTCCGACTTCGGTCCAGAAAATTTCACGGAAGCCCTCGACATACTCCTCGAGACCTACAAGAAGAACTTCACGACCGAAAAAGGGCAGAAGAAGTCGTTCCGCCGGGTCGTGCAGCTGCTCTCGACGCGGCTTCGCATCACTGAAGCCCTGCGCAAGCACCCCGAGATCCGGGAGCGCGAGATCCGCAAGCCCATGGTGCTGACCGGGCTTCCCCGCTCGGGAACCTCGGCCTTGTTCAACCTACTCGGTGCCGACCCGGCCGCCCGACCCCTGCTCCTGTGGGAGACGCAGTTCCCCGACCCCGCCGAGGGTCTCGAGCCCGGTGAAGTCGATCCCCGCTATACCGCGATCAAGCAGTACTACGAGCAGGCGCGCGAGACGAACCCCGAGTTCACCAAGGTGCACTTCGCGAGCGCCGACACCCCCGAGGAGTGCGTGCTGCTCCACGCCTTCACGATGAACGGCGTGCACTTCGGCACCGAGCCCATGCTCGAGCCCTACCACTCGTGGTACTTCGAGCAGGATCTCCACGAGATGTACGCCTACTACAAGGTGCTGCTCCAGATGCTCGACTGGCAGCGTCCGGGCGAGCGTTGGCTCTTGAAGGCGCCGGCGCACATGTGGGCGATCGACTCGCTGATCGACACCTTCCCCGACGTCAGCATCGTGTGGAGTCACCGCAACCCGCTGGCCTGCACCGCCTCGATCTGCTCGATGACCCACCTGCTGATGGAAGGGCAGGTCGAGATCGACAAGGCGACGCTGGGCCCGATCGTGATGGACTTCTACGCCACCTCCCTCGAACGCGGGCTCGAGGTGCGCGATCGCTGCGACCCGGCGCGCTTCATCGACGTGAATCACGACGACTTCGTGGCCGACAACATGGGAACCGCGCGAAAGATCTACGACCACTTCGAGATGCCCGTCACCGACGCGGCCCGCGATGCCATCCAGGCCCACATCGACGCCAACCCGAAGGGGCGCCACGGCAAGCACGAGTACAAACTCGACGACTGGGGCCTCACGGTCGACGACGTGACCCGGCGCTTCGCCCCCTACATCGAGCGCTTCGGCATCGACATGGGCTGAGCGTCTTCACCTACTCCGACACCTCCAGGGAGATACGTCAATGGCCGGCGACGACGACAAGATCATGAATGCCGAAGCGTGGAACGAATTCTGCGACCTGCTCAAGAAGGGTGGCGAGGTGATCCTGCGCGAAGACCTCGGCACCACGCGCTTCGACCGCGCCGAGGGGCATCGCTACCTCGGGCGGCTGCTCACGGCCGGCCTCAGTTCCTTCGGTGAGAACGTCGGCCCCGAGTACCCCCATTTCCGCACCATGGCGGAGAACGTGAAGATGGGGCTCGACAATCCCGACAACTACTACCGCTCGGCAGGCATCAACCCGAACTACCGCTATCGCATCCGGGGCAACCGCGGGACGATCCACTACATGAGCTTCGCCGCGCAGAACCAGAACTTCGCCGCGCGCGACAAGATCACCGGCGGGGCCGGGCACCTGAACGACGCCGAGATCGAGATGGATGCCGACGGCAACTTCGAGATCATCGCGAGCAAGACCGAAGAGCCGGGCAACTGGCTTCGCATGACCGACGACACGAAGCAGATCCTGCTGCGCCAGACTTTCCTCCACAAAGAGAACGAAAAGCCCGTCGAGGTGGAGATCGAATGCCTCGACTTCGACGGTCCGCCCCCGCCACCCCTCGACCCCGCGCGGGTGCAGGGTGCCCTCAACGGTTCGGCGATGTACGCGATCGGTTGCGCGCAGTGGTTCGCGAACTGGGTGGTGGACTTCCGCAACCACGCCCCGGTGAACGCCTTCCACCTGCCCGACGAAGAGCAGCACCGCGTGGTGGGCGGGGATCCGAACATCCGCATCTGGCTCGGGCTCTGGGAACTCGCCCCCGACGAAGCGCTCGTGATCGAATGCATACCGCCCAACTGCCACTACTGGAACTTCCAGCTCGGCAATGTCTGGGCCGAGAGCCTCGACTACGCCCATCGCCAGGTGCACATCAACAGTGGGGCGGCCGAACTCGAAGCCGATGGCTCCTTCCGCCTCGTCGTCGCCCACGAAGACCCCGGTGTCGCGAACTGGATGGACACGGCCGGGCACGAGCACGGCACGATGTGCGTGCGCTGGGTGCGCGCCGATTCGCACCCCGAGCCGAAGTGCCGCGTGGTCAAGCTCTCTGAACTCTGAGATGCGCGCGGCGCGCATGCTAGGTTGACGCCATGGCTGTCGCTCCCGAAGTACACCCCACGCCGATCTCGGCGGCGGATCCGGAACTCGCCGGGCGGGTGGCCACCACCGTCGAAGCCCAGGGCTACGCGGTCGTCGAAGACGTGATCGACGCGGCGACGTGTACCGCGTTGGTCGAAGAAATCGACCGCGTCGAGCGCGAGTACGGCATCCCCTTCGGACAGAACGACTTCGAGGGCTTCCATACCCGCCGCATCTTCAACCTGATCGCGCGCGGGCCGCGCTTTCGCGAACTCGTGATCGAGCCCAGGGTGCTCACGAGCGTCGAGGCGATCCTCGGCGATGGTTTCCTGCTCTCGGGCACCACGTCGATGCACATCGGCCCCGGCGAAACCGTGCAACTGCTCCACGCCGACGACGGCATGATCTCACTCCCCCGCCCGCACCCGGCCACGATGGTCACGACCCTCTGGGCGCTCAGCGACTTCACGGCAGAGAACGGCGCGACGCGGCTCATCCCCGCCTCCCATAACCGCGAAGCCATCGTTCCGACGGTGGAGGAAGAAGAGCGCGAGACGATCTCCGCCGAGATGAAGGCCGGCAGCGTCCTCATCATGCACGCATCGCTGTGGCACGGCGGCGGAGCGAACACCACCGAGGACGTCCAGCGCTACGGCCTGTCGATCCAGTACGTGGCGGGTTGGTGCCGACAGCAACAGAACCTGATGCTCGGCACCCCGCGCGAGATCGTGGCGAGCTATCCCCGCAAGCTCCAGGAACTGATCGGCTACTCGATGTATCGTAACGTCATGGGCCACGTGAACCGCGAACATCCCCTGACCCTGCTCGGCACGGACATCGAGCCCGACATGGTGTGGGACAAGATGGAGCGGAAGGATTAGAGCTCATCTCGCAAGCCCCGACCGAGCCAGATGCCCGAATTCGGTTCGACATCAAGGCGCGGAACAGTGGGCGTAGCCATAGCTACCTCTGCTGTTTCGCAACGCAGAGATCGGGCAGGAGGCGGGTAGCTCGCGACCGAGGGTCTTGTGAGATGAGCTCTAACGCCCGCCCGGGAAGACGCGGTTGATCGCGTCGAAGCGCGCGTCCCAGCTCTGCTTGTACGCCTTCGGATGTGCGGGGCCGCCGACCGCGATGGCGGAGAGGGTCGTCGAGGTCGCGACGATCGCCGAGAGGGCCACGGTGAAGAGCAACACGGTGAGCACGTCCTGCACGCGCGAGGTCAGCACCCCCGGCGCGCCGATCCTGGCAACGAAGGCCGCATAGCCGATCACGAACAGCGGCATCAGATCGATCTCGTAGCGCAGCTCCATGATGTAGTAGGCGCAGACGAGCAGAGCCTGCAGGGCGAAGGCCGCGAGGCAGGCGAGGCGGAAGCGATGCGTACGGTCGCGCGCGATCTGCAGCCAGCCCATCACACCGGCCACCACCACCCAGCTGCAGATCAAGCTGAGCGGCATCACCCACGAGGTGAAGATGCGCGGGTACAGATCGGCGTCGGGGTAGCTCGGCGGCGCTAGGCGGAACCAGGGAAAGTTCCCCGCGAACTGCTCCGCGCTGGGAACGAAGTAGTTCGCGAGCGCGACGAAGACGCGCGATCCACTGAAATTCCCCGTTTGTCCGAGGATCTCGAGGGTCGTGGGGTCGGCACGCATGAAGCCCATCAGGCTGTAGTCGACGAAGGTGAGGGGCGAACCAAAGCGATCGAAGTTGTACCAGAGCTGAAAGAGCAGCAGTGCGCCGGCGGGAAGCAGGCGCATGAAGAGCGCACCAGGCGTTGCCCCGCTGCGCAGGGCGCGGAACGAAATGAATAGAAGGACGAGGTAGAGCGGACCCGCGTACGTGACGCGCGCGAGCAGCGTCGCCCCCGCGACGAAGGAGAGAAGCCCGAGCTTCGAGACCAGCAACTCCGGTTCATCGAAACGCGGCACGGCGATCGCGCAGAAGGTGAGGGATCCCGCCAATGCCCACACGATCGACTCGTGGTAGATCGACGCGACGTTCATCAAGAAGAGCAGCGGCGAGGCCACACCGAAGCCCACGATCGAAGTCACCAGCAGAAAGCCCCGATGCTCGGCATCGAGGTGACTGTTCTTCTCGAGCATCGACTTCACGAGCCACGTGAAAGCGCCGAGCGCAATCAGGCCGGCCGACAAACAAGAGAGGCGCGCCCAGCTTCCCGCGAGATCGGGAGCGAGCAACGTGGTGGGAATGCGTATGAGTGCCGGCCAGGGGCCGAAGTACGTGTAGGCGCGGCCATCGACGACGAACGCCTCCCAACGAATCGCTTCGCGATCCACCTGCGTATCGCCGCGCAGGAGGCTATGCGCGAGGGAATCGAATGTGCCGCTCAGCAACTCGGGGCCGAGAAACTCGAAACTCCCGCGTGTGAGCATCGCGAGGTAGAGCAGGGCGATGGCCACGAAGACCGCGATCGCCCATCCAGCCGGGATGCCCTCGCGTTGTTCACGACCGTCGCTCTGATCTGCGCCCGGGGACGTCATCGCGCGGATGATTCCACACTTGCCTAGACTGCGGTGCGACCCTCCGCGTCCGCCTCTTCGAACCTCCCCCGAGACCCGCCCGTGAGTCTTCGCGACATCCGCATCGTGCTCGTCGAACCGCAACACCCCGGCAACATCGGGGCCGTCGCGCGCGCGATGAAGACGATGGCCCTCGAGAACCTGGTGCTCGTGAACCCGCGCGAATTCCCGAGCGAAGAAGCCAACGCACGGGCGTCGGGCGCACTCGACGTACTCGAGCACGCCCGCGTGGTCGAGACGACTTCCGAAGCGGTCGGCGATTGCACCTTCGTGGTCGGCACGACCTCGCGCAATCGCGCGCATCCCCTCCCGGGTTTGAGCGCCCGCGAATGCGGCGAGACGATCGTGCGCGAAGCCGGCCCGTCCTCCCAGGCCGCCATCCTCTTCGGCCCCGAGCGCACAGGGCTTCGCAACGAAGACATGGATGCCTGCACGCACCAGGTCACCATCTCGGCGAACCCCGATTACGCCTCCCTCAACCTTGGCTCTGCAGTCCAGCTTCTCGGCTACGAGGTCTTCCTCGCCTCGGGCGAAGCGCCCCAGGGTGAGGCACCGACGGTCGAGTATCCGAGCCAAAGTGACCTCGAGTACTTCTACAAGCACCTCGAAGACACTCTCGCGTCGCGCGACTTCATCTCCGAACAGATGCACGATGTCTCACATGCGAAGCTGCGGCGCCTCTTCGGGCGCGCGCGTCCGAACGTGGGTGAACTCAAGCTGCTCCACAGCCTCGTGAAGCTGATGGATCGCAGGGAAGACTGACGCCAAGTCGGCTCGCGAATTCACCGGTTCATCCGTTCGCGCGGAAGGCCGAAGCAGAACTATCTTGAGGGCAAGACGCGAGCCGAGCCGAAGCGCCCCCCCCGGCCGCGGACGATGAGGACATCTCCATGGCAGCCGATGCACCGACCCAGGCCGCCCTGCCGCCGTCGCGACTCACCTGGCCCGCGATCTCGTGGATCTTCGTGCGCCACCTGAGTTCACTGCTGATCCCCGTGAGTTCCCTCGTCTTCCTGCTGACCGGCCCGCACGTGTGGTACGTGGCGCCGCTCTTCATGCTGCCCCCGCTCTTCGCCTTCCTGTTCGACACGAAGGCCACGATCGAGAGGCGTCAGCCAGTGGAGACGACGCCCGCCTGGCCCTTCGACCTGCTCGTCTATCTGCTCGCCGCGCTGCAGCTGTGGATCGTCTACGAACTCGCCGTGCTCTTCAGTCACCAGGGTTTCTTCTCCCTCGACATGGTGATGGTCGCGACCGTCGTGGGAAGCAGCTCGGGCTTTTCGATCATCACCGCCCACGAGCTGATCCACCGCCGCAACAAGGCCGAGCAGACACTCGGCCGCGTGTTGCTCGCTTCGGTGTTGCAGGAGCACTTCTACACCGAGCATCTGCGCGGTCATCACGTGAAGGTCGGAACGCCGGAAGACCCCGCCACGGCGCGCTTCGGCGAGAACTACGAAGACTTCTATCGCCGCACGGTGCCGGCGCAGTTCAAGAGCGCCTGGCGGCTCGAGTGCAAGCGGCTGGGCGACGAGGAGATGGGTCTCCTCGATCCGCGGCAGCTGCGCAACCGCGTGGTGCACGGGCTCGTTCTCGGTTGGGGCGCGGGGCTCGCGATCTTCGCGGCCTTCGGGTTCGCGTCGTTCTTCGCCTTCGTGCTGCAGGCCTTCATGGCGTCGCGGCTCCTCGAGTCGGTGAACTACTTCGAGCACTGGGGCCTCGAGCGAACGCGGCGACGCGTGCAACCCGAAGATTCGTGGGACACCCACGCCTGGTTCACCTATTACGGCCTCACCGGTCTCTCGCGACACGCCGACCACCACGCCGAACCCGCGCGCCCCTACCAGCAGCTGCGGGTCTTCGACGAGGCTCCGATCCTCCCCACCGGCTACCTGGGCATGACCGACATGGTGATGGGCCGGAACCTCGAGTTCCAGAAACACGCGGTGCGCGAACTGATGGATCGCGAACTCGGCCCCTTCCGCCCGGGAACCGATCCGGAGAAGCAGAACGCCGCGCGCGAAACCGGCGAACGCATCCTCACAACGAAGATCCGAAAGCCCGGTGGATGGTTCGGGCCGAGCAACCAGGGCGAGACGGGGGCGTGGATCGTCGCGCGACGCTTCCTCATCGCGGGTGCGTTGTTGCTCGCGCTGACCGCCGGCGTGCAATTCGAAAACCCGGGTGAGTTGTCGTTCTTCGCGCGCTTCGTGCTCAGTACGGTCATCTTCACGGCCTTCGCGATCGCGCTCAAGATCTTCCGGCGCCTGCGCGGTGAAGATGTTCCGGAAGTGCTCGCCTGGGGTGCCGCGCTGATGGTGGTCGTGGCGATCGGGACGATTACGGGCGCAGTGATGGGGACGTAGCGAGCGAACCTGCGTGTTCGAGATGTGACTGCGCGTTCTCTCGATTCCCGCGGCGCTCTGTACGGCTTACGAGGCAAATTGCGTCCGACGCCGGCATCCCGCCCCGCGATCCATCGCAGATCTCCGTAGGGCCGCGATACACTGCGCGCGCGGATCCGACCTCTTCCCTGTGGCAGGTGCTCGACGATGCGGCGCGAATCCAGAATCGGTTCGATGGTGGGAGTCGTGCGAGCACTCGCCTTCGCGATCGCTGCGAGTGCCTTCATCGCCCTCCCCGCGGTCGCCGTCATCATCGATAGCGGAGACGGCACCGGCAACGTGACTCCGCCGCCCGATGATCCCGGGTTCATCAACGTGGGAAGGAAGAGCGGGCTCTCGGTCGTGTACCTGCGCAACGGCTGGGTGCTCACTGCGAACCACGTCGGCATCGGCGATGTGATCCTCGATGGCATCACCTACAGCCACATACCGGGTAGTGGCATCCAACTCGACGACGGAATGGGCACCCTCGCCGATCTCCTGCTCTTCTCGATCACGCCGCTTCCGCCGATCCCGGACCTACCGGTGCGCACCAATCCGGCGCTTCCGACCGGGGAGGTCATCATGGCGGGTGGGGGACGCAATCGCGGTGCGGCGACCGACTCCGACGATCCGGGGGTCTGGTTGCCGCAGCCCGGGCCCATTCCCGCGATCCCGGGCTGGTACTGGGGAAGTGCCGGACCGGTGCGCTGGGGCACCAACGAAGTGACCGACTTCTGGTCCTTCAGCACCCTCGACACGGAGAGCTTCTACACCACCTTCGACTACACGACGTCGTCCGATCACACGTTCCATGAATGCCAGGCGGCCAACGGCGATTCGGGCGGCGCTCTCTTCGCGAAGGATGGTCCCGACTGGGAACTCGCCGGCATCATCTGGGCGGTCGCCGGCTACGGCGACCAGATCGGAAACACCTCGGCGCTGCGCGGCAATGTGACGCTCGTGGCGGATCTCTCCTACTACTCCGCCGACATCAACACGATCACCGCCACGGTTCCCGAGCCGAGCGTCGTGCTTCAGTACGCTGTGGCGGCCGGGTTGCTCTCACTGTTCGTGCGACGGCGAAGCGCCTAGCGCCCGCGTCAATCGCGAGACAACAGCGAGACGAGTTCGCGAATCGCCGCGTCGCCGCGGGCCAGTTCGGTGGGATACAGGACGAGCTGCCCATCGACCGCCGCCATCATGAGGGCGGCGATGGTTTCCTTGCGGGAAGGCGGTGCGTCGATGAGGGATGAGATCCAGGCGATCCATCCGTCGCGCACGTCGGCCACGATGTCGGCCAGGAGCGCGTCGCTCCGGGCGGCGCGACTCGACAGGTCGAGCCACAGCCGCAGATGGCTTTCGAACGCACTGCCCTTCAGCGTGCTCCACATGATCTCGAGCACCTGCGCGGGTGGAAGCGGATCGCTTCCGACGAAGGGGTCGAGGCTCTGCTCGAGCCCGATCGCGATTTCGCGAAGGACCTCGGCGACGAGCTCTTCCTTGTTCGCGAAGTAGTAGAGGAGCATGCGGTCGCTCGTGCCCGCGACGCGCGCGAGTTTGCGCAGACCGATATCGCCGAGCCCGGCCTCGAGGACGTGACCCGCGAGGGTGGACACGATCTCGGCCCGCTTCTCTGCGCGCTTCTCGTCGGTTCGGCTCGGCATCTTCTCTCCGGCACCGCCTCCGGCGGGGGGTGGCCGCCCGCAGGCGGGACCGCCCCGCCAAATCCCTGGATTTCCAGCGGGATCCATCTTTTTGTAGCACTCGCTACAGGATCTGTGTTATGTAGCAGTCGCTACAAAACAAAGGAGTCCTCCGATGAGTCATGTCCGCACCCTGGCGATCGTCCTGCTGATCCCGTTCCTCCTCCTCACCGCCTACGCCGTGATGGAAGTCGGGTACATGGGCATCCTCGACTACAACCGTCACAGCCCGGCGGGTTGGCAGGTCTTCACCGACCTCGTCATCTCGCTCCTTCTCGTGCTCGTCTGGCTCGTCGACGACGCGAAGAAGCTCGGCCGCAACCCGTGGCCCTGGGTGGTCGGCACCCTCCTCACCGGCTGCATCTCGCCGCTCATCTATCTGGCGACGAGGAAGAGCGAAGAAGCAATGGTGTGAGACGCGCGCCCTGCTCCAACTGGATTCGAATCCAGTACCGGATGGTTATCGACGACGTTCCGGTGCCCGGGTGAATCGCACCGAGATCTCGACACCCTCGAAGGCCTGAAGCTGCTTCAAGACGGCACCCAGGTTGGCAGAGGACGGGTTCCCGTTCGGACCGAACATCTGCATCAGGCTCTTCGGCCCTTTGTCGACGAGTCGCCCCAACTCCTGAAAGCCCATCGTGGCGTTGATGTAGTCGCGCAGATGCTCGCGCCCGACCGCAGCGTCTTCGGGGTCACCGCTCAATATCAACTCGATCCCCGTACGCAGCATTCGCCGCCGAAAGGCGGTATCGCGCGACGCGCGCGCCATGATGGTCTCCCGAAAATCTCGCGTCAGCACCATGGTCAAGCCTTTCTGTTCTGCTCGTACTCCCGCCATAGCACGCGGGCCTTCTTGATGTCTCGAGCCTGCCGCTTCTTCGTTCCACCACCGAGCAGGATCACGATTCGGTTCCCCTCACGGCCGAAGTAGATGCGACATCCGGGTCCGCTGCGGATCCGGTGCTCGAGCACTCCGCCTCCAACGGATCGAACGTCACCCAGGTTTCCGATTCGAATTCGCCGCAGGGCCACGGCAACGCGATCAGCCGCGACCGCTGGCAGCGCGTCGAACCAATCCGCAAACGGCGTGCTTCCATCGTCCGCCTGGAATTCGCGAATCGAGATCGGTTCTATAGTACGATATATCGTACCTTGTTTCCAACGAAGATACCCCGGGACCAAGCGGGGTAGTGCAGTGGATCATCCGATCTCCCAGCTCTGGACGTCGCGATCTGGCCAGGATCGGCCGCATCGATGAGGCGGGGCCCATGTGACGAAAGTGGGGCGAGAAAACGACACACCATCAGCGACTCGCTTTCACGATGCACCGCGACGCTGCATCCAAGCGCGGCATCGATTCGGCTAACTTGCGCCTTCCCCGTCCATACTCGGAGCCCCCCGCCATGAAGAAAGTCATCGTCGCCCTCGCGATCGTCGTCCTGATCGCGCTCCTGGTCCTCAACTGGCTCGGCCGAGGGGGTCTCGGCAATCACTGGGGCGCCGGCGAGCCCACCGAAGTCGCGCTTTCGATGGCGACGATCGCGGCTCGCACGGCTGATCAGAAGAGCGCGGCCGAAGACATCGGCGTCGCACGGCCGAAGCAGATCCTCTTCGGCGATCTCCACGTGCACAGCACCTTCAGTCTCGACGCCTTCATGATGGCGCTCCCGACGACGGGCGGTGAGGGCGCGCATCCCGTCTCCGACGCCTGCGACTTCGCGCGCCACTGCTCGGCCCTCGACTTCTGGTCGATCAACGATCACGCCGTCGGCCTCGACGAACGCGCCTGGGGCGAAACCGTCGAAGCGATTCGCCAGTGCAACGAGATCGCGGGCGATCCCACCAACCCCGATGTCACCGCGTTCCTCGGTTGGGAGTGGACCCAGATGGGCACCAACCCCGACAACCACTACGGCCACAAGAACGTGATCATCCGCGGCCTCGAAGACGCCGAGATTCCCACGCGCCCGATCTCCGCGCGGGCCCCCGCCGAAGCCATCGATCGCCAGACCGACTCCTTCGGTCCCGGCCGCCTCGGCATGGGGCTCTTTGCGCTCTTCAAGCCCAACCAGGACACCTTCGATTTCATCCAGTACTTCGACGGCATCATGAACGTGGATGAGTGCCCGGACGACGTACCGGTGCGCGACCTTCCGGCGGATTGCCGCGAATCGACCCTGACCCCGCGCGGCCTGTTCGACAAGCTCGACGATTGGGGCTTCGACTCGATGGTCATCCCGCACGGCACCACCTGGGGTTTCTACACGCCCCAGGGCTCGGCCTGGGACAAGCAGCTCGCGGGGGACATGCACGACCCCAACCGCCAGCGCCTGATCGAGATCTACTCGGGCCACGGAAACAGCGAGGAGTACCGCCGCTGGAAGGAAGTATCGATCGCCGCCGACGGCTCGAAGAGCTGCCCGCCTGCGCGCAACGACTTCCTGCCTTCGTGCTGGCGCGCGGGCGAGTTGATCTACGAACGCTGCAAGCTCGCCGGCGAAAGCGACAGCGAGTGCGAGTCGCGCGCCGCCGAAGCCCGGCAGAACTACGTCGACGCCGACATCATGGGTCACATCACCGTGCCCGGAGCCAGCGCCGACGATTGGCTCGACTCCGGCCAATGCCGCGATTGCTTCCAGCCCTCGTTCAACTATCGCCCGAAGAGTTCGGCGCAGTACATCATGGCGATTCGCAACTTCGACGAGCCGGGGCCACCCAAACGCTTCGACTTCGGCTTCATCGCGGCGAGCGACAACCACACTGCGCGCCCGGGTACGGGGTACAAGGAATACGGCCGCGTCTTCAATACGGAAGCGCGCCTCACCCAGGCGGGCGATCGCGTGCTCGGCGATGTGATGCCGGCCCCCGAGGTCTCGCCGGATCCCCGTTCGTACCCCTACGACCCGGCCAGTGGCGGCGCCTTCTTCAACCTGCGCGAAGCCGAACGCGGATCGTCCTTCTTCCTCACCGGCGGCTTGATGGCCGTGCACTCGGAGGGCCGCAGTCGCGATCAGATCTGGGACGCCATGCAGCGGCGCGAGGTCTACGGCACTTCCGGGCCGCGCATCCTGCTCTGGTTCGACCTCTTGAACGCACACGGAACGCGCGGTGGGCGCGTCGCGATGGGGAGCGGCGCGACCCTCGATCAGCCGCCCATCTTCCAGGTGCGCGCCGCGGGTTCGTTCGAGCAGAAGCCCGGTTGCTCCGATGCCTCGCACGATGCGCTGGGTGACGAGCGACTCGAGTTCCTGTGTCGCGGCGAGTGCTACAACCCCGACGACGCGCGCAGGTTGATCACCCGCATCGAGGTCGTTCGCATCCGTCCGCAGATCGAACGCGACGAGCCGATCGATCCGCTGATCGAGGACGCCTGGCGGGTCTTCGAGTGCGAGCCCGACCCCGCCGGTTGTTCGGTGACATTCACCGACCCCGACTTCATCGAGGGGTCACGCGACACCGTCTACTACGTGCGCGCGATCGAGGCCCCGTCGATGGCGATCAACGCCGACCTGCTTCGCTGCAGCTACGACGACGCCGGGCGTTGCCTCGAGGTCGATGCCTGCACAGGAGATACTCCGGCTACCGACGACTGCCTCGCCGAGACCGAGCAGCGTGCCTGGTCGTCGCCGATCTTCGTCGCCTACGACCGGGGTGCCGAGGGCTGAAGCTCAGACCTCTTCGCGCTTCACGCACTTCACGATCAGCTCGCCTCCGCCGACGTAGCGATAGCCGAGCGTCGCGAAACCGGCCCGCGCCAGCTCCTCGAGCAGACGGAAGCGCGTGTAGTGGGTGATGTGATCGTCGCCGTAGCCGTAGGGCAGCACGAACTTGTAGACCGCCTCGGTGATGCGCCAGGCGAGGCGTCCGTAGTCGGGAGTGCCGACGACGAGAGTGCCGCCCAGCACGAGCACGCGATTCATCTCTCGGAAGATCTCCGCGTCGTAGGGCACGTGTTCGATCAGCTGGGAGTTCACGACCACATCGAAACTCGCGTCGGCGAAGGGGAGTGAGTTGCAGGTCGCACGGATCAGCTTCTTGTTGCTTCGTCGCAGGAAGCGGAGCTTCGGCAGCGAGAGATCGAGACCCACGGCCTCGGGCTCCGATTGGATGAAGCGGCCCGAGCCACAGCCGATATCGAGCTTGCGCCGGGCGTCCCCCGACATCTCCTTCAGCAACGCGTAGCGCCTGCGCTGCCAGTAGCGCTGCGGTGGAACCAGGCTGTCGTAGGCACGTGAGTCGTAGTCAGCCGAGTCGAAGGTGTTGCGCATCGACCAGAGCCGCACGAGGGTGAGCAGGAAGTGCGGCGCGAAGCCGATGGCGCTCGCATGCGACTGCCCTGCGACGCGCGGCTGATAGTCGAAGGGCGCCTCGACGACCCGCCAGCCGAGCGAGTAACACTTCACCAGGATCTCTTCGAGGATGTCGTACTTCTCGGATTCGAGGTCGAGTTGTTCGAGGATGCGGCGGTGATACACCCGGAAGCCACTCGACATGTCGAGCACGGGAACGGCGAGCACCCGGCGATAGATCGTGTTGAGGATCTGGCTCAGCGCGAAGCGCCACGCGCTCATGTCAGCGCTGCCGCCTTCCACCCAGCGTGAACCGATGATGATCTCGGCTTCGCTTCGACGCGCGAAGATCTCGGGGATCGACTCCGGTGGATGCGAGAGGTCGGCATCCATCGTGACGACGTAGTCGCCCTTCGCGGCGAGGAGCCCCTCCTTCAAGGCGCCGCCGTAGCCCGGGCGTTTCTGGTAGAGGACGCGCGCACCGTTCTCGCGAGCGGCCGTCGCCGTCGGATCGTCGGGGGAGGGAACCACGACGATGATCTCGACCTTGGCCGCCACCGGATCGAGTGCTGCGCGGATGCGCCGGAGCAACTCGGGCATGGTGGGGGCTTCGTTCCACGCCGGAGTCACCACGGAAACGAGGCCGTCGTGAAAGGCCGCTTGTGTCGACTCGCTGGATTCCATCGGCGCGAGGTTAGCAACTCGAACCGAACGCCATCAGCAACACGCATCGTCGTTGCAGTGCAGAGGCAACGCCCCGGCGTGTACTCGCTACTGCTTCGATCGCCTCGGGGCGATCGGGTAGAGTCGTGCGCCGTGGCGAACGAGATCCGCATTCCCCTCAACAAGCCCTACATCGCGGGCAACGAACTCGCTTACATCCGCGAGGCGGTGGACCGCGGGCAGTTGGCGGGAGACGGTTGGTTCTCGCAGCGCTGCCACGAATTGCTCGAAGCGCAGACGGGCGCCGTGCGGGTGCTGCTGACTCCCTCGTGCACTGCAGCGCTCGAAATGGCCTCGATGCTCTGCGGCCTCGGGCCTGGCGACGAGGTCATCCTTCCTTCATATACCTTCGTATCGACCGCGAACGCCTTCGTGCGCGAGGGGGCCTCGCCGGTCTTCGTCGACATTCGTCCCGATACGATGAATCTCGACGAAGCCGCGATCGAAGCCGCCATCACCGAGCACACGCGCGCGATCTTCCCGGTCCACTACGCGGGCGTGGCGTGCGAGATGGATGCCATCAACGAGATCGCGAACGCCCACGGTCTCGTGGTGGTCGAAGACGCCGCCCAGGCGGTGGGTTCGCGATATCGCGACAAGCCCCTCGGAAGCCTCGGGCAGCTCGCCGCCTTCAGCTTCCACGAGACGAAGAACTTCATCTGCGGCGAGGGCGGGGCGCTCGTGGTCAACGATGCGCAATACCTCGAGCGCGCCGAGATCCTTCGCGACAAGGGCACCGATCGCCAACGCTTCTTCCGCGGCGAAACCGACAAGTACACCTGGCAGGACGTCGGTTCGTCCTACGTCGCGAGCGAATTGTGCGCGGCCTTCCTCTATGCCCAACTCGAGAAGCTCGACGAGATCGTGGCGCGGCGCAGCGAGATCGCCGATCGCTACAGCGATGCGTTGCGGGGTCTCGCCGAGAAGGAACGGCTGCGCCTTCCCGTCGTGCCGCCCCACTGCGAGACGAACGCCCACATCTACAGCATCGTGCTCTCCGACGAAGCGACGCGCGACGCCCTGATGCAGCATCTGCGCGAGCACGGGATCCTCGCCGTCTTCCACTACGTGCCTCTTCACACCTCGCCGATGGGGATGCAGCTCTGCGATGGCGCACCACCGAAGCTCCCCGTCACCGAAGACCTCGCCGGGCGCGTGCTGCGGCTGCCCTTCTACCCGCAGCTCACGGCAGACGAGCAAGGCGAGGTGATCGAGCGCATCCACGACTTCTTTGCGCGGGCCGGTCGATGAGCGCGGGGGTCGGGATCGTCGCGCTCGACTGGGATCGCGAGCAGTTCGGGATTCGGGTGGGCACGATCGATCTCGATCAGGCCGGCGCCGAAGACGTGCTCGCGAAGGACGCGGAGGCGTACGATCTCATCTACGCGCGGTCGCGAAGCGAGCGTGTGATCGGCGGTGAGCTGCTCGAGACGCTGCACGGCGCGCTGGTGGATCGACGCGTCACCTTCGCACGCGACGTCGCGGAACTCGAAGTCGCGGGTGAGCCACCGCCGGGAGAAGTGCGGAGCATCGGCGCGTCCGACGCGTACTCCGCACGCGCCGTAGAGCTCGCCCCCCAGGCTGCCCGCTACTCGCGCTTCCGCGCCGACCCCGCCTTTCCCGCCGAGTGGACCGACTCGCTCTACCGCCTCTGGATGCAGAACTCGCTCTCGCGCGAACGCGCCGACGACGTGCTTGGCTACATCGAAGCGGATCGACTCCTCGGCTTCTACACGATTCGCGTCGCTGGCGAAGCCGCGAACCTCGAACTCTTCGCCGTCGACGAACCCGCACGGGGGCGAGGCATCGGGACCACACTGCTCGCGGCCGGGCTCCGCTGGATGAAGCAACGCGGGCTCGCCCGGGCCACCGTCACCACCCAGCTCGAGAACCCGGCGTGTTCCCTCTATCGCGCGTGCGGCTACAGCGAAGTCTCGCGCGAGTCGATCTACCATCTGTGGCCCCGCGGTCGAGTGAAGCCATGAGGGTGGGTCAGAGATGAGTGCAGCCGAAACGAACGCGCCCCATCCCCCGCTTTCGGTCGTGGTGCCGGTGTATCGCAGCGCCGAGAGCCTGCCGGTGCTGATCGATCGACTCGAACCCGCGCTGCGTGCACTCGGCTGCGCGTTCGAAGTCATCCTGGTGAACGACGGAAGCCCAGATCAGAGCTGGTCGGTGATTCGCGATCTCGCCGCATCACGCCCCTGGTTGCGCGGCATCGAGTTGAAGCGCAACTACGGTCAGCACAATGCGCTGCTCTGCGGCATTCGCGAAGCGCGCCACGAAGTCGTCGTCACCATGGACGACGATCTCCAGAACCCGCCCGAAGAGATCCACAAACTCCTCGAACGCCTCGACCCCGAAACCGACGTCGTCTACGGCGCCCCTCGCCGCGAACAGCACGGGCTCTTCCGCGACCTGGCCTCGCGCATCACCAAGTTCGTGCTCGAAAACGCCATGGGAGCCGAAACCGCGAGTCGCATCTCGGCATTCCGCGCCTTCCGCACCGAGCTGCGCGACGCCTTCGGCCCCAACCACAGCCCCTTCGTGAACATCGACGTGCTGCTCACCTGGGGAAGCACGCGCTTTGCATCGGTGGTCGTGCAACACGACGAGCGCGCAGCGGGCACTTCCAACTACACGCTCCGCATGTTGCTCGTCCACGCCCTCAACATGCTGACGGGCTTCAGCGCCGTCCCACTGCGCATCGCGAGCCTCACCGGCTTCGGCTTCACCTTGTTCGGCGTGCTGGTACTGATCTACGTCGTCGGCCGTTACCTCATCCAGGGCACGACGGTGGCTGGATTTCCCTTTCTCGCATCGGTGATCGCGATCTTCGCAGGCGCCCAGCTCTTTTCACTCGGCATCCTCGGCGAGTACCTCGCACGCATGCACTTCAGGACGATGGGCAGGCCTCCCTTCTCGGTGAGATCGACGACGGAAGAAGGCGACCCGACGTAGACGGTCGGGGTCGCTTTCTGCTCTCTTCCCTCTCTCCCCTCTCGCCGCTCTAGCCGCCGATATTCATCGACTGCGAGATGATCGCGAAGCCATCGGTCGCTTCGAGGCGCTTGCCCACGACGGCCTGGTACTCCGGGCTGTCGTACCACTTCTTTGCCGCGGCGGTGTCCTCGAACTTGAGGATCACGGTCTGCTGACCGGGCGGGGACCCTTCGATGGTCTCGGCGCCTACGTCGAACACGACGAGTTCACCGCCACTCGCGGCGATCGTCGGGCCGGCACCCTTTTGATACTCGGCGTAGAGGGCGGGATCTTTGACGGTGTACTGCGCGATGAAGTACGCGGCCATGGAATTCCTTTCGGGATGGGGATGATGGGGAGGCATCACGGTGGCATCCGCCCCGTTATAGTGACGGTACCGCTTGGAGGACTCACGGCATGAAGTTTGGACTCGCATTCGCGAGCAGCATCGGGACGGGTTCCCGATCGGCGCTCGAGATCTGTCGCACGGCGGAGGCCGTGGGCTTCGATTCGGTCTGGGGCGGCGAGCACGTGATCCGACCCGACCAGATCGAGTCGGCGTACCCCTACACGGCCGACGGCGAGATGCCCGGCGAAACGGAGACACCGATTCCCGATCCACTCATCTGGCTCGCCTACGTAGGAGCAGCGGCACCGACGCTACGCCTGGGCACCTGCATCCTGATCGTCCCCCAACGAAACCCCCTCGTGCTCGCCAAGGAACTCGCAACCCTCGACCATCTCACCGACGGTCGCGTCGAACTCGGCCTCGGCGTGGGTTGGATGCGCGAGGAGTTCGAAGCGCTGGGCGTTCCATGGGAACGCCGCGGTGCCCGCAACGACGAGTACGTGGCCGCCATGCGCGCCTTGTGGGCGGGCCCGCACGCCGAGTACCACGGCGAGTTCGTCGACTTCGCTCCCGCCACCTGCAGCCCGCGCCCGGTCAATGGATCGATCCCGATCCTGGTGGGCGGCGATACGCCCGCCGCCATCCGCCGCGCAGCGCGGCTGGCCGACGGCTACTTCCCGGGAACCAGCGACCCCGAGGTGCTCGCCGGGTTGATCCAGTCCGTTCGCGTTGCGGCCGAACGCGAGAACCGCGACCCCGACTCGATCTCGATCCACTCGATCTTCGGCCCCCAGATGGCCGACCCGACGGCGGGCGCCGAACAACTCCAGAAGCTCGGCGTAGAACGAGCCATGGTTCCGGCCTTCTTCTTCGCCGGGCCGGATGGCATGGACAAGCTCGCGGAGTTCGGCGAGGGGGTGGTGAGAGCCTTCGCGGGCTGACACCCGCTCCAACTGGATGCGAATCCAGTGGACTCAACGCGCCTCACGACAGCGCAGCAGATAGCCGGCCATCCGTTCCTCATGTGGGAGGTGCTCCGCCACGTGGCGTGCAGTGCTTCGCTCGGCCCTCGGGAGAACTCGCTCGCACGCCCCAACGCTGCGAACGCAACATCGGCGCTTCGCAACTCGCCGATGATGCGGGCGTCGCGGGCTTCGACTTCGAAGTAGTCGGCATCCGCCGAATCGAAGAAGGTGCGCATCGGGTTGCGCCGAGCGTTCAGGAAGTAGATCTCGGGCATGTCGGGAGGATAGAGGGGCGCCTGGTAGAAGACCTCGCGCCCCCGCCAGTTGCCGGCGTGGATCTCGCGCGCCCAATCGACGTAGCCCTTCGAATCCCCGAGCAGCACTTCGAGGAGCACGGAGCCCTGCAACTCGAAGAAGAAGAGCAGACGGACGCCCAGCGCCGCCGTGAACAAGAGGAGAAGGGCTCGGCCGCTCACGTGCGCGTCCCCGTCGCGACTACGTAGGACCAGAAGCGACGCGGTATCAGCGCACCCATACCGCGCTCGAGCAATCGAAGCAGGCCGCGAATCCAACCGACGCGGCCAAGAGAAGGAAGCCCCATCTGGTAGTGAAGCACGACCCGCCGCAGCGGCAGGGCCTGCGCGGCATCGAAGGCGAGATCACGAAGCGGCAGGCCTTCCAGCAACGACGCCACGTAGGCCGCCGAGAACTTCTTCGCCCCCGCCTCCGCGGGCACGAGCCAGATCTGCAGCGCCACGAAGGGGTTCTTCGCGTTCGGCTCGAGCAGGAAGAAGCTTCCCCCCGGCGCAAGCACGCGCATCGCCTCTTCCACCACTGCACGCGGATCGTCCATGTGGTGGAGCACGTCGCGAATCACCACGCTCTCGAAACTCGCGTCCGCAAAGGGAAGCCCCTGTGCGCGCGACACCGCGAGCTCCACTCCCGGCACTTCCTTCCGCGCAAACGAGAGCTTCTTCGGAAAGAGATCGATCCCGAAGCAACGCGCATGCTTGCTCAGGCGAGACAGGTTGTTCCCCTCACCACAGCCGATCTCGAGACACGGCGAGCACACCGCGCGGCAAAGGGGTTCGAGGAGTTCGTCCTCGGTCTCCGAAAAACCGGCGCCCCCGGTCGTCCAGCGAAAGTGCTCGACCTCGGGAGCCTCGAAGTACTCCCGTTGGACGCGATCGAATTCGCTCTCGCCAGGCACGTCGCTCAGTGCAGCTCGTAATCGCGGTGGATGAACGGCGCATGGGCCATGACGGGTGTCCTCGCTGGCAGGGAAAAGGCGAGCGATACGGCGAGGTTAAAACAGTTGATCGGGGACCGCGACGAAGCCTAAGCTGTGCGGCCGGGGGGTCGTTGGGAGGCGCAACCATGCTCGATCTCTGGATTCGCGGCGGCACCATCATCGACGGTACGGGCGGCGCGCGCTTCGAAGCCGACCTCGGCATCCGAGATGGCGTGATCGTCGAGGTCGGTGCAACCGATGAACCGGCCAAGCGCGAGATCGATGCACACGGCTTGCTGGTTGCGCCGGGTTGGGTCGACGTCCATACCCACTACGACGGGCAGGTGAGTTGGGATCCCTATCTCACGCCTTCGTTCTGGCACGGTGTCACCACCGTCGTGATGGGCAACTGCGGGGTGGGTTTCGCGCCCGCCGAGCCCGAACGACACGAGTGGCTGATCAGCCTGATGGAGGGCGTCGAGGACATTCCCGGTACGGCGCTCGCCGAAGGGATTCGCTGGGAGTGGGAAGGCTTCCCCGAATACCTCGACTCGATCGACAAGAACCCCCACGCGATCGACATCGTGGCCCAGGTTCCCCACGGCGCACTTCGCGCCTATGTAATGGGAGAGCGCGGGGCCGATCACACCGTCGAACCCTCACCCGAAGAGATCGAGATGATGGGGCGGCTTGCGCGTGAAGCCATCGCCGCCGGCGCCGTCGGGTTCACCACATCGCGCACACGCAATCACCGCACGCGCGACGGCGACTTCACACCGAGCCTCACCGCGGGGCCCGAAGAGATGCTCGGGATCGCGCGCGAGATCGGGAAGGGCGGCCGCGGTGTCTTCGAGGTCGTGGCCGACTTCGCCGATGTCGAATCGGAGTTCGCGCTGTTGCGCGAGATGGTCGAGGTGTCCGGTCGACCGATGTCGATCTCGCTGGCGCAGAACGACGTCGTGCCGGATCAGTGGCGAACCCTGCTCGACCTGATCGCCCAGGCGAATCGCGATGGCCTGGAGATGAAGGCCCAGGTGCCGCCGCGCGCGATCGGTCTACTGCTGGGCCTGCAGGCGACGCTACATCCCTTCGTGGGGAGCGCCCACTACCGGGAAATCGCGGACCTCCCCCTGGAAGAACGCGTCGAGCGTATGCGCGATCCCGACACGAAGACGAAGATCCTCGCCGATTCCCAGACGCCCGGCATCGAGATCCTCACGCAAAAGCTCGACCGGATGTTCGAACTCGGCACACCGCCCAACTACGAACCCTCGCGCGAAGACAGTCTCGAGGCGCGCGCCGAAGCCCTCGGCGTCGAACCCCTCGACCTCGTCTACGACCTGCTTCTCCAGGACGGCGGCAAGGCGCTCCTCTATCGCACCTTCCTCAACTACACCGACTTCAACCTCGATGTCGCCCGCGAGATGCTCCTCGATCCCAACACGGTGCCCGGGCTCGGCGATGCCGGAGCCCATGTCGGGCTGATCTGCGACGGCAGCTTCCCGACCTTCCTCGCCCTCCACTTCGGACGCGATCGAACACGCGGCGAGAAGTTCGAGCTCGAGTGGTTGGTGAAGCGGCAAGCCGCCGATACCGCGGCGCTGATCGGCCTCGACGATCGCGGCGTGATCGCGAAGGGCAAGCGCGCCGATCTCAACCTGATCGATTGGGACGCGCTGCAACTTCACCACCCCGAGATCCTCTTCGACCTTCCGGCCGGTGGGAAGCGACTCGTGCAGCGCGTCGACGGTTACCGCATGACGCTCGTCGCGGGCGTGCCGATCTCCGAAGACGGAAAGCCCACCGGCGAACTCCCGGGCAAACTCGTGCGACACGCTTCGCCCAATTGAGGCTCCCATGACCCCGACCCTCCCTACCCAGTACGACACGTTTCGCGTGAAGCCCCTCTCGCCCACCATCGGCGCCGAGGTGCAGGGCTTTCGCATGCACGGGGAGCATCCCGATTCGGTCATCAAGGAGATCCGCCAGGCGCTGCTCGACTGGAAGGTGATCTTCTTCCGCGAACAGGACGTGCCGACCGAAGACCACATCGCCTTTGGTCGGCGTTTCGGCGAACTCGAGATCCATCCCTTCGCGACGAACCACCCCGATCATCCCGAGATCGTGGTGATCCACCACTCCGAAACCTCGAAGTACGGGCAGAATAACTGGCACAGCGACGTCACCTGGCGGCTCGAACCCTCGTTGGGCTCGATCCTTCGCGGCATCGTCATCCCCCCGGTTGGAGGCGACACCCTCTTCGCCGACATGTACGCGGCCTTCGACGGCCTCAGCGACGAGGTCAAGGAGAAGCTCGACGGCGCCGTGGCCGAGCACAACTTCCTCGGGCCCTTCGGCTACCGAATGGACGAAGAAGAGAAACGCGCACAGCTCGAGAAGTATCCCCCCGCGCAGCACCCCGTCATCCGCACCCACCCCGAGACCGGTCGCAAGGGTATATATGTCAACAGCGCCTTCACGATCGAGATCCTCGAGATGGAGAAGACCGAAAGCGATGCCCTGCTCAAGAAGCTCTATCGCCAGGCCGCCATCCCCGAGTACCAGTGCCGCTTCCGCTGGGAAGAGAACTCGGTCGCTTTCTGGGACAACCGCGCCGTGCAACACTACGCAGCCTTCGACTACCCCGGCCATGCGCGCCGAGTCGAGCGCGTGACGATCGTGGGCGACAAGCCCTTCTGATCCGATCGTCCCCCACACTCCGCGATATCCCGAAGAGGCCCCATGAAGTTCTCCTACGCACAGTCGATGTGCGATCCCTCCTTCTACCTTCCGCTCGCGGTCGCCGCCGAAGAGGCCGGCTACGACAGCATGGTTGTGCCCGACAATCTCGGCTACGCGGGCCCCTCGAAGGCGAAGTACCCCTACACCCCCGACGGCGACAACTCCTTCCTCGAAGGCAAGCCCTTCATCGAGCCCTTCGTCCTGATGTCCGCAATGGGCGCGGTCACCGAACGCATTCGCTTCTCGACTCTGGTGATGAAGCTGCCCGTGCGGCAGCCCTACATCGTGGCCAAGCAGGCGACTTCGCTCGCCGTGATGACCAACAACCGCTTCGACTTCGGTGTCGGGCTCTCGCCCTGGCCCGAGGACTTCCAGGTCACGGGGCAGGATTGGAAGAGTCGCGGCAAGCGCCTGGATGAGATGATCGAAATCATCCGCGGGCTCGCCACCGGCGAGTACTTCGAGTATTCGGGCGAGCACTACGAGATCCAGAAGATCAAGATGTGCCCAGTCCCCACGAAGCCCATCCCGATCTTGATCGGTGGCCACGCCGAGCCCGCCCTGCGACGTGCCGCGCGCCTCGGGGATGGCTGGATGCACGCGGGTGGGCCCCCGGAAGAGCTCGCGAAGTACCTCGAGCGTTTGCGCGAATTACGCAAGGAAGCCGGGCGCGACCATCTCCCGTTCGAGATCTTCGCAGGGAGCCCCGACGCCTTCACGGTCGATGGCGTGAAGCGACTCGAAGACCAGGGCGTGACGACCCTCGTCGTCGGTTTCAGCCTTCCCTACCAGAAGGGCCCCGATCCCCAACCCCTCGATCAGAAGCTCGGCGACCTGCGACGCTACGCCGACGACGTGATCGCGAAGCTCTAGAAGGAACGAGACGATCATGCAGACACGAAAGCTCGGCGATCTCGAAGTCTCCGAGATCGGCATCGGTTGCATGAGCATGTCCCAGGCCTACGGGAAGCCCGACCGCGCCGAGTCGGAACGCACGCTGCTGCGCGCCCTCGACGTCGGTTACACCTTCTTCGACACCGCGAGCATCTACGGCGTCGGCCACAACGAGAAGCTGATCGGTGAAGTGCTGGCGGGCCGAAGGAACGAGTTCGTGCTGGCCTCGAAGTGCGGCATCCGGGTCCATTCCGACGGTCGGCGGAGCGTCGACGGCACGCCGAAGAACATCCGCGCCACCTGCGAGGCGAGTCTGAAGAACCTGCAGACGGATGTGATCGACCTCTACTACCTGCACCGCCGCGACTTCGACGTCCCGATCGAAGAGAGCGCGGGCACGCTCGGCGAACTCGTACGGGAAGGAAAGATCCGACACGCCGGTCTTTCCGAGGTCTCGTCGGTGACGCTCGAGAAGGCGCACGCCGAGCATCCCATCACAGCGGTACAGAGCGAGTACTCGTTGTGGACACGCGAACCCGAAGAGAAGGTGATCGACACCTGCCGAGAACTCGGCGTGGGCTTCGTGCCCTTCTCACCGCTGGCCCGCGCCTTCCTCTGCGACGTGATCCACTCGCCCGACGATCTCGCCGAACACGACCTGCGCGCCCCGATGCCGCGGTTCTCCGAAGAGAACCTGCCGAAGAACGTGAAGCTCCTCGCCGGCCTGCGCGAGATCGCGCGCAAGTACGAGTGCACCACCGGGCAGCTCGCCCTCGCCTGGGTGCTCGCCCAGGGCGAACACATCGCGCCCATCCCCGGCACCAAGCACGTGAAGTTCGCCGAGGAGAACGCCGCCGCCGCCCGCCTCGAGATCGCGCCCGAAGATCTCGAAGAGGCCGGCGCCCTCATCAACAACGACACGGTGGCGGGCCCGCGCTACGCGGACAACCAGAAGATCTCGCTCGATCCCGAGCCGGAAGAATCATCGACAGAGGAACGATCGTGAAGCTCTACGACAGCAAGACGGCCCCCAACCCCCGACGCACGCGCATCTTCATCGCCGAGAAGGGCCTGGACATCGGAAGTGCAATAGAGGTCGAACAGGTCGACATCAACGCCCTCGCGACGCGCACTCCCGAGTTCCTGAAGAAGAACCCGATGGGCCGCGTGCCCGTCCTCGAACTCGACGACGGCAGCCATATCGCGGAGTCGATCGCGATCTGCCGCTACCTCGAAGCCCTCCATCCCGATCCGCCACTCTTCGGCACGACACCGGAGGAGATCGCCCGGGTCGAGATGTGGCACCAGCGCGTCGACTACAACCTGTGCGAACGCGTATTCGGCTGCTTCCAGAACACCCACGACTACATGAAGGATCGCATGCAGCAGGTGCCGGAATTCGGCGAGGTGTGTCGCGCGGCCGCGGTCGAGTTCATGGGAGTGCTCGACGAACAGCTCGGGCGCGCCCGCTTCATCGCGGGCGATCGCTACACCATGGCGGACATCTCGGCGCTGATGGCGATCGACTTCGGTAGGGTGGCGAAGATCCGCATGCCGGACGACGCGAAGAACCTTGCGCGCTGGCACGAGGAAGTGTCGGCACGCCCGAGCGCATCTGCGTAGCAGGGCCACGAGAGGCTTACCCTTGCGCGCATACCTCATCGCCATCGGCCTGTTGTTGGTGATCTTCGGTTCGATCGCCGGCTACTCCTACGTCCAGTCGGCGGGCCACGGCGGGATGGGCTTCGGACCGCCACCGGTGACGATCGCAGCAACCGTCGCCGAGGCCGACGTGTGGAGCGCCGAGCTCGAGGCCGTCGGCACGCTCCGGGCCGCGCGCGGCGTCGATCTCAGCGTCGAAGAAAGCGGCGAGGTGATCGATATCGCCGTCTCGTCGGGCGAACGCGTCGAGGCCGGGCAGCTTCTGCTCACGCTGAACGACAAGGTCGAACGCGCCAGCCGCGAAAGCCAACTCGCCAACCTCGAGCTCGCGCGCCTGGTCTACAACCGGGAAGCCGAGCTGCTTCGCCAGAACTCCATCTCCCAGAGCCAATACGATCGGTCGAAGGCCGACCTCGATCGCGCCGTGGCCCAACTGGCGGAGACCGAGGCGCGCCTCGAGAACACGCGCATCCATGCCCCGTTCTCGGGGACCGTCGGCATCGTGCAGATCAAGACGGGGGACTATGTCGAGCCCGGCGACGAGATCACCACGCTGCAGGATCTGACGTCACTCGAAGTCGACTTCACCGTACCCGCGCGCCACAGCCCGGACCTGCGCCCCGGCCTCGCGATCGAGATGCGCGTCGCGGCCTTCCCCGAGAAGACCTTCGCCGGGACGCTCTCGGCCATCGACAGTCGCGTCGACGCCGGAACGCGCAACCTGCTCTTGCGAGCGGCGCTCGAAGCGGCACCCGGCCTGCTCCCCGGCATGTTCGCCCAGCTCACCATCGACCTCGCCAAACCCACCGAACTCGTGACCCTGCCCGAAACGGCGGTGACGTACTCGCTGCACGGCGACATCGTCTTCGTGATCGAAGAGATGAAGGGTGGCGAGGGTTCGGGAGGACTCACCGCTACCCCGAGAGTGGTACGCACCGGCGAGACGCGTGAAGGTCGCGTCGCGATCCTCGGCGGCCTCGAAGCCGGCGAGCGGGTCGCAGCCTACGGTCAGAACAAGCTCTACCGTGGGGCGCGCATCGCCATCGTGGATTCGGAACCGCTGCAGTGAGGTTCACCGATCACTTCATCCAGCGGCCGGTGCTCGCGATCGTCGTGAGCGCGCTGCTGCTGCTTCTGGGCTCCGCTTCCGCCTCCCGGGTGGAAGTGCGCGAGTTTCCCGAACTCGAGCGCAGCGTCATCACCGTGCGGACGGTCTACCGCGGTGCCAGCGCGCGTACCGTGCAGGGCTTCGTCACCAACCCGCTCCAGTTGAGCGTCGCCGGTGCCCGCGGCATCGAATACATGACCTCGACCAGCAACCCCGGCATGTCCGAGATCGAGGTCCACGTACGGCTGGGCGAGAACAGCAGCGACGTGTTGTCGGAGGTCATCGCCAAGGTGCGCGAAGCGCGAGGCGAACTTCCGCGGGAGATCGAGAACCCGGTGGTCTCCACGGCCACGCCCGGCGACGCGCTGATGTACATCGCCTTCTACAGCAAGCAGATGGGCATCGCCCAGGTGACCGACTTCCTGGCCCGCAACGTGCAACCCGAACTCGCAACGCTCCCCGGGGTCGGTAAGGCACGCATCCTCGGCGGCAAGTTCCTGGCGATGCGAATCTGGCTCGATCCCGTTCGCATGGCGGCCTTCGGCGTCACGGCCGAGGACCTGAACAACGCGATTCGGCGCGACAACTTCATCTCCACCGCCGGGGCGACCGAGGGCAACTTCGTGCGCGCCACCGTGGACGCGCGCACCGACATGCAGACTCCCGAGGCCTTCGAACAGCTCACGGTCCGCCAGGTCGGCGACGAGCGGGTGCGGCTCGGCGACGTAGCCACGGTGGAGCTCTCGGAAGAGAACACGCAGTACAGCTCGTTCTCGAGCGGGCGGCCCGCCGTGTTCATCTCGATCACCCCCACTCCGGACGCCAATCCGCTGGAAGTGGCCAACGCGGTGAAGGAGACACTGCCCCGGATCGAGGATGCCCTGACCGCCGACCTCGAGCTGCTGCTCGATTGGGACGGATCGATCCCCATCGACGCCGCCCTCGACGAAGTGCTGATCACCCTGGTCGAAGCCGCATTGATCGTCATCGCGGTCATCTATCTTTTCCTGGGATCGTTGCGCGTGGTGTTGGTGCCGCTGGTCGCGATTCCCCTCTCGTTGATCGGCGTGGTCTTCCTCATCCTGGCCCTCGACTTCTCGCTCAACCTGCTCACCCTGCTCGCCATGGTGATCGCGATCGGGCTCGTGGTGGACGACGCCATCGTGGTGGTCGAGAACGTCCATCGCCATATCGAAGAAGGCGCGAGTCCGATGGAGGCCGCCATCCGGGGAGCGCGCGAGGTCGCGCTTCCCGTGATCGCGATGACCCTCACCCTGGCCGCCGTCTACGCCCCGATCGCTTTCGTGGGCGGACTGACGGGAGCACTCTTCAGCGAGTTCGCCCTCACCCTGGCGGGTGCCGTGCTCGTAAGTGGCATCGTCGCCCTCACGCTCAGCCCGATGATGTGCTCCCGGGCCCTGACCGACAGCGCCCACCAGGGTCGCTTCGCCAACTGGCTCGACCACAGCTTCGAGCGCACAGTCGTTCGCTATCAGCGCGTGCTGCGACACTGCCTGGCCAACCGGGGTGCCGTCCTTCTCTTCACCGCCGCGATCCTGACGAGTCTTCCGCTGCTCTTCGCATTCAGCCAAAGCGAGCTGGCCCCCGACGAGGACGGCGGCAGTCTCTTCGTCGTCGCCAGCCCACCGCGCTACGCCAACCTGCAGTACATCAATCGCTTCCTCGACGAGGTGGTGAAGATCTGGCAGCAGCAGATCCCCGAAGTCGACCACTCGTGGCAGGTGAGTTCGCCCAGCTTCAACATCGGCGGCCTGATCTTCACGCCGTGGGACGAGCGGGAGCGGAGCCAACGCGAGATCCTCGGGCAACTGCAGGGGGAGCTCTCGGGCATCGCGGGTATGCAGGTGTTCAGCTTCGGCTCCCCGCCGCTGCCGGGGTCGGACGCGGGGCTACCCGTGAGTTTCGTCGTGGCCTCCACCGCAGACTACGAAGAGGTGCTGCGCGTCGGAGACGAGTTGCTCCAGGCCGCGCGCGAATCGGGCCTGTTCGCGTTCGTGAGGCAGACGCTCGAATTCGACCGCCCCGAGATCTCCGTACAGGTCGACCGCGAGCGGGCCGCGCGACTCGGGATCTCGATGCAATCGATCGGCGAGACCCTGGCGGTGATGCTGGGAGAAGCCGAGGTGAATCGCTTCACCCGCGCCGGCCGCAGTTACAAGGTCATCCCCCAGGCTGCGCGAGGCTTCCGCCTCACCAAGACCGAACTCGAGAAGTACTACCTGCGCACGTCGAGTGATGAGTTGGTTCCGCTTTCGACGGTGATCGCACTCGAGTCGGGTGTCGAACCGAACGAACTCACGCAGTATCAGCAGCTCAACAGCACGACGATCCAGGGCATGATGATGCCGCCGAACAGCCTCGGTGTGGGTCTCGACTTCCTCAAGGAGAAGCTCGCGGAGATTGCGCCCACGGGCTTCCGCGACGGCTACACCGGCGGCTCGCGACGCTTCGTCCAGGAGACCGCTTCCTTTCCGGTGCTCTTCACCCTTTCGCTGATGTTGATCTTCCTCGTGCTGGCCGCTCAGTTCAACAGCTTCCGCGATCCGCTGGTGGTGTTGGTGTCGGTGCCGCTCTCGATCTTCGGCGCCATCGTTCCGATCGCCCTGGGCTTCGCCACGCTCAACATCTACACCCAGATCGGCCTGCTCACCTTGATCGGTCTGATCAGCAAGCACGGCATCCTGATTGTCGAGTTCGCCAATCAACTGGGCAAGACGGGCCTGGGTCGCGGCGAAGCGGTTCTGCGCGCGGCCGCGCTTCGCCTGCGACCGATCCTGATGACGACCTTCGCCACGGTGCTCGGCGTATGGCCCCTGCTCATCGCCAGCGGGGCCGGTGCCAACAGCCGCTATAGCATCGGCTTGATGATCACGGCGGGCATGTTGGTCGGCACGCTCTTCACCCTCTTCGTGCTGCCGACGTTCTACCTGCCGTTCGTGAAGCGCGAAACCGCGCCCGCCGAAGCTCCCGCTACTGCCGGGGCTTGAGCCGATAGCGGATCGGCAGGTGCTTCACGCCACCCACCAGTGCCGAGTGCAGGCGCTGCGGGGGTGCGGAGAGTTCGACTTCGTCGATGCGCGGTAGCAGGTACTTGTACGCCACCTCCATCTCGAGTCGCGCGAGGTGCGCCCCCAGACAGAAGTGCTCGCCGACGCCGAACCCGAGGTGGTGGTTCGGGTCGCGGTCGATGCGGAAGGTGTAGGGGTCGTCGAAGATCTCCTCGTCGCGATTCGCCGAGGGATAGAAGAGAGCCAGCGTATCCCCTTCCCTGATCTTCTTGCCGCGCAGCACGTAGTCCTCGGTCGCCGTGCGACCGAAGTGGATGATCGGCGTCGTCCAGCGCACGACCTCTTCGACGGCGGGCTTCAAGAGATCCGGGTTCTCCTGCAGGCGGCGCAGTTCACCCTGGTTCTCGATGAAGGCCAGCATGCCGCCGGTCGTCGCGTTGCGCGTCGTCTCGTTGCCCGCGACGACGATGATCAGACACCAGGTGAGCACATCCATCGGCTCGAGGGGCTTGCCCTGGTACTCGAACTGCGTGAACAGGGTGACGAGATCGTCGGCCGGGTTCTTCTTCTTTTCTTCCACGAGCTTCACGAAGTAGGTGAAGAGCTCGGTCATCGCGGCTTCGGCCGCCTTGTCGGGGGTCAGGCCCTCCGCGCGGAACTCGGGATCCTGGGCGCCGATGATGCGATTCGTCCAATCGAAGAGCAGGTTCCAGTCTTCCTTGGGCAACCCCAACATCCACGCGATCACGGCGATCGGAAGCGGCGCCGAGATCTCGCTCACGAAGTCGCATTCGCCTTCTTCGTTCTGCACGAGGTTGTCGACGATCTCGCGCCCGATCTCGTCGATGTCGTGATGGAAGCGTTGCAACGCGCGCGGGGTGAAGCGCTTGCTGATCATCTGGCGATAGTCGTGATGCTTGGGCGGATCGAGTTGGATCAGCGTCGGCGGGATGGGGCTCGGGCGCGGCGGTTCGTGACTGACCACGAGGGTGGGCCCGCTGATGAACTTCGTGGGCTGCTTCCCGATCTCGGTGATGTCGGCGTGCTTGGTGATGGCCCAGAACGGAATGCCGTCGGTCTCTTCCCAGAAGTAGACGGGGTCGTTATTGCGGAGCCACTTCCAGGTGTCGTGCGGATATCCCTCGGCGGCGTAGTTCTCCGGGTGCACGATGTTGAACTGACTGAAGTCGGGGGCAGCACTCGCCATGCGGGATCTCCGAGATCATTCGCCCAGCAGCCCGGAACCCCAGCCCTGAGACGAACGTTTGTTCACTTCGCTGACCGGTCATTTTGCCAGCTCGGGAGCGGCTTTCAACGCTTCTCGGGCCTGCGTGGGCAAACGCGAGTCCGAGCGCTCGGGTGCGCGGAGCCGGAGGTCGGGAGAAGACCCTATGGGGTCGGCTGCTTGATGAAGGCCGCGAGCGCCTGGATGTTCTGCAGGGGCCCGATCAACTTCGTCTCCGAGATATCGAGGCCGTAGGTGGCCTGGATGTGGGCCAACAGGTCGGCGGCCGAGATCGAGGTCACGTAACCCGCGTCGAACATGTGGACGTGGAGGTCGATCTCGGAGGCGGGGCGGGGGTCCGGCATCGTCGTCAGGATGTGGGCGACCAGGTCGTCGACGATGGCCTCGACGGAGAGGTCACTCCCACTCGCCGGTGCGGCGGCCGGGGCAGGTTTAGCCGTGGTCGGTGGCGGGGCCTCGGCTTCGGGCGGGGCATCGCTCTTTGCGTCTGCGGCGTCCGCGCTCCCGAAGAGCGACTTCAGGAAGTTCTTCATTTCGCCAGCCTTCTGTTGCCTGCGGGTCTGCCGCAGGCGCGCGACGGTAACACACAGCCGTTGCTCGGATGCGATGCAGTATGCTCCGCCGCCTTCCCCCCCGTGAGCATCCCATGACGGCCATCCGCACCATCGACATCTCCTCCGATACGGGCGCGAGCCAACTCGACGCGTTGCTCGAAACGCTGAAGGCCGGCGGGCTCACCGGTGCGGACGCGAGTGACGAGCTCGATGTGCCGGGCATCGTGAGCGGCATCCTCGGAGAGGTGCGAGAAGGCGGCGACGAAGCGGTCGCCCGCCTGACTTCGAAGCTCGACCGTGCAGACGTTCGACCCGAGACCCTGCGTGTCCCCGCCGAACAGATCGAGAGCGCTCACGCGAACGCCGAGCCCGCCTTCCTCGAATTGATGCGCGGGGCGATCGCAAACATCCGCGCCTATCAAGAACACATCCTGGTGAAGGCGCCCGAGCCCCTGGTGCGCGGCGGCCGCAAGCTCGGCGTTCGTTACACGCCGATCGAGCGCGTCGCGGTCTACGTTCCCGGCGGCCAGGCCCTCTATCCCTCGACGGTGCTCATGACCGTGGTGCCCGCGCAGGTCGCGGGCGTACGCGAGATCGTGATGATCACTCCGCCGACGGGCGGCGAGATCAACGACATGGCGCTCGCCCTGGCCGGCGAACTCGGCATCGACGAGGTCTACCGCGTTGGCGGCGCCGTCGCGGTCGCAGCCGTCGCGTACGGAACCGAAACGATCCGCCCGGTCGACAAGATCGTTGGGCCCGGCAACGCGTTCGTGGCCGAAGCCAAGCGCCAGCTCTTCGGCCGCGTGGGCATCGATTCGATCGCGGGGCCGAGTGAAGTCGTGATCGTGGCCGACGATTCGGCGCGCGCCGATTGGGTCGCGGCCGACATCCTCGCCCAGGCGGAACACAATCCCGGTTCATCGGTGCTCATGACCCCGAGCGCCGAGTTCGCGGGCGAGGTCGCGAAGGCGGTCGAGAACCAGCTCGACGAACTCGACCGCGCGGATGTGATTCGACCGGCCCTCGAAGCCTACGGTGCAATCGTCGTCACGAAAGATCTCGAGAACGCCTGCGGCCTCGCCAACCGCTTCGCCCCCGAGCACCTCCAGATCATGACCCGCGACAACGAGGCGTGTGCGGCTGCGATCCCGAACGCAGGCGCGGTCTTCACCGGCGATTTCACGCCGGTGCCCCTCGGTGACTACTACGCCGGGCCCTCCCACGTGCTGCCCACCGGCACGACGGCGCGTTTCTTCGGCCCGCTCTCCTGCAATGACTTCGTAAAGGCCAGCAGCCTGCTCGAATTCGACGCGTCGAGCATGCGAGAAGACGCCCCCGCGGTGAGCGATTTCGCCACCCGCGAGGGGCTGACCGCCCACGCACGCGCCGCGAGGCTGCGCGACCAGGACTGAGATTTGGAGCAGATGCGCGTGAGTTGCGCATCGCCTGCACCCTCGTGATGGTCGATTGCGCCCGTATGGGGTCGCTCGATGAGGGGCTGCACCACGCGCTTCGCCTGCCTCCGCCCGGCGCATCGACTCGCGTACGCAACACCGCGAAGTGCGCTTCGCAGTCGCGAAGATTCTTGCGGTGACGCGGGCCACCCAGCCGCGTTTTCTCGAAGTCGAATCTCAAGAAGTCCGCGGGTTTAGCCGTTTTTTCGCTCGTGGCACGGGGCTTGCGTTTTCACGTGTCGGCGTCCTTCTCGGCGCCGTCATGTCGCCGTGTCGCGACCGCCCGCGCATGAGCCACGGCGGAACGAACACAGCAGGAGAACACGGTGGGTCGCACATTCCATCCACTCCAACGCAAAGCCGAACGCGGCATCTCGCTGGTCGAGGTGGTGATCGTCACGATCATCGTCGGGATCATGGCTGCCGTCGCAACGCCGGCACTGCGCAGCATGCAAAGTGATCAGGCACTGCGAAACGGCGCGCGCCAGATCTCGGATGCCTTCATGCTCGCGCGGGCCCAGGCGATCCGCACTGGAAGCAACGTCATCGTCGTCTTCCAGGGCGCAAGCGGAAGCCCGAGTCCCGCGGGCTTGACCTCTGCCAACATCATCGACGTCGTCGACGACGGCCCCGCAACGAGCGCCAACTGTACGATCGCTGCCGCGGAAGTCGTCTGGTCGCTCCCGCCCGACACCGTGAACGGCCTTTCGTGGGGGACGTCGCCGGGGCTGGCGACGAACAACATCGTCCCGACCGACACGGGCTTCGCGCCCACCAACAACTCCACGGGTTCGACCTTCACCGATGCCACGGTATCGGCCTCGACGATGAATGCTGCCACGTTCGCGCATTGGGTCGTCTTCCAGCCCGATGGCATCCCGCGTCTGATGACGCCCGGCGATTGCGCAAACCTCGGCGCCCAGGGACAGGGCGGCGGCGGCATCTATCTCACCAATGGCCGACGCGACTACGCAGTCATCCTGTCGCCCCTGGGAACGACACGCGTGCACTACTGGAATGGAACGCAATGGATTCAATGATGACGCGCTCGAAGAAACGACCTCTGCATCGGCGGCGGGGCTTCTCGCTACTCGAAGTGATGATTGCGTTGGTGATCCTCGCCTTCGGAATCCTCGCCATGACGGTGATGCAGATCGAAGCCCTGCGACAGGGCGGTGCCGGACGGCACACCACCGATGCCGCGGCGGTCGGACGCACCTATCTCGAGCAGACCCAGCGTCTCCCGTACGCCACCCTCGACGGCCTCAAGGACACCGGGTGGATGGCACCCGCCTGGGCGGGTGCGCGTTCGAGCTTCGACACCGCGCTCACGAACCCCACCGGCGGCACCGCGATCGAGCACACCTACAACGTGCAGTGGCGCGTCACCACCGTGCCCGCGACCACCTGCATGCTCGACGTCGAAATGCAGGTGACCTGGCAGGAAACCAACGTCACCGGCAACAAGAACCTCGTCCTCGCAACGCGCCGCTACAACTGGGGGGGTGCTTCATGCTGACGAACGCGCAGCAAGAGCGCGCACGCGGCTCACGTGGTTACAGCTTGATCGAGTTGGTGATCGCCGTGGGTCTGCTCGGCATCATCATGGGCTACATCGCGAGCACGTTCACGCTGCAGTATCAGACCTACTCGGTGGTCGACCAGGTCTCCGAGACCCAGAACAACTCCCTCGCCGTCGCCGCATTGATCGAACGCGACATCCGCAACGCGGGCTACATGGTTCCCGGGGCCGCGGCCGCGTGCGGTTCCGACAGCACGAGCGCAGCGGACACGCTCTTCCTGAGTGACGCGAACGCGATCCTGCCGATCGACCAGCTGCCCACCAACCTGCGCAACGACGTGATGGCCGCCGACGTCCAGGGCTCTCCCTCGAACGCCGGCACGGTGTGGACGATGGTGGTCGACGACCTGGTCCTCGACGGGAACCCCACCTACGACACGGATTCGAACGGCACCGACGACTCCGACTTCCAGGTCGGCGCGGGCGTGATCGTGATCGACATCGACGACACCACGCGCGGCATC
>JANQEL010000204.1 GCA_028278345.1 Myxococcota bacterium
GGCCGCGACCGACGGCCACGCAGAGGGGTGGTCGACTCCTTCGCAAGGCGACGAGACCGAATCCCTCGTGATTCCGATTTCGCGACGCGGACGCGTGTGGGCGAACATCGAACTCGACTATCTCAACCGCCAGGCGGGCATGGTGGCGGCGCTCTGGCGACGTCCCCTGGTGAAGGTCGTCGTCGCTTTCGCCTTCATGGGCTTCCTCGCCTACGCGTTCTTCCTGCGCCGGGTGCTCTCGCATCTCGACCCCGCGACCGTGATCCCGCCGCGCGTGAAGACGACCCTCGATCTGATGGCCGAGGGGGTGCTGCTGCTCGATCGCGACGAGCGCGTGGTCCTCGCGAACGAGGCCATGGCCGAGCGCTGTGGTGTCGGGGTCGAGCAACTCGTCGGCAGCAACGCTTCCCAGATCGACTGGCAAATTCCCGGGTCGACGGAACGCGCCCTCGATCTGCCCTGGGTGCGCGCCCTCGGTGGCGTGAATACCCCCGACCCCGTCGCGCTTGCACTCTCGACCGATGGAGAGCAGCGCATCTTCACGGTGAAGGGGGCGCCGGTGAAGGACGACTCGGGGCGGGTACGCGGTGCGATCGCGACCTTCAACGAGATCACCCAGCTCGAACGCAAGAGTCAGGAACTCGAAGAGGCCATGCTCCTGCTCGAGAAGTCGCGCGACGAGATCCGCCTGCAGAACGACGAACTCCGCGTGCTCGCCCAGTGCGATCCGCTCACCGGCGTATCGAACCGCCGCAGCTTCATGGCCTTCGCGGAGAAGGTCTTCGACGAATCGGTTCGTTCGGGCAGCCCGCTTTCCTGCTTCATGGTCGACATCGATCACTTCAAGCGCGTGAACGACGACCACGGCCACCAGATGGGCGACGAAGTGATCCAACGCGTCGCCCAGGCGCTCTGCGATGCGATGCCCGATCGCGACGCGGTCTGCCGCTATGGCGGTGAGGAGTTCTGTGTGCTCACCCGCGAGATGGGGTCCGGCGAGGCGGTGGCCCTGGCCGAGGGCATCCGTCGCACGATCGGTTCGACCGGCTTCGCCAAGGTGCCGGTAACGGCGAGCTTCGGGGTTTCGAGCCTCGCCGAACGGCCGGCCTCGCTTCACGCCCTGATCGAGCGCGCCGACGAAGCCCTCTACCACTCGAAGGAAAAGGGGCGCAACCGCGTCACGCTCCGCGCGGACATCGACGAAGCGTCGGAATCCTGAACCGCGCAACCCGCGCGCAACCCGACATCCGCCTTCGATCCGGTCGAAGGCCGCGCGCATCGCAGAAGCGGCCGAGGCGCAGCCTCCCGGAAACTGCCCGCGTAAGTGCGTTTCGACTTGGTGTGAACGCGGGGCGAGGCTCAAGACCCCCATTTTTGTGACCGATGTACGAAAGAGCGGAGTGGTGGAAAACCCTCATTTCGATCGAACATTCCTCTCGCTCCCTCAACGTTGGACACGCCATGGACGCTCGAAGCCGCAACAGTCGAAAGCGCAAGAAGACCGGTACCGTCGTCGAGTCGCTCGAGAAACGCATCCTCTACTCGGGTGACGTCGCGGGTGTTGCGGCCGATGCCGCCCTCGCCGTGCTCGACGATGGCGAAGCCGTTCATCAGCAGATGATGGACGCCGAGGCGCCGAGCAGCGAAGAAGCGGCGTCGAACATGAAGCCCGGCATCCGCGTGGTCGTCGTCGACGCGACCCTCGGAGACGCCGAGACGATCGCCGACGCCGCGGCCGAAGAGGGCGCCCTGGTTCTTCGCTTCGACCCGGAGAGCCAGTCGAGCGCCGACGTGCTCGCGCGCGTGGGCAGCCTGGCCGACGAACACGGCGGCCAGATCGATTCCCTCTCGATCGTCTCACACGGCAGTGACGGTCGCTTCCAACTCGGTAACGACTGGGTCGACTCCGACCAGGTGGCGAGCGATGCCGCGGCCTGGCACGACCTCGGACCGCGTCTCGCGGACGGGGCGAATCTCTATCTCTACGGCTGCAACGTCGCCGAAGCCGGCGGCGAAGGACAGCTGCTGCTCGACACCCTGGCCAATGCCACCGGGGCCGACGTCTTCGCTTCGAACGACTTGACGGGCGCGGGGGGCGATTGGGATCTCGAAGTCGCATCGAGTGGCGACGAGGCCGAACGCCTGGCCGGGCTCGACGGCGCGCTCGATGGCGAGGCGCTGGCGGGGGTCGGCGACACCCTGGTCGACTATGACGAGTCGGGTTGGAGCGGCAGCCAGACCTTCACCGACGGGGCGATCTCCTTCACGCTCAGCGTGACGGGCGGCGGCGACATCGACTGGGAATACGACGGCGCCACCGACATCTTCTCGATCAGTGCGGTGAACGGCACCTCGTCGTCGACCACGATTTCGATCACCGACAACAACGGTGGCCTCAACGTCGGCGTGCTCGAGATCAACAACGACGTCGGCACGATCACGAGCGATGTCGACATCGCGGAACTCCGCCCCGGCGAGGACGAGACCATCGACAGCGTCGTGATTGCCGGCGGCAGCGGCACCCTGGGGCACCTCGAGATCCCCGAGCACTCGGACGCCGAGATCCACATCCAGGGCAACGTCACCACCATCCACAACACCGAGCTCTTCGAGACGAAGGTGTACGTGGATGGAGACGTCGGGACGGTGACCCTCGATGCGACCTCGCATCCGAGTGGGCTGCTCGACGTGACGGGCAGTCTCGGCACATTGCACGCCGAGGGCGGCTTCCAGCTCGATGTGACGGTCGGGGGCGATGTGACGCTCATCGACATCAACGACGATGTCGGTTCGACTGCCAGCTTCACGGTCGGGGGAGACGTCGCCAGCATCGATCTCGAGAGCGACCTCGACGCCGACCTCGACGTCACCGGAAGCGTCGGGCAGATCCACGTCGAGGACGACATCAACGGCGAGATCACGATCGGCGGGGACCTCGACGTGCTCACCGTGAACGGCAACGTGAACGACGACATCACGGTGCAGAACGTGAACGGCCTCATTACGATCAATACGGACTCGTTCAGCTACCAGAACGAATTCGTGACCGACACGCAGCTGGTGTACGACGGAGCCCTCCCCGCAGTCACGACTTCGGGCCCGGGCCTGATGGACAACCTCGAAGGCCACTGGCCCATGGACGAGGGCAGTGGGCAGACGGTCTACGACCAGTCGGGCAACGGCAACGATGCGACCCGGGGTTCGAGCAGCGGATCGGACTCGAACGACCCCACGTGGGTCTGGGATTCGGACATCGGCCAGAACGTCCTCGACTTCGACGGCAACGACTACGTCGACATGGGCGCAACCTTCCCGTCATTCTCGCAAATGACGGTTTCGGCCTGGGTGAAGCTCGACTCCTACGGCGCCGAGCAGACGATCATCAGTGCCGGCTACGACGGAAGCGAGAGCCAGTGGACGATGAAGGTCTCCGACGCCGCCGGCCACGTGAGCTTCCACCGCTACGACAGTGGCTTCTACGGCGCCGAAACGACCAGCACCCTCACGACCGGCGAGTGGACCCACATCGCAGGCACCTACGACGGCTCGAACTGGCAGATCTACGTGAACGGCCATCTCGAAGCCACATTCGCGGATAGCGGCGGGATCACGGGCACGTCCCAGCATGTCTACATCGGGGCGATTGCGTCGCCGCTCGGCGACATCCAGAACTTCGACGGGCGGATTCGCGACGTGCGCGTATTCGAACGCACCCTCGACGAAGACGAAATCACCGTTGTCAGCGGCGGGACCCTGAACGATCCGCCGACCGCCGACGATCTCGCGCTGAACGTCGACGAGGACGACTCGGTTGCGATCAACCTGACCGGTAGCGACCCCGACTCGGGCGACTCGGTGGAGAAGTTCCGCATCGACTCACTGCCGAGTGGGGCCGCGGGAACGCTGACCCTCGGTGGCAGCGCAGTGAACATCGGGGACGAGGTCACCGTGGCGGAGATCGCGGCCGGCGATCTGGTCTTCACACCGGTGGGCGACTACAACGGCCCGGCGAGCTTCACCTTCAGCGCCCACGATGGCGACGAGTGGTCGGCGAGCACGGCGACGGTTTCGATCACCGTCGATCCCGTGAACGATGCACCGACGGCGGATGCGCTGGCGGCGAACGTCGACGAAGACGATTCGGTGGCGCTCAGCCTCTCGGGTGCGGACATCGACTCGGGTGATTCGGTCGAGAAGTTCCGCATCGACTCGCTGCCGAGTGGGGCGGCGGGAACGCTGACTCTTGGCGGCAGCACCGTGAACATCGGCGATGAGGTCACGGTCGCGCAGATCGCGGCCGGCGATCTCGTCTTCACGCCGGTAGGCGACTACAACGGCCCGGCCAGTTTCACTTTCAGCGCCCACGATGGCGACGAGTGGTCGGCCAGCACGGCGACGGTTTCGATCACCGTCGATCCCGTGAACGACGCCCCGACGGCCGACGCCGTCGTGGTCAACGTGGATGAAGACGACTCGGTGGCCATCACCCTGACGGGGAGCGACATCGATCTCGGCGACTCGGTCGAGCGATTCCGCATCGAGTCGCTTCCGGGTGGGGCGACGGGCACGCTGACCCTCGGTGGCAGCACGGTGAACATCGGCGACGAGGTGACGGTGGCGGAGATCGCCGCTGGCGACCTCGTCTTCACGCCCACGGGGGACTACAACGGCCCGGCGAGCTTCACCTATCGCAGCCATGACGGGGATGACTGGTCGGCCAGTGCCGCGACGGTTTCGATCACCGTGGATCCGGTGAACGACGCGCCGACCGCCGATGTGTTGGCGGTGAATGTCGACGAAGACGACTCGGTCGCGATCAACTTGAGCGGCTCCGACATCGATCTCGGCGATTCGGTGGAGCGGTTCCGCATCGACTCGCTGCCGAGCGGGGCGGCGGGGTCGCTCACCCTCGGCGGCAGCACGGTCAACATCGGCGACGAAGTCACCGTCGCGGAGATCGCGGCCGGCGACCTCGTCTTCACTCCCACCAGCGACTACAACGGCCCCGCCAGCTTCACCTTCAGCGCGCATGACGGTGACGACTGGTCCACCAGCACCGCGACGGTCTCGATCACGGTGGATCCCGTCAACGATGCGCCGACCGCCGATGCGTTGGCCGTGAACGTGGACGAGGACGACTCGGTCGCCATCAACCTCTCCGGTTCCGACATCGATCTCGGCGACTCGGTCGAGCGGTTCCGCATCGACTCGCTGCCGAGTGGGGTCGCGGGCACGTTGACCCTCGGCGGCAGTACCGTGAACATCGGCGACGAAGTGACCGTCGCCGAGATCGCCGCGGGTGACCTGGTCTTCTCGCCGGTAGGCGACTACAATGGCCCGGCCAGCTTCACGTTCAGCGCCCACGATGGCGACGAGTGGTCGGCGAGCACGGCCACCGTGTCGATCACGGTGGATCCGGTCAACGATGCGCCGACCGCCGACGCTCTCGTCGTGAACGTCGATGAGGATGACTCGGTCGCGATCAACCTGAGCGGCACGGACATCGATCTCGGCGACTCGGTCGAGCGGTTCCGCATCGACTCGCTGCCGAGTGGCGCCGCGGGCACGCTGACCCTCGGTGGCAGCACGGTGAACATCGGCGATGAAGTCACCGTCGCGGAAATCGCCGCAGGCGACCTCGTCTTCACTTCGACCGGTGACTACCACGGCCCCGCCAGCTTCACCTTCAGCGCGCATGACGGTGACGACTGGTCGGCGACCCCCGCCATGGTCTCGATCACGGTGGATCCCGTCAACGATGCTCCGACCGCGGATGCGTTGGCAGTCAACGTCGACGAAGACGATTTTGTCGCGATCCATCTGAGCGGCTCGGATATCGATCTCGGCGATGCCGTCGAGCGATTCCGAATCGATTCGCTCCCGAGCGGAGCGGCGGGAACGCTGACTCTCGGTGGCAGCACGGTCAACATCGGCGATGAGGTGACCGTGGCCGAGATCGCGGCTGGCGATCTGGTCTTCACGCCGGCGGGTGACTACCACGGCCCCGCGAGCTTCAGCTTCAGCGCGCATGACGGCGACGAGTGGTCGTCCGGTGCGGCGACGGTGTCGATCACGGTCGACCCGGTGAACGATGCGCCGACCGCCGATGCGCTCGTCGTGAACGTGGAAGAGGACGACTCGGTCGCCATCAACCTCTCCGGTTCCGACATCGATCTCGGCGACTCGGTCGAGCGGTTCCGCATCGACTCGCTGCCGAGTGGGGCGGCAGGCACGCTGACTCTCGGCGGCAGCACGGTGAACGTCGGCGACGAAGTCACCGTGGCCGAGATCGCAGTGGGCGATCTCGTCTTCACCCCCGCCGCGGACTACCACGGCCCGGCGAGCTTCAGCTTCAGTGCCCACGATGGCGACGAGTGGTCGGCCAGCACCGCGACCGTTTCGATCACCGTGGATCCGGTCAACGATGCGCCGACCGCCGACTCGCTCGTCGTGAACGTGGATGAGGACGACGCGGTCGCGATCAACCTGAGCGGCACGGACATCGATCTCGGAGACGCCGTCGAGCGGTTCCGCATCGACTCGCTGCCGAGCGGAGCGGCGGGTACGCTGACTCTCGGTGGCAGCACGGTCAACATCGGCGATGAGGTGACCGTGGCCGAGATCGCCGCGGGCGACCTGGTCTTCACGCCGGCCGCGGATTACCACGGCCCGGCGAGCTTCAGCTTTAGCGCCCACGACGGCGACGAGTGGTCGGCCACTGCGGCGACGGTCTCGATCACCGTCGACCCGGTGAACGATGCACCCATCGCGGATGCAGTGATGGTGCACGTCGACGAAGACGACTCGGTCGCGATCAATCTGAGCGGCTCGGACATCGATCTCGGCGACTCGGTCGAGCGGTTCCGCGTCGACTCGCTGCCGAGCGGGGCGGCGGGCACCCTCACCCTCGGCGGCAGCACGGTGAACATCGGCGATGAAGTCACCGTCGCGGAAATCGCGGCCGGCGACCTCGTCTTCACGCCCGTCGCGGACTACAACGGCCCGGCCGGCTTCACCTTCAGCGCCCACGACGGCGATGACTGGTCGGCGACGCCCGCCACGGTCTCGATCACCGTCGACCCGGTGAACGACGCCCCGACGGCCGATGCGACCCACTCGAGTGCGGAGTTCGGGGCGCCGATCGTCGTCGAACTCTCGGGTTCGGATATCGATGCCGGCGACGACATCGAACGCTATCGGGTGGAGAGCCTCCCGCCCGGCGGCGTGCTGCTGCTGAACGGCTCCGAAGTCGATGTGGGCGACGAGGTCACCCAGGCCCAGATCGACGCCGGTGAACTCGTCTTCCAGGCCGACATTTCGTTCAGCGGGCTCGAGAGCTTCGCCTTCAGCGTCTTCGACGGTGAGGATTGGTCGGCCGCCCCCGCGATGGCGGCGCTCGAGATCACGGGCGGCGGTGAGATCATCGAAATGCCCGACCCCGGTCCCGAACCGGAGCCGGAAGAAGAACCCGGCGACGAGACGGGCGATGAAGAAGACACGTCCGACGAAGACGCGGCGGACGAATCCGAAGAGACAACCGAATCTCCTGCGGCCGCATTGGCCTTCGATCCGACCGGCCTCGAAGAGGCCGACGAATCGTCGCGTTCCCTCGTTCACGAGGGAGGGAGGGCGAGCGATTTCGAAGGCGACGTGTTGGATGCGGCGAGTGTCCCAGATGAGGTGAGCGAAACCCGCACGCGCGACGACGTCGCGGTTCGCGAAGAACTCGCGACCCGACGCGGCCCCGGCCTCGCGGTGCGGTTGCTCGACCTCGACGTCCCCGAGATGAGCGAGATCGGCAACCAGCTCTCGCGCCGCGTCGCCGAGGAGATCATGAACGAGCGGAGCGAGGTCGAGTCGGTGCAGGTGGCTGCGGTCGCGGCATCGACGGGTCTGCTCGCCATCCTCTCGCGCAGCAGTTCGCTGATCGCCATGGCGGTGGCCACGCTTCCGGCTTGGCGCTACTTCGACCCGCTGGCAATCGTCTCGGTGCCCCACGCCACGAAGCTCGCGCGCGACGCGGCCCTGCTCGAGGCCGAAGCCGAAGACGACGAGTCGGGTGGCCGCCTGCGCGAAGTCCTCGACGGCTGATCGCCCAGGGCGATCCCTCCCCACGCTCGCGTTCGCGAGTGGCCGGGTGTCCCGCACCTGCGGATGCGATTCAATCGCCTGCTCGGTCGCCGGGGTGATTCCCATCTCCGTGCGATCGCATCGAACCGCGAACCGTGGAGGGTGTGGGGATGACGATCGACCGTCGGGATTTCATGAAGAACGGCCTGGCCGGAGCGGGTGTGGGTGCGCTGCTCTCGACCGGGTTCTCTTCGAGCCTGCTCGCGGGTAGCGCCAGCGCAGACGCTCACGGTGCGCCGGCGGGCGCACTTGCGAAGGAGTCGGAAAAGGCCTTCGCCGAGCTTCGTGACACCCTCGCGAAAGTCGACGCCGGCTTCGCCGATCCCGTCTGGCGCATCTCGACCCCCGATGATCTCGCCGACGCAAGGCGCAGTGTGATGCACTGCCTGCAGCACGCCCTCGAGATCTTCGTCGACGGCGACCCCACTCGCCCCGTCTTCAAGCGCTTCGTCACCCCCGAGAAGAAGCTCCTCGGCGACAACCCCGACGCCGTCTACTTCCACTGCTGGGTCGACCCGAATCACAGCTATCGCATCCGCGGAAACATCGCCGGTGCAACCTACACCTCCTTCACCGTCGAACTCGGTACTTCCGAGGGCGGAATGTCGACGGGTGTGGGCGCGACCCTCAACGACACCGAATTCGAGACCGACGCCGACGGCAACTTCGAGATCATCGCGAGCGCCAGGAAGCAGAAGGGCAACTGGCTCGAACTCCCGGAGACCGCTGGCAGCATCAGCACGCGCCACTACTACGAGCGCAAGGTGGGGGTGGCCTCGGATCGCCTGCACCACATCCCGCTCGTGATCGAGCCGATCGAAGACCTCGCACCGCCGAAGCGCCCCGGGGATGCCGAGCTGGCGGCCGCGATTCGTCGCGTGGCCCGCTTCGTCGAGACCACGATCATCCCGACGGGCGGAGGCGACATGCCCAACTACGTGTCGCGGGTGCCGAACCAGTTCCCGACGCCGAGTCGCGAGAGTGACGACAACGCCGACACCGGCTACGCGGCCGTCGACAACGTCTACTCGATGGCGCCCTTCGTGTTGAAGCCGGGTGAAGCCCTGGTCGTGCAGGGACGCTTTCCGAAGTGTCGCTTCGCGAATGTCGTGCTCTGGAACCGCTATCTGCAGACCCTCGACTACGCAAACCGTCGCACCTCGCTCAACCGCAAGCAGACGAAGCTCGAACGCGACGGTCGCTTCAAGATCGTGATCGCGGGGAGCGACCCCGGTGTGCCCAATTGGATCGACAACGAAGGGCGCCCGTTTGGCATGGTCTTCTGGCGCTTCCTGCTGCCGGAAGGGGAGATCGAACCCCTGGTCTCGAACGTGGTGCCGATCGCCGACGCGGCGAAGCTCTAACGAGTGAGCAGCCGCGCGCGGGTCGCGGCGACATCGAGCGGCCCTCGGGCGCGCGAGCGGGCCACCTCTTCGGCGGTATAGGGCTCGAACGCGACCGGTTCCTTCGTCGATCGCATGTTCGTGAGCACCCAGTTCATCAGCCTCGCGATCGCGGCGTCGCCAAGCGGTGCCTGGCTCACGCCGGGAACGCGCACGAGGTAGTCACGCCCTTCGGCCGTGCCGAGGAAGAGCGGTACGAGATCGATCAGGCCCGGAACGTCGGCACTCGGCTGCGGCCGTCCGTCGGCACCGTGACAACCCTGGCACTGCAGCATGTAGTCGATGCGCGGATCGCCCTGGCTCTGGTCTGCCGCCGCAATCCCGGTCGCGAACGCCGCGACGAGCAGGGCGATCGATGCAGGCCCGCCGCCCATCAGGGCTCGGGGACCACCGCGTCCTTCTCGAGCGCCGTTCCGATCACGACGCTGACCGAGCAGACGTAGGAGGTATTCGGCGTGCCGAGGCACCAGTGGATCTCGTTGTTCTTCTGCGGCCAGTACTCGGGGGCTTCGCGTTCGTTGCGATTGCAGAAGCAGCGCTTGCAGCCGAGCTTGCCGCAGCAGTCGTTGTAGGAGATGACGTAGTGCTTGCCGTCGGCCGGGTTCTCGCACGTACCGACCCAGGTGACGGGGCCCATCACACTGCCCGGCGGGCAGGCGTTTGCCGAGCCGCCGCAGCAGGCGCACAGGAACCCGTCGATGCCGCAGTAGCGCCAGTAGTCACAGCTGCGCGGATTGCCGGGATCTGCCGCCGGGTCGTCGGTCTTCGTGGGCGGGATGCCGTCGCCGCGCGGGATCTGCGCCGAGGCCCGCGCCACCGGAAGCAGGGGAACGCTCGCCGCTCCCGCCAGCAGCGTCCCCGCTCGCGAGAGAATGCCGCGCCGCGACGTGCGTTGGGCCAGGGCACGAACCAGTTTGTCGCCGAAGCGATCGAGGGGATTCATTGGTTGTCCTCTCCAGCCGAGTTGGGAGATAGGGGAACGGGTTCGAAGGCCAGGATCGCGTCTCCGGGTTCGATCATCTCACGCAGGAACTTGCCACTGCGCGCGTCGTAGATTTCGAGGCTGAGGGCTTCGGTGCTGATGTCGGCCCCGAAGGCCAGCAGCAGCGGCTCCGGGTCCTGGGTGACTACGATCGACATCGCGACCCCGCGCATCTTGAGGCGACGCTTGCGCTCCATCGAGTCGGCGTCGTAGACCCAGACCTCGGGGCCCGGAAAATCGTGATCCCCCGTGTTCTCGCTCCAGAAGATCGGATGCATGATCACGTAGAGCTCGTTGCGTCCCTCGTGGGCGGTCGCCAGCTGCGAGCCACCCGGAAGCCAGGGCCCCGCCTTGCCCATCGTGAACAGGGCCTGGATGAAGTTCGCCTTCTTCTTGCTCTTGTCGACGAGCGGCCAGGGCTCTTGGAAGCGCGGCGACTCGCCCGAGAGATCGACGGGATAGACGTCCCCCGAGTAGCTGACGAAGTAGTAGGTGTCGCCGAGGGCGGCGGCGTTGGTCTTCAGGTGGTCGGTCTGCGGATCGAAGAAGGCCGCGCTGCGGTCCTGGGAAGCGAGCTTGCCGTTCGCGTCGAAGCGATAGGTGATGAAGGTGCCGTCGCCGCAGAGCATCGAGACGCCGCGCTGGCCCGTGGGGTAGACGAGATGGCAGCCCGGGGAGTCGATGTCGACGACGTGCTTGCGCTTCTCGATGTCGACGACAGAGATCGACGTGGCCGGCGTGTAGTTGTAGATGACCAGAAAACGCGGATCGCGCAGCAGGGTCGAGCGGCTCAGCGAGCCCATCAGCGCCCGCTTGCCCGTCGGGAGCTCGATCTTCGCCTGGCTGGCGTAGTCGGTCGTGTCGAAGACGTTCACGAAGTCGTGGCGGTCGCCGTCGACGAGATACTCGTAGACAGTGCTCGTGACGTAGATCTCCTCGCCGTTCGGAGCGACGTCGAGGGTGGGCATGCGCCCCGCGGACACGTGGGCGAGGTAGTCGGCGTTATCCGCGTTCATCAATACGTAGCGGCCGTGGAAGGTGCCGAGTTCGAAGTCGAGGTAGTAGGTCCAGTGCGCGCTCGGCGGGCCGACCTTCAGCGAACGGCCCAGCGGCTCCGCAGCGAGTTCCGCGCGGGCGCCCTGCGGCGCCGAGATCGCAAGGGCCATCGCGGCCAACACGCCCAGGGCAGCGCTGCGGTTTCGTTTGGTGGTCATCGAGTTTCCCCTCCTCGCGACACTTCGTTCAGATTTCGGTCTTCAGCTGGATCCGTGATTCGCGTTCGGCCCACTCCTGGATCGAGCCAACGCCGAGGTCCATGGCTTCGAGCAGGCTTTCGAGATGCTCGCGGCTGTTCACCAGCCCACGACTGCGCAGGATGCCCTCGTGATCCACCAACGCGGCGAAGGGCAGCTTGCTCACGCCATAGGCGATGCCGAGGTCGGTCGAGAGCACGTAGGGCAGGGCGCCGAGGCCCTTCTCGTCGACGAAGCGTTCGTGCTCGCCGCGGGCGCCGTCGCTCGCGAGCACGACGTCGAGACGTTCGGCTTCGTGACGGGCGAGGGATTGCAGGGCGGGCAGGGTCGATTCGCACACCGGGCAGTCGGGCGAAAGAAAGAAGAGGAGGGTGGCCCGCTCGTCGTCGCGCGGGGCGGCGATCTCGAGGCGCTTGCCCGCCAGAGTATCGACGCTGAGTCGGGGTGCCGTCTCTCCCACGCGCGCCCCCTCTTGCACGGCGAGTGCGCCCGCCGGTGCGACGCGCTCGACGAGTACGCCGATCTGTCGCACGAGGGCGAGGATCACGAACCCCATCGCGGCGACGACGAGCCAGAGCACGACGTTGGAGATGAGCAGGGCCTGGGTCATCGGGTGGGGTCCATTCGGATCTGGGCTGCGCTCGCGGCGAGGGAGTCGGTCGCGAGGGAGAGGGCGGCCAGGGTGCCGGTGGCCACCAGCACGGTGAAGGCGTCGATCGCGCCGAGTTCGCGTGCGGCGACCGGCAGCGCGGCCACTGCCGCAAAGAGGAAATAGAAGGCGTTGCGTACGACGAGCCATTCGTGCAACCCACTGCGTGCAAGCGGCCCCGCGCAACCGCAGCCGATGTCGCGCCGTCCGCGCGCGAGATTGGCGGCGATCGCGCCGCTATAGAGCAGGAGCAGAGCCATGGCGCCGATCCCGCCGATGGCGTGGGTCGTGGGGAGCAGCAGGGCGATGGCCACGGTGGCTTCGGCGGCAACGAGGGCGCGGGTGGCGAGGCCAACCCAACCGGACGGCAGCAGCTCGTAGTTGCGCACCGCCTCGCGGAAGGCGGCGGGTTCGCGGAACTTGCCCGCGAGCGAGCGAGCGAACACGAAGAAGAGGAACACGCGCAGGCAGAGGCCCAACGTCGGATCCATCAACTCTTCCGTCACCGTTCGCCCACCGCTTCGCACTCCTCGACGCTGCGCACGAAGGTGACACGCAGCTTCTGTCTTGGCAAAGCACTGATTTCCGCGATCTGGGCCCGAGCGCCCCGCTATGCGAACCCGGGCGGGCGCCGCTCGGCCCAGGGGTGGGCGATTTCGAACTGTCGCGCGAGGCGGATCAAGGCCCCTTCGTCGCCGGGCTTCCCAGCGAACATCGTGCCGATCGGAATCCCCGCCTCGTTCCACACCAGGGGAACGTTCATCGCGGGCTGCCCGCTCACGTTGTAGGCGATCGTATAACCCGCCATGCCCACCGCCGTCTCGGCGAAATTGTCGACGGGGCTGTTCGGATTGAGCACGCCAATCGTCGGAGGCGGGATCGCCAGGGTCGGCGAGAGCACCACGTCGACGTCCCGCTGATGGCGAACGATGTTGCGCGCCAGGGTGTAGAGCTTCTGGCGTTCGGTCTCGAACTCGACGGCGCTGTAGTCGCCCGACCGTTCGAAGGCGCCCCAGTTCTGGGGCTCGAGATCGTCCGGCGTGGCCTTGCGGCCGATCACCCGTTCGCGATGGCGAAGCGCCATGGCGATGCCGGTTCCGCGCAAGACTTCGAACGCCCGCCACAGGCCCTCCTCGGGGATCGGCGGCGGGGCGATCTCGACGATCTCGTGCCCGAGCGCCTCGCACAACGCGGCGACCTGCTCGACGGCTCGCACGCAATCCGAATGGGTGGCCGTCGGCAGTGCGGCTTCGCGTTGCAGGCCGATGCGCAACCGCCCCGGGTCGCGGCCGACTTCGTCGAGATAGGGTCGCGTTGGAGGTGGGGCGACGTAGGGGTCGCCGGTGAGGGGAGCCGAAGTCAGGTCGAGGAGCAGCGCACTATCCCGCACGCTGCGCGACACCACGTGATTGATGCCGAGCCCCGCACCGCGATCGAATGCGTAGGGGCTCGTCGGCACGCGACCTCGCGTCGGCTTCAAGCCGAACACCCCGTTACACGAGGCCGGAATGCGAATCGATCCGCCGCCATCGCTCGCGTGAGCGACGGGCACGATGCCGGTCGCCACCGCAACGGCGGCGCCGCCGGAAGAACCGCCCGCGCTATGCGCCGGTGCCCAGGGGTTTCGCGTATCGCCGTGGAGCAGCGACTCGGTTGACGAACTCGAGCCGAACTCAGGGCTCGCCGTCTTGCCGAAGATCACGAGCCCGGCGTCCTCGTAGCGTTGGGCGAGCACATTCGAGCGCTTCGCGACGGAGTCTGCGTAGAGGCGCGATCCGTTCGTCGTCACCGTGCCCTCGAGTTCGATCCACAAGTCCTTGAGCAGGAAGGGCACGCCGCGCAGGGGAGCATCGGGCAGCGCGCCCAGCGCGCGTTCGCGCGCGCGATCGAAGTGGCGCACAACGATCGCGTTGAGCTTCGGGTCGACTACGGCGGCGCGATCGATCGCCCATTCGAGGGCTTCGCTGGGAGAGATCTCGCCGCGGTCGATCAAGCGCGCGAGGTCGATCGCATCGAAGCGTGTGTACTCGTTCTCGGAAGCGGCGCGCGAGCCGAGAGAGATGGATGCGCAGCCGCTACTTGCGGCGGCGCCCGCCATGGCGATGGATGCGTGTACGAACTGTCGGCGTGTGAGGGGCATGGTGTTCCTTTGTCTCAAGCCGTGACGGCGCCGGCCTCGCGCAATGCCTGCTGCTCTTCCTCCGACAGACCGAGCTCGTCGAGGATCGCCTCGGATTGTTCGCCGTAGAGGGGTGGGCCGGGGGTTGGTTCTGCGGGCGTTCCCGTGAAGCGGACGCTCGGGCGCGCCCGGCGCCAGCGCCCGTATACGGGATGCTCGCCTTCGACGACGCCGCCGTTGTGGACGATCTGCGGATCTTCGAAGACCTGTGGATGCTGGAGGACGGGCGCGGCGGGAACCTCGAGTTCGACGAGGCGCCGGTAGGCCTCCTCGGTGGTGAGTTTCGCGAGGCCTTCCAGCATGGCTTCGGCGCGTGCGGTTTCCTGGGGCTCTTCGAGCATGGAGGCACCCCGCTGCTTCGGATCGTCCGCGATGTCGTCGCGCCCCACGGCGCGAAGCCCCGCGCGCATCTGGTCTGCCGTGCCCATCCAGAGGATGAGCTGCCCATCCTTCGTCGGCATCAGCTGATAGCGTTCGCCCGGCACCGACGGGTTCTCGACATCGTCTCCGACGAGAGAGTGGCGCAGCATGCCGTCGGGCCAGAAGAAGGAGAGCCCGGCGTCGAGCATGGCGATGCGAACGTGCTGACCTCCCTGACCGCGCTCGCGGGCGAGCAGTGCCGCGGTGATGCCCTGGGCGAGCGAATACGAAGTGGCCTTGTCGACCACCGCATTGCGCACCAGATCGGGAATCGGGATCTCGGGGTTCACCTGCGCGGCGACGTAGCCGGTGAGGGATTGGAAGATCGGATCGTATCCGCGGCGATCGGCGTAGGGCCCCGATTCGCCGTAGCCGCTGATCGATGCGTAGACGATGTCGGGCTTCACCTTCTTCAGGTCGTCGTAGCCGACCCTCAAGCGTTCGGCGGCGCCGGGGCGCCAGTTCTGGAGCACCACGTCGGCCGTGCGAACCATGCGATAGAAGAGTTCGCGCCCCTGGTCGTTCTTCAGGTCGACGCCGATCGAGCGTTTGCCGTGATTGCAGTTGGCAAAGAGCGCCGCCATGCCGTTGCGATAGTTCGCCAGCTGCCGCGCTTCCTCGCCGTACCCGGGCGGCTCGACCTTGATCACATCGGCGCCCTGGTCGGCGAGGATCATCGAGGTGAGGGGGCCCGAGATCACCTCGCTGATGTCGAGGACGCGAAAGCCTTCGAGGGGGCCGGGCATGGGATTGTCTCCAACGAGTCCAACGAGAATCGGGCGGTCGCCCAGCGTAGTCGATCGCGGGCGCTATGCCGGCGCGTCCGTCTTGCGCTTCGAGCCCGGGGGTGCGTTCGAGATCATCGCCTGGAGCGAGCGACCGAGGCGCCCCTCGGCATCGGCGAGGTCGACCTCGGCGAGCCCGATGCCCTCGTGATCGGTGAGCAGCGCGTGACGAAAGCCGAACCACTCGCCCACGGGAGGGCGCTCCCAGTAGATCGTGGTGTCGACGTTGATCATGGGAACCCGCCAGGCGTCGGCATCGACGATGCGCTGACGAAGCAGCGAGCGACCCGAAAGGCCGAAGGTGAGATCGGCCACGGCGGCGCAGCGTTGCCACGGCGACATCGGTACGCCCTCGGTGAAGTCGAGGGGGGTCGTGATCCAGGCGGCGGCGCCGTGTTCGTCCGCGCCCATGCGCACTTCGAAACTCTGATGGAAGCCCGGCGGGAACTCGATGCCCGAATCCTTCGGCAGGAAGTCCACGGCCTCGGCGCCGGCGAGCGCGAGCGGTGGTGCTGGGGTGTGCTCCCACGAGCGGGGAGCGCCCTCGCTCGGGGCGAGCAGGACGGCGCTCGCTGAGCTCGTGGGCTCGGAACTTCCAGGCACGCAGAGCACGGCCTCCATCAGCGCGCTCCGCCTGCCTTTTCGCACGAATCGCCGCGAAAGTTCAAGTGGCACTCGAGGGACGGCGCGGAACAGATCGACGGTCAGCCGGACGGGTCGCAGCCCCGTTTCCTCGGCTGCCTCGTGGGCCGCGGTCGCGAAGAGTGCATTGATGGGGCCGCCGTGCTGCAGCCCCTCGGCCCAGGGGCTGCCCGCCCACTTCGTGGGTTCGAAGACGTTCCCTTCACGCGAATAGACGAACTCACCCAAGGCGCATCACTCCATTACCCCCCCCCCCCCCCCTCAACCCATCAGCAGATCGAAGGCCTGCTTCGAGTCCCAGTACTCCTGCATGTGGCAGACCTTGCCGTCGCGCAGCTTCACGAGGAAGAGGTAGTCGTTGATGTAGTCGCGCCCCGCCTTCGTCTTGCACTTCATCGTGAACTGGTAGATCACGTGATCGTCTTCGGCGTCGAGGTAGCGCTGTACGTCGTAGGACATCGTCTCGGGGATGTAGCCCGTGTCGATCTGCTTTCCGCTGTTGGCGACGTTGAGCACGGCCTCGAAGCCCACGTGTTCGATGCTCTCTTCGTTGCCCGGGATGGGCATCGAGCGCGTCGTCACCCAGGTGACGTCTTCGGTGCAGACCGATCGCGCGAGTTCGGGGTCGGTCCAGAGGTTCTCGAAGAGGGTGCGGGTCGCTTCTTTGTTGGTCATGGGGCCTCTCGTTCAGCCGGCCGTCGCCGCGGTGCCGAACCCGTTCCAACCCACCACCTGTTCGATGGGTTCGCGGTGTGCAGGCTTGAAGTCTGTGCCCAGGGTGTAGGCGATCGGAAAGAGGCCGACCTGCATGTAGATGTCGAAGGGGATGCCGAGGAGTTCCGCGAGTTCGCGTTCGCGCCACAGGTGCGCGGTCGTCCAAGCACTGCCGAGCCCCCGCGTGCGGAGCGCCAACATGAAACTCCACACCGCCTGGATCACCGAACCCCACTGCGAGGCCTGGTAGAAGATGTGGCTCTGGGTGTTGCCCGCGTCGGTGCGTCCCGGGATGAGCGGGAGCAGGAGTGCGGGTAGACGGTGGAAGTTCTCGCGCAGATGCATCGTCGATGTCTCGATGCGGTCGGCCCCCTCGACGCCGGCCCCGGGATAGCCCTCTTCGCCGAAGGTCGCGATGTAGTCGTCCATGCCGCCGCGGTAGAGGTCGGCGACCTGGCCCATCAAGCCGGGGTCGTCGATCACGATCCAACGCCAGCTGTTCATGTTGCCGCCGTTGGGGGCCTGCAGTGCGATGCGAAGACAATCTGCGATCGTCTTGCGTTCGACGGGGCGATCGAAGTCGAGGCGTTTGCGCACTGCGCGGGTGGTCGTCAGGACTTCGTCCGGAGAGAGGTCGAGGAGGCTCATTCGGGGGCTCCAATCGAGGGGCGCGCGGCCCCACGGTGGGTTCGTCGTGCGAGTGGGCGCGAAGCGACAGAGTGCTAAAACCGAAGGGCCCTGCAAACTCGCACCCCAGCCCACCCCACCTCCGGAGCCCCTGCCATGGATCTCGTCCTCTACGGAGTGCCGCTTTCCCCCTTCGTTCGCAAAGCCGACGTCGTGCTGCGCGAGAAAGGCCTCGAATTCGAAGTCGAGACCGTCTCGGTTCCGATTCCCGAGGGCTATGACGAGATCAATCCCGCGAAGCGCATCCCCGCGCTGCGCGATCGGGACATCAGCGCTGAGGGCCACGAGGGGGTGATCCCCGATTCGTCGGCCATCTGTCTCTTCGCCGAACGCGCCGTCCCCGAGCCCTCGGTCTATCCGAAGGACGCCTACGCCTTCGGTCGCGCGCTCTGGTACGAGGAATATGCCGATAGCGACTTCGCGGGCGTGGTGGGCATGGGACTCTTCCGTCCGATCGCCTTTCCGCTGCTCACCAAGCAGGAACCCGACCTCGAAACCGCGCGGGAGACGATGAAGGAGAAGCTCCCGCGTTTCCTCGACTACTTCGAAGCCCAGCTCGGTTCGGACGAGTACCTGGTCGAGAACACCTTCTCGATCGCCGACATCGCGGTGGTCAACCAGCTCATCAACGCGGAGTTGGTCGTCGGTCGCAAACCCTTCGAGCCATGGCCGGGGCTCTGTGGTCTGTTCGATCGGGTTTCTGCTCGCCCGAGCTACCAGCCCAACCTCGCGATCTGCCGGAAGGTGATCCCGGAGCCGGTCGATCTGGGGTAGCCGCACGCGTCACAGCTCACTCGCACCAAGAGGCCAGGAGGAAGCGCCATGTGTGGGTTCGTCGGAGGTCTGCTCGAACGCCCGGTCGATGATGCGAGGCTCGACGCTTCGCTCGAAGTGATCCACCACCGCGGGCCTGACGCCCGGGGCAAGTGGGTCTCCCAGGACGGGCGCTGGTTCCTCGGCCACACGCGGCTGTCGATCATCGGCCTAGACAACGGTGCCCAGCCGATGTCGAACGCCTCGGGTGACGTGCAGATGGTCGTGAACGGAGAGTTCTACGGCTATCGCGCGATCCGCGAAGAGCTGAAGGCCCAGGGCTACGTCTTCCAGACGGATTCGGACAGCGAGGTCGCGCTGCATCTCTACCACCGAGATGGCATGGATCTCGGCAAGCACCTGCGCGGCGAGTACGCGGCGGTGATCGCCGATCGCAAGAACCAGCTGGTCTTCGCGATCCGCGATCGCTTCGGCATCAAGCCGCTCTTCTATGCGGTGCACGAGGGCGGTGTCTACTTCGCTTCCGAGATCAAGTCGCTGCTCGAACTCGGGGTGCCGGCGCGCTGGGACCATCAGGCCGTCTACGGGGAGTGTTTCATGATGCGGCCGCACTCGCAGTCGCTCTTCGAAGGGATTTACACGGTTCCGCCCGGCCACTACGCCATCGCGCGCAAGGGAAAGGTGGAGACCTATCCCTACTGGGACATGAACTTCCCGACCGCGGCCGAGCTCGCGCGCGACGATCGCACGGATGAAGAGGTGGTCGACGGCTTCCGCGACGCACTCAGCGACGCGGTGCGCGAGCGACTGGTGGCCGACGTCGAAGTTGCGTCGTATCTCAGTGGCGGCATCGATTCGTGTTCGGTGCTCGGTCTCGCGCAACAGATGATGGATCGCCCGATCCGCGCCTACACGCTCTGCTTCGACGACGATCTCTTCGACGAGTCGGCCCTCGCGAAGGAACAGGCGGAGTTCTGCGGAGCGACCTTCCACCCGGTGCCTGTCAGCAGCCAGGATCTGGCCGACGCCTACAGCGATGCGGTGTGGCACTCAGAAACGCCCTTCGTGAACGGGCACGGGGTGGCGAAGTATCTGCTCTCGCGCGAGGTGCGCGACTCCGGGATCAAGGTGGTGTTCACGGGAGAGGGCGCCGACGAGATGCTCGGTGGCTATCCCCCCTTCCGCCGCGACGTGCTGCTCTACAACAGCGAGACCCAGGATCCGGAGATCGTCGAGAAGCTGCTCGGCGAGATGCAGGCGAGCAACAAGGCGGTGCCGGGCTTCGTGCCCGATGAACAGCGGCACATTCCGCTGCTCGATCCGGTGGAGCGCATGCTGGGTTTCGTGCCCTCCTGGATGCACACCTTTTCGCTGATGGGCCAGATGACCACCGAGATCTTCCGCAAGGAGGTCAAGGACGCGGTCATCGGCTCGCAGCCCTACGTCACGACCCTCGGGCGGCTCCCGCTGCACGAGCGCCTCGCGGGACGCGATCCGCTGAACCAGGCGCTCTACACCTGGTCGCGCATCCACCTGCCGAACTTCATCCTGACCTTCCTCTCGGATCGCATGGAGATGGCGCACTCGATCGAGGGCCGCGTGCCCTTCCTCGACACCGTGGTGGCCGAGTTCTGTGCCGCGACGCCGATCCACATGAAGATCAACGGCATGCGCGAGAAGCACGTGCTGCGCGAGGCCGCGAAGGACGTGATCATCGAACAGGTCTACAACCGCGAGAAGCACCCCTTCTCGACGCCACCGCCCAAGGACACCGAGAGCGACGCCCTCAACCAACTCTACGAAGACGTGATCGGCGGCCAGCTGCTCGACGACCAGGGGCTCTTCGAACCCGGCATCGTGCGTCAACTGTTCTCCGTGATGCCGAGTGAGTCTCCGCAGGAGAAGTTCGAGCGGGACGGGTTCGCGAATCGGGTCGTGAGCTTCACCCTCATGCATGAACGCTTCGGCGTGTCGGCCTGACATTGCGATTCGGTTTCGCGACCCTTCTCCTTGCGCTGGTGGCGTCCTCCGTGGCGTTCGCCGAGTACGAGCTGGTCGTCTCGGGCGGGCGCGTGATGGATCCCGAGAGTGGACTCGACGCCGTGCGCCACATCGGCATTCGCGACGGGAAGGTGGAGGCGCTGAGCGAGACGCCGCTCTCGGGTGACGAAGTGCTCGATGCCTCGGGGCTGGTGGTGGCCCCGGGCTTCATCGACATCCACGTCCACGGGCAGCACGCGGCCGGTTACGACTACATGGCGCGCGACGGCGTGACCACGGCCCTCGATCTCGAGGCGGGTGCAACCGGACTCGACGAGTTCATCGAAGATCGGGTGGGAAAGGCGCGCATCCACTACGGCGTCGCAGCGGGGCACATCGGCAGCCGCGTGAAGGTAAAGCACGGGCTATCGCCCGGGCACGTGCTCACGCGACAGCTCGAAGGTGGCTTTCTCTCCTGGATCCTGCGATTCGTGCAGCGCTGGTTCCGCCCGACGGGATGGATCAACGAGCCGGCCAGCGAGAAGGAACGCGAAGAGATCGTCAGTGTTCTGGACGAGGATCTCGCGGCGGGTGCGATCGGGATCGGCATGGGGATCGCCTACACGCCGGGCGCCGACCGCGAGGAGTTGAAGGCGGTGTTCGAACTCGCGGCTCGCCGCGGCGTGCCCTGCTTCGTCCACATGCGCATGCAGTCTTCGCCGACGGACACGAGCCCCCTCGAACAGGTGATCGGCCTCGCACGCGAAACCGGCGCCGCCCTACACATCGTTCACGTGAACAGCAGCAGCCTCGCGGCGATCGAATCGAATCTCGCTTCGATCGAGCAGGTGCGCGCCGAGGGCCTCGACGTCACCACCGAGGCCTATCCCTACACGGCCGCTTCCACGATGATCGAGACGGCGCTCTTCGACGAGGGCTTCCGCGAGAAGCGCGGCGTCGATTACGGCGATCTGCAGTGGGTTGAAACCGGTGAGCGGCTCACCGAGGAGACGTTCAGGAAGTACCGCGCTCAGGGCGGCCCCGTAATCCTGCACATGATGCAGCCCGAGTGGATCGAGGTCGCGATGGCCCATCCCCTCGTGATGATCGCTTCGGATGGCATGCCGATGGTGCCCGGTGCACATCCGCGCGGCGCGGGTTCGCACGCGCGGGTGCTGGGCCACTACGTGCGCGAACGCGGCGCGCTCTCCCTCATGAAGGCGATCGAGAAGCTCGCCCTGATGCCCGCCCAGCGCATGGAAGCCTTCGTGCCCGACATGAAGCAGAAGGGGCGCATCCGTGTCGGGGCCGACGCCGATCTCGCGATCTTCGATCCGGCGACCGTGCGCGACCGCGCCACCTTCGAAGAACCCCTGCAGTACTCCGAAGGAATCCCACACGTCCTGGTCGACGGGGTGTTCGTCGTTCGGGATGGCGAATTGGTGGACCTCGACGAAGGGGCTGCGCCCGGGCGCGGAATCCTCGCGCATCATTGAGTCGATTTTCGACGCCGGGCTTGCGACCTTCCGAGTCGAAGCCACGCCGAGGTCCCCCATGAGTTCGATCGCTCCCGCCGAAACCGCTCCCGAGATCCTCCAGTGGGAACGCATCACCAAGAAGCGCTTCGATGAGATCGATCGCGAGAGCGCCGTCGTGCTCGTCACCTGCTCGCCCCTCGAAGTGCACGGGCCGCATCTTCCCCTCGGTGCTGACGCCCTCGAAGGGGAGGGGCTCGCCGAGCACATGGTCGCGCGGCTGCCCGACCGCCATCGCGCGCGCAGCTTCCTGAAGCTGCCCTTCGTCTTCGCCGCGGCTGATCCCGTTCCCCAGCCGGGCTCCCTCGCGTTCCGCGTCTCGACCATCGTGGCGATGCTCGAAGACCTCGGCCGCTCGCTCGCCGCCCAGGGGTTCCATCATGTCGTGGTTTCGAACTTCCACGGCAGCCCGCGACACTTCCTCGCGATCGAAACCGCCTGCGAACGCGTGTCGCAAGCTTGCGGCATCCAGATGGCGGGCCTGTTCTCGCTGATGCTGACGCGCCTCGAGGTGGAGGGCTCCGAGCTCGATCACGTGCTCGGCCATCTGCCCGGGGTCGAGCCCGAAGACTTCAAGGGCGATACCCACGGCGGCCTCGTCGAAACGAGTCAGCTGCTTGCGCTGCATCCCGAACTGATCGATCCCGGCTACAAGGATCTTCCGCGTCGCGACGTCGGACGTTGGCTCGAGGAGAAGGGGGAAGGCGAACGCGCGAAGCCCGGCAATGGCCTGGCCGCGCTCCCCGGCATTCTTCGCCACTTCAAGTCGGGCATCCACTACTTCACCGAAGAAAGCTACAGCGGGCAGCCCGCCAAGGCCTCTGCCGAACTCGGTGAACAGATTCTCGACACCCTGGCAGGCAAGGCCGCCGAAGCGATGAGCGAGTTGCTCGACGGAAAGCTCAGCGCCGCCGATTGTCATTCGCCGGCGTGGAAGCTGCGCCACCTGTTCGTGAACGGAACCGCGATCCGCGTTTCGGATTGGCTCCTCGACAATCCCAAGAGCGTCGGTTGAAGCGCAAAGGAAGAAGAAGATGAAGCTCGGTCTGATGCTCGGCTACTCGGGACGCGGGATGAACCTCCCCGTCGAGCGGGTGAAGCGCTGTGAAGAACTCGGCTACGACTCGGTGTGGACGGCCGAGGCCTATGGCTCCGACGCCATCACCCCGCTGGCCTTCCTCGCTGCCCACACCAAGCGCATCCGCCTCGCAACGGGGGTGATCCAGGTCGGCGCGCGAACCCCCGCGATGACCGCCATGCAACTCGGTACCCTCGACGACCTCGCCGGGGGAGGGCGCGTGATCGGTGGGCTCGGCGTTTCGGGGCCGCAGATCGTCGAAGGGTGGTACGGCACGCCGTGGGGCAAGCCGATCGATCGCCTGCGCGACTACGTGGAGATCATGAACAAGGTCTTCGCGCGCGAAGCGCCCGTCACCCACGACGGACCCGAGATCAAGCTCCCCTATCAGGGGCCCGGGGCCGCGGGCATGGGGAAGCCGCTCAAGTCCATCCTCCACTTTCGCCACAAGCCGAAGATCTTCCTCGGCACCGGCGCGCGGAAGAGCGTCGTGATGACCGCCGAGATCGCAGATGGTTGGCTCAACTTCGGCATGCGCAAGGGCAACGTCGACACCTTCGTGAAGTGGCTCGAGGAGGGGTTCGCCCGGGCGAAGGGCGACAAGGGTTTCCACAACTTCGAAATCCAGGGCACGATCGCGGTCAACGTCACGAACGACATCAAGGGCGCGTTCGCGGCCGCGAAACCGACGATCGCCCTCTACGTCGGCGGCATGGGTCACCCCGATCTCAACTTCCACAAGAAGCGCATGACGCGGGAAGGCTGGGGCGAAGCGGCCGAGCGCATCCAGGAGCTCTTCCTCGCGGGCAAGCGCGAAGAAGCCATCGAGGCGGTGCCGGACGAATACGTCGACGAAGGCGGGCTCTACGGCACGCCCGATCGCATTGCCCAGCGTTGGCGTGCGCAATTCGAAGGTCTGCCCTTCACCGGGATGACGCTGCAGACCAACCAGGACGAAGCCATCGAGTTGATGGCCGAACTCCTGGGCACGCGCGATACCGTCGGTTCAAGCGACTGAGCGTAGGATGTACTCGCTGAGCGGGATCGAATGCATGGCTTCGGGGTTGCCGTAGTCGCCGGCTTCTTCCGCGCTCTGCTTCAACACCTCGGGGCTACCGAAGAGCCGCGTGGGGTCGGTGTAGTCGCGCAATTCGCGAAAGCGTTCGGCCACGATCGCGCGGATCGGAGGGGCGTCCTTCGTGAGCGGTCGCGCCACCACGTTGCGCACGTACTCCCAACGCAGGGG
>JANQEL010000208.1 GCA_028278345.1 Myxococcota bacterium
ACTGGGCATGCACCGCGGCGGGCTGGCAGCGCGCGAGGCTCCGCTACGGCGCCCACTTCCAGCGAACACTGGCCGAATGGGAAGAGACGGGCCTCGGCCCTCTCGAGCGCCTTTACGCGATCCAGCGCCAGCGCCTCGATCAGCTGGTGGAGCGGGCTCGGGCGCACGTCCCGCACTACGCGAAGCTCGATCTACCGCCGCCCTGCGATCTCGCGGATCCGTGCGAAGCCATCGCTCGGACGCTCGCTTCGATCCCAATCCTCGAGAAGTCCTCCTATCGAGCGGCCCCCGAATCGTTCATCGCGCGCGATATCCCCCCGCGCAAGCTCATTCGCGGGAGGACGAGCGGTACGACGGGCAGCGCGCTTCCGCTCTGGTACACGTCCGAGGCGCTGGCCGAGGAATACGCCGCCGTATGGCGGCTGCGGCGGGCCTGGGGGGCCTCGCTCGCTGACCCCCATCTCACGTTCGGAGGTCAGATCGTCGTCCCCTTCGGGCAGTGCGAACCGCCGTTCTGGCGCACCAATCGCTACGGCCGGCAGACCCTCTTCTCCCTCTACCACATGAGCCCGGAGAATCTTCCCCATTACGTGGAGGCCATTCACGAGGCGCCTGCGAGTTTCGCCCAGGGCTACCCCTCTTCACTGCACCTCGTCGCTCGCAAGATGCTCGACATGGGAAGGCCACTTCCGAAGGGCCGGCTCAAGGCGGTCTTCACGTCGTCGGAATCGCTCCTGGCCTTCCAGCGCGCGGCGATCGAAGAGGCCTTCGGGGCGCCGGTTCGGGACCGCTACGGCGTGAGCGAATTCGCCGTCTCGATGACTGAGCGCAAGCCGGGGCGCCTTCATCTCGACATGGAGTTCTGCATCGCCGAAGTCGACACGCGCGAAGAGACACGGGATTGGGTCCGCGGCCCCCTGCTCGTGACGGGCCTCGCGAACCACGCGACGCCGCTTCTGCGTTACCGGATCGGGGACGTGGCGACTCGCCTCAAGGATCCCACGAACGGCCACGTGCCGGGCGAAGTGTTCCTCGACGTCGACGGTCGCATCGAAGACTACGTGGTCACGCCCGAGGGTCGCCTCGTGGGACGCCTCGATCACGTCTTCAAGGAGCAGCACGACGTGGCGGAGGCGCAGATCCTCCAGGACTCGCGCGAGGCGATCGAGGTGCGAATCGTGCCCCGGGAGACCTGGGGAGCCGCCAGCGAGCGCAGTCTGCGCAAGGAGCTCCGGGCCCGGCTCGGCGATCGGATCGGCATCGAGGTCCGTATCGTGGAGGCCATCGACCGAGAGGGGAACGGGAAGTTTCGCGCGGTGAAATCGTCGATCGCGA
>JANQEL010000212.1 GCA_028278345.1 Myxococcota bacterium
CTTGATCACGTCGAGGTCGAAGGAGATCTGGAACTCGGCCTGCGGTCGCGCCACCGCGAAGATCCAGCGCAGCATCTCGGGTTCGTAGATTTCGAGGCAGTCGGCGACGGTGAGTGCGCCTCCCTTCGAACTCGAGATCTTGCCGCCTTCACCCTTGATGCGGACGAAGTCGTAGGCGACGTACTCGGGTGCCCAACCGTCGTAGACCTCGGCCACGATCTCACGCGCGGTGTCGTAGCTGCCGCCGGCCGAAGAGTGATCCTTGCCGCCGGGTTCGAAGCAGACGCCTTCGTGCTTCCAGCGCATGGGCCAGTCGACGCGCCAGGGGAGCTTCAGGTTGCCGCCCTCGCGCAGGTCGATCGTATGGATGGCCCCGCACGAGCGGCACTTCACCTCGACCGACCATTCGCCGTCCCAGGAGAAGTCGAGCTCGTCGCGCCCGCAGCTGTCGCAGAAGCCCGCGAGGGGCAGCCAATCGTCGGCCAGGGGTTGCGTGCGGTGTTGGTCGAGGATGCGAGCGATCGCGTCGCGCTTCTCGAGGGCGCGGCGGATGCCCTCGGCGTATTTCCCCGCGTGGTAGGCCTTCGACTGCCGGATGAATTCAGGTGCGATCGCGAGGGGATCGAGGCTCGACTCGAAGGCCGCGATGTGATGCGCGGCGTAACTCTCCTCGATGCCGAAGGGATCGGGCACGTCGGCCACGCTGCGCCGCAGGTTCGCCTCGAGCATCTCCTGCTCGGGCATGTCGGCGGGCACCTTGCGGAAGACGTCGAAGTCATCCCACGAATAGATGAAGCGAACCTCGCGCCCCTGGTCGCGCAGGGCGCGCGCCACCAGGTCGACGGTGATCACCTCGCGGAAGTTGCCGATGTGCACGGTGCCGGAGGGGGTGATGCCAGCGGCCACCGTGATCACATCGACATCGGGATGCTTCCCCGCCGTCGCCCGGGCGGCGTGATCCGCCCAGTGGGAGTAATACTCGTCGCGATTACCCGAAGCCTTCGCCATCGGGCGCTAGTTCAGCACAGCCGGGATGTTGCGCCTAGCCCTTGAGGCTCTTCATCGCCGCCATCATCTCTTCGGCGGCGTTCGCGGGGATCACGTAGCCCTCGGGATCGCGGATCTTGGCGATGTTGTCGCGCACCTCTTCGACGCTCACGCCCTCTTCGGCCGTGTTCGTATAGCCCTCGCAAAGCCCGATGAAGACCCGGGCGAAGCGTCCGGCGCCCACCGAGAAGATCTCGTGGGTGAAGTCGCAATCCTCGGAGCAGAGAAAGGCCACCATCGAGGTGACGTAGGCGGGGTCGAGGTTGAGATCCATCTGATCGAGGATGCCCGTCGTCATGCGCGTCTGGGCGATCGGCGCGATCACGTTGCTCTTGATGTTGTACTTGGCGCCTTCCTGGGAGAGCACGTTCGAGAGCCCCACCATGCCCATTTTGGCCGCGCCGTAGTTTGCCTGGCCGAAGTTGCCGAACACGCCGGCCGCCGAAGCCGTGTGCACCATGCGCCCGTAGTTGCGGTCCTTCATCACCTTGAAGGCGGGCTGCGAGACGTAGAAGGCGCCGCGCAGGTGGACGTCGAGCACGAGGGTCATCTCTTCGGGGGTCATCTTCGCGAAGCTCTTGTCGCGCAGGATGCCGGCGTTGTTGATCAGGATGTCGACCTGACCGAAGTTGTCCATCGCGGTCTGCACGATCGCTTCACCGCCTTCGGGGGTCGAGACCGAGTCGTAATTCGCAACCGCGGTACCGCCCGCTTCTTCGATCTCCTTCACGACGAGGTCGGCCGCCGCGTTGCCCGAGCCGGAGCCGTCGACCGCACCGCCGAGATCGTTCACCACCACCTGGGCGCCGCGCCTGGCGAGTTCGAGGGCGTGGGACTTGCCGAGACCGCCGCCGGCACCGGTGATGACGGCTACGCGGCCGTCGAAACGAACTTCACTCATCGATCTTGCTCCTTGCTCTTCGTGTCACGCAGCGGTGACCGGGATTGGGAACCGGAGGCGGTTGCGTCCGGAGCTTCGCGAGACGCGCTGCGGGGAAGTGCGCAATGCAGCGGAGGCGAAGTCGCCGCGGAAGGCGCGGCGGGCGGGCAGAATAAGCCAGCGATCGATCGTTCGCAGCGCTCGCCGGTGATCGACTCTGTACCGATTGGTTCAGACGACTTCGCGCAACGCGCCGGTATCTACGTCGTAGACGAAGCCGCGTACGGCATCGCGATGGAGCAGGAAGGCGCACGCCTTCACCCTCGCGATCGACGCGCGGACGTCTTCGTCGAGATCCTCGAAGGTGCCGATCTCGAATTCTGGTCGTGAGCCCACTTCGTCTTCGAGTTCGCTCGCGAACTCATCCCCATCGAAGCCCGCCATGCCGCACTTCGTGTGATGGATCAGCATGATCTCGCGGGTGCCGAGCTTGCGCTGGCTGATCACGAGGGAGCGCAGCATGTCGTCGGTCACGATGCCGCCGGCGTTGCGCATCACATGCGCATCGCCCGGTTGCAGACCGAGGAGGGCCGGGACGTTCATGCGGGCATCCATGCAGGCCACGATCGCGATCTGCTTGCTCGGCGGGCCGGCGAGCCCTCCGGCGTCGAAGCCGGATTCGTGCTGCTGGTTGTTGGCGAGGAAGTCGTCGGTCGAGGTCATGGGCTGCAGCGTATCTCCATTCCCCGAAACTGCACGGCCGCGCGGCGCTCTCAGTCTTCCAGCCAGCCCACGCGCTTCGCCCAGGCCTCGATTTCGGCCTGGCGCTCGGCCCAGGGCTTCGGCGCGCAGCCGCCCTCGACCTCCGCCTGGGCACGCGAGCGCGCCACCGTCTCTTCGAGGGGAGGCAGGCCGACTTCCGCGCGGCGCGTCTCGACGTCGGTGCCTTCTTCGATCGGCCAGGGGCTCAGCTCGTCGTTCTCGTCCCAATCGAGCAGCGTTCCGTACACCTGCGGCCGGCGCTCGTTGTAACAGATGCGATCGAGCAGCATGGCGGCGTGGGCGGCCGGGGCTTCGTCTTCTTCGACGGCGCGCTCGAGTTCGGCGAGGCAGCGTCGTTGGAAGGCGGGCTCGCCGATCGCGTGGGTCGCGATCATCCAGGCCGCCGTTGAAGCCTCCATGCCGACTTTGCTCACCGCCGGCCAGCCCCCGGCGTCGAGCATGGCCTCGAAGGTGCGCGCATTCTCGCGATGCACGGCTTCCATCTCGGGGTGGTAGCCCTCGAAGAGCTCCCCGCGTTCGATCAACTCGCTGCGCTTCGCCTGATCGCGGTCGCGCAGGGCGAGCAGGCGGCTCGTCGTCTCGGCATCCATGGTCGCTCGGCAGTGTATGCTGGCGAGTGGCCAACGCGCACCCGGGAGGACGAAGCATGGCAGAGGTGGATGAGAAGGGCTTCGTAGAGTTCGTGGTCGCGGGCGACGTCGATGGCGTGCGGGCTGCACTCGACGCGAGCCCGGCGCTGGCCTCTGCGCGAGACTGGGAGGGGGCGTCGGTGATCTCACGGGCGGTGTATCTCGGGCGCATGGAGCTGGCTCGTGAGATTGCGTCGAAGCGGAGCGATCTCGATCTCTTCGAGGCTTCGTGCATCGGGGATGTGGAGAGCGTGGCGCGCCACATCGATGCCGATGCAGCCAACGCCAACGCGGTCGCGCCCGACGGTTTCACGCCTCTCGGCTTTGCTGCGTTCTTTGGACACGAGGAGTTGCTCACGCTGCTCCTGGCGCGCGGTGCGGATGCGAACCTCGCGGCGAGCAATCCGATGGCGGTCGCGCCCATTCACAGCGCGGCGGCGAATCAGGAACCCGCCAAGGCGGTCAGTCTCTCTCGCGCGCTACTCGAAGCCGGTGCCAAGCCCAACGCGAAACAGCAGGGCGGTTTCGCGCCACTGCACGAAGCGACCTTGAACCGCAACCTACCCCTGATCGAACTGCTCGTCGCGCACGGCGCCGACCCGCAGCAGGCCAACGACGAAGGCCAGTCGTCGATCGATATCGCGCGCGCCGAGGGCTTCGACGACGTGCTCGAACGCTTCTAGCGAGCGTCCTTCGCCAGGCGGATGCCGCTGAACTGCCAGCGCGTCTCGGCCGGGAAGAAGTTTCGATACGTGGCGCGGATGTGCGAAGCCGGCGTCACACACGAACCGCCGCGCAGCACGAGCTGGTTGCACATGAATTTGCCGTTGTACTCGCCGACGGGGCCCTCCGGCGCGCGGAAGCCCGGATAGGCGACATAGGGGCTCGCGGTCCACTCCCAGACGTCGCCGTAGAGCTGCGCCTCGGCGCCGGTCACCGCCTCCCCGGCGCGCGGGTGCAGGAAGCCGGACTCGACGAAGTTGCCGCTGGTTTCACGATCCGCCGCCGCGACTTCCCATTCGGCTTCGGTGGGAAGTCGACTCCCCGCCCAACGCGCGAACGCGTCGGCCTCGTAGAAGCTCACGTGGGTGACGGGCTCACCGGGGAAGACCTCGCGTGGCCCGTGCAGGGTCTGGATCTGCCAGGGGTCGCTCTCGCCGCGGCGGAACCAATACCCGGGCGCGTTCCAGTTCTCGCTGCGGATGACGTCCCAACCCTCCGAGAGCCAGAGCTCGGCGCGCGTGTAACCACCGTCATCCATGAAGTCGAGATACTCGCCACAAGAGATCGGTCGCGAACCCAGGGCGAAGGCTTCGAGGAAGGTGCGATGGCGCGGCCGTTCGTTGTCGAAGGCGAAGCGATCCCCATCGTGTCCGATCGACGCCAGGCCCTCGGGATGATCCACCCACTCGTGGCTGGCCAGCGCGGGCGGGTTCGCAAGCGGTCGCGGCTTCGCATAGGCGGGCAACATCGGATTGGCCGAGAGCGCGTGCTTGATGTCGGTGAGGATCAACTCCTGGTGCTGTTGTTCGTGGTGCAGGCCGAGCTCCAGCAGGCCGCGTCGCTCGACGTCGTCGTCGAGTTGCCCGGACGCGAGGAGGTGACGCATCGCGCTGTCCACGGCTTCGCGATACGCGCTCACTTCCGAAACACTCGGACGCGAGAGCATCCCGCGCTCGGGTCGCGCATGCATCGGCCCCACGCTGTTGTAGTAGGAGTTGAACAGGAAGCCGTAATCGGGATGGTGCGGTGTGTAGACGTCTCCGTTCGCGGTCTTCGTTCCAGTCAGGATGAAGGTCTCGAAGTACCAGGTGACGTGTGCGAGGTGCCACTTGGTGGGGCTCGCCATGTCCATCGACTGCAGGCACTGGTCTTCGGGAGAGAGCGGTGCGGCGAGGGCTTCGGTGGCGGAGCGAACCTCATCGTAGGCCGCGAGCAGGGGCCCGCAATCGAGGGGGACGTTCGCCGCGGCTTCGACAGGTGGGAGCGCGGGGTCGTCCCCGCCTGGCGGTTCGGGTTGACCTGCTGCGGAGGAATGTTGTGTGCGGGTCATCGTCTCGCGGTCTCCTCTCGGTGGGTTCTGCGGTGAGCCTTGTGGGGAGCGCTGAGGGTAGCGCTCGAATCCGATCGTGGACCCGCATGCTGCCAACCCACTGCCGCGACTGGACTAACGCGCGTCGAATCGAAGGGGAATCGAGAGTGCCATCACAACCGAGTGTTATTCGGCGATCGGTGGCATGCTCTCGCGTCGCGGGCTCCGCGCGAGCCGACTCCCAGGAGGACACAGCGATGAGCACCATCTCGTTCGAACCGATCGCGATCTTGATCTCGACCCTCGTCGGCGGCGGGCTTGGCGCCCTGTGGTATTCGCCGGTGCTCTTCGGGAATGCCTGGATGAGCGCGCTCGGGAAGACCCAGGAAGACCTCGGCTCTCCGGGACCGGCGATGGCGGGCAGCATCTTCTCGTGTCTCGTCGCGGCGTGCGCGATGGACTTCCTGGTCGCAGCGACGGGAACGGTCACTGTGACCGCGGGTCTCGGACTCGGTTGTGTGGTGGGTCTTGGCGTCGTTGCCATGACGATGCTCTCCGACGCGCTGTTCTCGGGTTGGGGGTGGCCGCTCTATTTCATCCAGATGAGCTATCGCGCTCTCTATCTCGTATTGATGGGCGGAATCAGCGGAGGGTTACGGGCAATGTGAGCCCCACCCCCGGGTCGGCGGGGCTAGAGTCCGCGGCCCATGTTCCGCCGCTCCTTCCCGCCTTCGGTTGCGTTCGTCCTGATCATTGCGTGCGTGTTCGCATTTGCTCCCGCGCGTACTGCTGACGCGTTCGAGCGCAAGGCCTATCACGTCGAGCGCACCGATCTCCCAATCGAGATCGACGGCCGACTCGACGACGAAGCGTGGAAGCTCGCGAGGCCGGATGACACGTTTCATCAGGTCAACCCCGACGAAGGCGAACCTCCCACCGAAGCCACCGTGTTTCGCGTGCTCACCGACGGGCAGAATCTCTACGTCGCGATTCGCATGACCGATAGCGAGCCGCACAAGATGATCGCGAACCAGATGGTGCAGGACGGGAATCAGTTCGGCGACTCGCGCATCAATCTCTACTTCGACACCTTCAACGATCAACGCAACGGCTATTTCTTCCAGATCAACCCGAATGGCACGCGCCGGGAGGGCCTGGTCGAGAACAACTCCAACTTCCGGATGGAGTGGAACACCATCTGGTACGCAGCCTCGACGGTGGATGCCGACGGGTGGTCGGCGGAGTTCAAGATTCCATTCAAGTCGATCGTGTACGCCGCTGATGGCGATGGAGTCTGGGGCTTCGAAGTCGAGCGAATCGTTCGGCGCAAGAACGAGATGACTCGCTGGGGCAATTACTCGCGCAACCGTGCGCCCGGCACGATGGCGAACTCGGGAACGCTCACCGGGCTCTCGAATCTCGAAGGCACCGGCCTCGACGTGAAGCCCAGCGGTTCGATCCTGCAGCGCCATACCTGGGAGCGCGATGACGACGCGCGGTTGCTCGACGAAGACGACGACACGAAGTTCGAGCCCTCCGGCGATGTCTTCTACAAGTTCCATCCCTCGATCACGGCGACGGTGACCGCAAACACGGACTTCCTCGAGGCGCCCCCCGACGACCAGCGCAACATCGTCACCCGGTTCCCGCCGTTCCTACCCGAGCGGCGCGCATTCTTCCTGCAGGACGCGGCGATCTTCGAGGTCGCCGAGCTGACGGAAGCCATCACGCCCTTCCGGAGCCGCACCCTGGGGCGCAACTCCGACGACGAGATCCTCGACATCGACGTGGGGGCCAAGCTGACGGGGCGCCTCGGCGACTTCAACTTCGGTGGCCAGTACGTCCGCGTTCCCGCGCAGAAGGGGCAGGGGGCGACCGACCTCGCCGTGATGCGCCTGCAACAGAACGTGCTGCAGGGATCGGCGGTCGGCCTGATCGGGACCATCGGCGATCGCGACGACGGCGACGACAACGCGCTGATCGGGGGTGACTTCCAATTCTTCGACAACGAGCTGGTGCCGGGCCGGATCGTGAAGACGACCGCCTACTTCCTGCAGACGATCACCGACGGCGAGACGCGCCACGGCCAGGCCTTCGGCATCGACTTCATCTATCCCAACGATCGCGTGGACGCCTCCCTGCGCTACCGGGACATCGGCCAGGCGTTCAATCCCTCTCTGGGGGGCGTGCTGCGGCCCGGGATCCGCGAGTGGTTCACCGACTACCGCTATCGCTGGCGTCCCGGAAACTACTTCCGGACGATCGATTCGGAGATGAAGCTCAACATCGTGACGAATCGCGACGTCGATCTCGAGACGCTGAAGTACACCTGGGACTTCTTGACTTTCGAGAACAACTTCGGGGATCAGCTGATCTTCGGCTACGAACACCGGGAAGAACGCCTTCGGCGGGATCCCTTTCCGGTCTCCTCCGACGTGACGATCCCGCTCGGCAGCTACGACTTCGATCGCTTCCGCGCCAAGCTCGCGGCGTCAGTCGCGCGCAAGATCCAGCCTTCGATCGAGTTCGTCGGGGGGACGTACTACTCCGGCACCCTCTACCAGACGAACGTCAAGATCGAATTGCGCCCCTCGAAGCATCTCTACCTGGCGTTCGAATACGAACACAACAAGGGAGACGTCGACGAGGGCGAGTTCACCCAACGGCTCGGTCGTGTTCGCTCGACGGTGGCCTTCACCCCCGTCATCTCGCTGACCAACGTGATCCAATACGACAACGGAACCCAGAAGATGGGACATAGCAGCATCTTCCGTTGGGAGATCGAATCGGGGAACGATCTCTACCTGATCTTCAACTACGACTGGATCGAAGACGACGGTCCGGATCGCATGGTTTCGACCAAAGCCGAAGGTGCGGTGAAGGTTTCGTGGACCTTCCGTTTCTGATCGGGCGCGTATTCAGCGATCTGACACGCGAAATTGTCATCAACGAACACGCGATCGCGTTGTGAGAACGCTTTCGAGAACGCGACTTCGTTTCAGATCAGAAGACCTTGCCCGCTTCAGCTTGAAACCGCGATTCCAACTCGCATCGCGTCGCTTCGAGAAACGATCTCACCATCGACCACCAACTGAGGTGAAGCCGACCCGAGTTGCGGGTGGCCGATACGAGTGAGAAGCGGACTTGCCTGTGGCCGATCGGGACACCGAGAACTTCGAGTGGATGGCATCCCCCTTGCACTGAGAAGGGCTGCCCACCCGACGGTAAGACAGGCGGAGTGGGCCCAATAACGAATCTCCGCCATGGAAAGGTGGGGAGGCGAACGTCAAGGAGGAACGACTCGCCATGGGTCTACGAGTTAACAACAACATTTCTTCGATCAACGCCCAGCGCAATCTGGTCAACACGACAGATCGCCTCGCCAAGTCGCTTCAGCGCTTGTCCTCGGGTCTCCGGATCACCCGGGCCTCGGACGACGCAGCCGGCCTGGCGATTTCAGAAAACTTCCGCGCCGAGGTTCGAAGTCTCGGCCAGGCACAGCGAAATGCGAACGACGCGATCTCGCTGCTGCAGATCGCGGAAGGCGCCCTCAATGAAACGAGTGGCATCCTCATTCGTATGCGCGAACTGGCGGTCCAGGCCGCCAACGGAACCCTGGGTTCCGCCGAGCGCACGACGATCAATACGGAGTTCCAGGACCTCTCGTCCGAGATCACCCGTATTGCGAACGTCACGCAGTTCAACGGCCGCTTGCTGCTCAACGGCAACTCGTCGATCACCTTCCAGATCGGCACCGAGAACACGGGCAGTGATCGCATCTCGGTCAGCAGCGTGAACGCCACCGCGAGTGCGGTTGGCGTGACGAGCACCACGGTGGTGACCTCCGCGAGTGCGGCGCAGAGTGCGCTCACGACCCTCGACAGTGCGATCAGCCAGGTGGCAAGCCTGCGCGCCAACTTCGGTACGGTGCAGAACCGACTCGAATCAACGATTCGGTCTCTCGCCATCGCGATCGAGAACACGGCCGCAGCCGAATCGCGAATCCGCGACGTGGACTTCGCGAGTGAAACCGCCGAACTCACCCGAAACCAGGTGCTGCAGCAGGCCGGTGTCTCGGTGCTGAGTCAGGCGAACGTGTCGACCCAGTCGGCATTGGCGCTGCTCAACTAGTTGCGTCTTCGCCGCTTCGCGGCGGCGAACACCTCCACGACGTGGGGTGGCCCCATTGGGGGCCACCCGCTTCGTCGGGAGTCCACACGCACTGAAGCGTGGAGCCCTTGGAACCGGGATGCCGGTTCCGAGGGCCCCCCTCGCTTCGGGCTCGTTCTCGCGTTCTCAGGCTTCTGGCGGAGCCTTGATCTCACCGAGGCGATGAACCGAGCCCATTACTTCGTCGAGGTAGTCCGGTCCTTCCTTCGTGGGGATGAACCAGCCGGTCGGGCACATGGTGAGGATTTCGACAAAGCCGAAGCCACCGTGCTGGAGCTGGACGCGGAAGGCCTTCTCGAGCACGCGCCGGGTGCGCGCGGTTTCGGCGGCGTTGTAGACGCCACAGCGCGCCGCGTACGAAGTTCCGCCCAGCCCCGCGAGCATCTCGGCCACCAGGATGGGATGGCCGTGGTAGTCGGCGTCGCGGCCTTCGAGGGTGTTCTTGGTGCGCTGGCCCAGCACCGTGGTGCTGGTCATGTGTCCACCGGTTTCGCCGAACACGCCGTTGTTGAGCAGCACGCAGGTGATCGCCTCCCCGCGCGCCGCGGCGTGGATCACCTCCTGCAGGCCTTCGTTCACCATGTCGCCATCACCCTGAAGGGTGTAGATCAGGCGATCGGGGCGCATGCGCTTGGCGCCCGTGGCGACCGACGGCGCGCGACCGTGGAGCGCCTGGATGAGGTCGACGTCCATGATGCTGGTGAGCGCCGTGTAGCAGCCGATGCCGACGACGCCGATGTTTCGCTGGGCGCAATCCATGGCTTCGATGGCTTCGAGCATCATGCGAAGGGCCGTGGGCTCGCCACAACCGGGGCAGAGATCGTGATCTTCGTCGAGCAGGAGATCTGGCTTCGTCGCGCCGGTCTGGCGCGCCGGCTCACTTGGCGGGTGAGAGGTGTCGAGGATGGACGTCATGTCTGTTCTCCCGCTCAAGGCTGTCTTCTCGCTCATGGCTGTCTTCCCGCTCATGGCTGCACCTCCCGCCCCGCGATCCCGAGTTGGATGCGCGTGCGGATCTCGTCGGTGTCGAAGATGGGGCCGATGCCGAAGCCCGCTTCATCGGAGGAGATCCCGCCGATCGGGCTCACGGGGACTTCGCCGAGGATCGAGAGACGTACGTCGTCGATCATCTGTCCGGCGTTCTGCTCCAATACCGCGACGCGCTGGCTTCCGCGCGCGTGTTCGAGCAGGGCTTCCGAGGGGAAGGGCCACAAGGTGATGGGGCGGAACCACCCGACGCGCACGCCCTCTGCGCGCATTTCGTTCACCACGTAACGCACGAAGCGCGCCATCGTCCCGAAGGCGACGACGATGAGTTCGGCGTCTTCGCAGTGCTCGGCCTCGAAGCGCGCTTCCTTCGCCGCGATGCCCGCGTGCTTCTCCTGCAGGCGGCGCCAGAAACCCTCGGGTTCGATTCCCTTGCGCCCCTTCGTCATGCCGATCGGGTTGATGTTGCGTGCCCGGCCCGTTCCGCCCAGCGTGCCGTCGACCGCCCAGCCCTTGTCGGGCAGGGGTGGGAACTCGATCGCTTCGATCGAAACGGCCTCACTGGTATGCGCGAGCAGGTAGTCGCCGTAGATCTGCACGGGGTTGCGCCAGCGATCGGCCAGATCGAAGGCGAGCTGGGTGTGGGCGATCGCTTCGTGGACGTCGATCGGGGCGAGGACGATGTGTCGATAGTCGCCGTGTCCGCCGCCGCGTGTCGCCTGGTAGTAGTCGTACTGCCCGCGCGCCATGTTGAAGTACACGAGGGGCAATTCGCTGCGCGTGATCTCCGAGAGCGACTCCTGCATCAGCGCGAGGCCCTGGCCCGTCGATCCCGTCGCGGCGCGTGCGCCGGTGGCCAGCGCCCCCCAGGCCATGCCGATCGCTTCGAGTTCGCTCTCGGCGTTGATCGCCACGCCGTCCACCTCGGGAAGCTTCGCGGCGAAGTGCTCGAGCAATTCGGTGAAGGGCGTCATGGGGTAGCCGGCGAAGAAGCGGCAACCGGCGAGGATGGCCGCTTCGGCAATGGCTTCGGAGCCTTCCATCAAGCGACGGGTCATGACGTGCTCTCCTGGCTGGCGTCGGGGTCGTGGAGCACGGGGGTCTCGTAGCGGTAGACCTCGAAGCAGAAGTCGGGGCAGACGAGCAGGCACGCTCCGCATCCCGTGCAGCCGGGCAGGAGTTCGGGGTAGGGCACGCCGAGTTCGTTGCGAGCTTCGCTCATGCGAAGCACGTCGGGCTTGCAGGCGGGGATGCAGAGTTCGCAGCCCTTGCAGCGTTCGATCGCGATGGTGACGGTGCCGCGGCTCTCGATAGCGCCGCGGCCTTCGAAAGAGTCGCTCATCGCGTCGCCCCCTCGTCGGGCCAGGCGGGTGCGAGGTTCGCGGGCACCGCATCGAAGCCGGCGCGGAGCACCGCTTCGTTGCTCTCGACGAACTGGCTGCGATAGCTCGGCACCGAATCCTTCATCGCCGCGATCAGGGCGTCGAGGGAGACGAAGCCCGAGAGCTTCGCAAAGGCGGCGATCAGCGCGAGGGAGGCCGCCATGGGGCTCCCGAGATCGCCCGCGATCTTCGTTGCGGGCACGTCGAAGGGGCGAAGCGGATGCCCCGGCGTCGGACCCTCGATCGGGCCTTCGAACACACTCGAATTCACGACCACCACGGCATCCTCTCGCAGCTTCGCCGCGATGGGCGCAAAGAAGGTGTGATGCATGGCGAGGGCGATGCCCACGCGCGCGACCATGGGAGGGGAGTGGATCGGTCCGTCGGCGACCACGATCGTGTTGTCGGTGTTGCCACCGCGCATCGTGCCGCCGTAGGTGCCCAGCGTCATCACCTCGCGGCCTTCGAGCACGGCCGCGCGGGCGAGGATCGTCGCCGCGAGCTGTACGCCCTGGCCCCCGACTCCGGTCATCATGATCTCGTGTTCCATCGCTGCCTCTAGCCGGCGTTCGAGCGTGCGAGCCCGTGGAGTGCAAACTCGATCAGGTGATCGGCGTCGCGTCGGTCGGCGCTCGCCGGGTCGAGGAGCTGACGCTCGACCCAACCCATCGCGAGGTTGTAGAGAAGCCGCGCGTCGCGCGCGGGGTCGGCCTGGGGGAAATCACCGGAGGCGATGCCCGCTTCGATCTCCCGCTGGAGGATCGCCATCAAGCGCGCCTCGGCTTCTTCCACTTCGCCGGGAAAACGATCCGAGAGCCGTGCACGCGAAATCGCGAAGGGGCGTGTGGCCGCTGCACCCTGTTCGGAAAGTGCCTGTTCGAGGACCCCGTCGAGCCATTGGCGCACGCGTTCGCGCGGCGAGTCGGCCGCGGCGACGCGATGCTCGATGTAGCTGCGCAGCAACTGGATGCCTTCTTCCAACATCGCGAGCAGAAGCTCGTGCTTCGAGTGGAAGTGCTTGTAGAAGGCCTGGTTCGAAAGCCCCGCCTCCTTCACGATGGCGCCCACCGTCGGTTCGAGCTGGCCGGTGCGTTCGACCAGCGCGAAGCCGGCCTCGACGAAGCGCCGTGCTTCGTTCTCGTAGGCTTCGCGCCGCCGCTCGACCGCGCGATCCACCGAACGCAGCGCGCGCGAACGGGGGGCACGGCCGACGCGGCCGTCGGAGGCTTCAGGCGTTCGCGTCGGCATAGCGGACTTCCAGTGGAATGGTGGCGACGTGGGCGGCGATCGCCTCGGCGTGGGCGTCGCCTTCCCCGAATACGTTGGCGAGCACCCGGGCGCGCTTGAGGTAGTAGTGGTCGGCGACCTCCCAGGTGTATCCCATGCCGCCGTGGATTTGGATGCAGGCCCGTGCGTTCTTGATCGCAGCTTCTCCTGCGAGCAGGCTCGCACCGCGGACCGCCTGTTCGACATCCGCGAGCGCGGGCGCATCCGCGGCGTCGAGCAGGTCGAGGGTCGCGCCGGCCGCGTAGACCGAGGCGCGAATCAGCTCCTGTCGCGCGAACATGTCGGCGAGCATGTGCTTGATGGCCTGGAAGGAGCCGATCGTGCGCCCGAACTGTTCGCGCTCTTTCGCGTAGGCGAGGGCGATCTCGAGGGTGGTCTCGACGATGCCGAGTTGCAGCCCCGCGTTCAGGCTCATCGCTTCGAGGCGAAGCCGATTGGCGCGCGCCGCGTCGGCGATGCGTCGGCCCTCGGGCAGCACGTCGATTCTCGAGACCGGAGTGAGGGGGTCGAAGGGCGTCACCACCATGGCGTTTGCCAGATCGCCCCGGTCGAGCTGGTAGACCCCATCGTTGCGCAGCAGCAGGAGTGCATCGAGGTGTTCCGCGTACTCGATCAACTGCACGCCCTTGCGCTGAGCGACCCGATCGAGCCCGCCCACCAGCTGCCCTCCCGTCGCCGCGCCCTCCACGAGATCTGCCGCGGCCGCCTGGAAGACGAACGGTCCTGGCACGACGCGCTGCCCCAGGGCTTCGAAGACGAGCACGGCATCGGCGTGACCCAACCCGAGGCCTCCGCGCGCTTCGTCGCAGGTCAGCTGGAAGACGCCGAGTTCGGCAAGGCTCTCGAACAGCGCGCGATCGAAGCCGCCGTTTCCCTCGATCTCGCGCAGTGCCTTGTCATCGCAGTGGTCGCGACAGAAGTTCGCGATGCCGCCCTGCAGCTCGAGCTGTTCATTGCTCGGTCGGAAGTCCATGGCCTAGCGATCCTTCGGCAGGCCGAGGATGCGCTCGGCGATGATGTTGCGTTGGATCTGGCTCGTACCCGCCGCGATGGTGAGCGAGATCGACTGCATGGCGGAGAACGAGAAGTGGTGGATCGGAAGCCCCGCGACGTCGTCGCGCGAGAGCCCCAGGCGTCCGACCACCTGCAGCGCGAGTTCGGCGACACGCTGGTAGAGCTCGGTGTAGACGAGCTTCAGCGCCGAACCCCCGAGCCCCGGGACGCCGGTTTCGCTCGCTTGCGAAATCGATAGCTTGAGCATCGCCCAGAGTGCGTCGAGTTCGGCCTGCAAGTGTCCGATCTCGCGCCGCAGCCCGACGTCTTCCCAGGCCGAATCGTCCAGCGTTTCGATCTGCTTCGCGACGTCGATGATGTTGGCCAGGTACTGCTTGAGTTCGACCATCTGGCTCGCGAACGATGTGCCGCGTTCGAAGCGCAGGGTCACGTTCGCGATGCGCCAGCCTTCGTTCTCGGCACCCACGCGATTCGCGACCGGCACGCGCACGTCCTCGAGGAAGACCTCGCTGAACTCGCTACTCCCCGAGAGGGTGGCGAGGGGGCGGATCTCGATCCCCGGCGTGTCCATCGGCAGGATCAACCAGGTGATCCCCTTGTGCTTGGGTGCGTCGGGGTCGGTGCGCACCAGGAGCTCGCAGTAGTCGGCCACCTGTGCGAAGGAGGTCCAGATCTTGTGGCCGTTGATCACGTACTCGTCGCCCACGCGAACCGCGCGCGTCGAGAGACTCGCCAGATCGGAGCCCGCGTTGGGTTCGGAAAAGCCCTGGCACCAGACTTCTTCGCCCGAGAGGATCTTCGAGACGTGGTCGCGCTTCTGTTCGTCGGTTCCCTCGACGATCAGCGTCGGCCCGCCGTGCAACATGCCGACGAAGTTCACTCCGATGTAGGGCGCGTTCGCCCGCGCGATCTCTTCGTAGTAGACGAGTTGTTCGGAGAGCGTCGAGCCGCGGCCGCCGTACTCCTTCGGCCAGTTGATCCCCGCGTAGCCCGCCTCGAATAGCTTGCGCTGCCAGCCCGTGTCGTAGGCACGGCGCGCGGGCCAGGCCCCTTCTTTGGGGGGCGGGCCGTGGGCGGGCACCTCGACGGCGAGCCAGGCGCGAAGCTCCGCGCGAAACGCCTCGTCGGCTTCGGAGTAACGCAGGTCCAAGGCTTCAGTCCTTGAGTTCCACGATGATCTCGTGGAAATCCTCTTTGCCCACGTTGAGGGCGGCTTCGATGCCGCCCTTCTCGACGAAGAACCAGTTGCCCGGGTAGCAGTCGGCTTCCATGTACTCGCTGTAGACGCTGCCGGTGTCGGGCTCGGGGCAGACCGCCATGCGGTCGCCGGAGATCTGGATCAGCACGTGATCGCATTCGTGCTTGTGGATCGGGCCCTTCTCGCCAGCCGGCAGCCGCATCTCCCAGATGCGAACGCGGTCGTTTTCGAAGAGCAGGGTGTTGGCGATCTCGCCGAACTCGCGGTTCGGGTCGACGGTGGGGCCGGAATCGTCAGCCATCGAGGGGTCTCCGAGCGGTTCGAGGAAATGAGAATGACATTCTCGATTTCTCGGAATACTATTCTTCGTCGCGCTTCGGGGCAAGGGCGCGGAGAATCGGGGCAGGGCCCGGAGCGGAGACGGGAGCCGAGGATGGATGTGAGCCAGGAGATGCTGATCGGGGAGATCGTGCGCCGCCACGCGGCGGTCGACCCCACGCGCGCCGCGGCCTGGATGGCCGGTCGCGAACTCAGCTACGGCGAACTCGACGCGCACGCAAATCGGCTGGCCTGGGCGCTGCGCGCGAGCGGCATCCAGCACGGCGATCGCGTCGTGACCTGGGCCGACACCAGCATGGACATCCTGCCGCTCTTCATTGCGACTGCGCGACTCGGGGCGGTCTTCGCCCCGTTGAACGCGCGCCTGGGCGTCGAAGAGGTCACCCCCATCGCGCGCATGGCGCGTCCGGCCATGCTGGTGATGGACCCCGAACACCTGGCAGGGGGAGTCGAAGTTGCGAACGCGATCGGCGTGGACCGGGTCGCGAGTGTGGGGGAGGGCGTGGGCGTGGGCGAGGGCGGAGGCAGAGCCGAGCGGCACGAAGGCGTCATGCGCCTCGTGCACGAAGAGCTCGAGCCTCGCGACGAGGCCATCCACGAAGCGGCGCTTCGCGAAACCGATCCCCAGGTGATCTTCTTCACGAGCGGCAGCACGGGCGCACCGAAGGGCGTGATCCTCTCCCATCGAGCCAACTGGCTGCGCACCTGGCAGGGTGTCTTCCTGCGCGAGGCCGAGCGCTCGGTCTGCATGTTCCCCCTCTTCCACATGGCGGCCTTCACCCTCTCACTCGCGGCCTGGCAGACGGGGGGCGAGATCGCCTTCGTCGAGGTCGCGAGTGCCGAAGAGGTGCTGACCGCCGTCGAGGCCCGCGCGGCCAATCGCTTGTACTGCATACCCGCGGTCTGGAATCGCATCCTCGAAGTACCCGAAACTCGCTTCGATACCTCGAGTTTGCGCTACATCGATACGGGCACCTCGGCGACTCCGATCGAGCTGTTGCAGGCGCTGAAGACGCGCTTCCCCGCGGCGACGGTTCGCGTCTACTACGGCTCGACCGAGGTCGGCTCCGCAACCGCGCTGCTCGACGAAGACGTGCTGCGCAAGCCGGGCAGCGTGGGGCGGCCCTCGCCGTCGGTCGAGCTGCGCCTCGCCGAAGGCGGAGAGATCCAACTGCGTTCGCCGCTGCTGATGGACGGCTACTTCGACAACCCCGAAGCCACGGCCGCGGCTCTGCGCGACGGTTGGTACTGCACCGGCGACATCGGGGCGTTGGATGACGAGGGCTACCTCTCGGTGGTCGGGCGCCTGAAGGAGCTGATCCGCACCGGCGGAGAAGCCGTCGCGCCGGCCGAGGTCGAAGCGGTGCTGGCCGAGCATCCGGATGTCGGCGAGGTCGCCGTCGTGGGCACGCCGGATCCGCAATGGGGTGAAGTCGTCTGCGCGGTGGTGGTTCCCGCCGCGAAGGCCGAACCAACCCTCGCCGACTTGCAGAAGTGTTGCGAGGGAAGGCTTGCGGGTTTCAAGAAGCCGCGGCGCATCGAACTCGTCGATTCGCTTCCGCGTACGCCCGCAACCGGGCAGGTGCAGCGGGCGCTCCTGATCGAACAGATCGCGAGTCGCTGACCCTCGACTGCACCCGCGAACCGCCTCGTGGTACCGTGCGCCCACGATGGACGTGGGCACGCGAAGCGCTCGAGAGCAAGGCTCCACGCTGCACGGCGGTCTGGCTGCGGGTGCGATCTTCCTGGCGGCTCTGACAATCCGCTACGCCTTCGTGGATCAGCTGCGGGATCACTCCTACCTCGGGAACATCCGCGTCTCCGATGCGCGCACCTACTTCCTGGTGGCGAGCCAGATCGTCGAGGGCACGGCCCCCTTCGAACCCTATTGGCAGGCGCCTCTCTACCCCCTGGTGCTCTCGGTCTTCCAGAAGATCTTCGGCAACAACCTGCACTCGGTGCAGTGGTTGCAGATCGGGATCGGCGCCCTCAACTGTGCCCTTGTCTTCCAGCTCGCCCGTCGCCTGTTTGGTGAGCGAGCGGCCTGGATCGCGGGATCGGTCGCGGTCTTCTACGCGCCGTTCTGGATCTTCGATGCACAGCCGCTTCCCGCGAACCTGACGGCGCTGCTCGATCTGCTCGCGGTGCTGGCCTGGCTGCGCTTTCGCGACGGAGAGGGATCCAGGTGGCTGGTCGCGGCGGGCGCGTTGCTTGGCGCGGCGGTCATCACCCACGGGCTTGCGATCTTCACGGTGCCCGTCTTCGTCTACGACCTCGTGCGCAGCGGTCGGCTCGAGGGACGAAGCGTGCGGGCGAACGTCGCGCTCTTCCTCGTCATCACCGCCCTTGCGCCGCTTGCGGTGAGCGTTCGCAACACGCTGGCCGCGGGCGAGCCCGTCTTCATCTCGTACAACGCGGGCATCAACCTCTACCTCGGCAACCACCGCGACCTAGACGAGACCCTCGGGCGTCGCGGTGGCTTCGAGTGGGGGGAGATCTTCCGCGATCCCTACACGAGTGGCGCCAGGGAGCCGGCGGAGCTGAATCGCTTCTTCCTCCGGCGTGCAATCGAGGAATGGACCGAAGCGCCCCTCGCGCTCTGCGCCACGACGCTCGAGAAGATCTTGATCTCCCTCGCCGGGCACGAGCCGAAGCGCAACTTCCCGATCTATCCCCTGCGCGACGATTCGTGGCTCTTGCGCGTGGCAATGTTCGAAGTGCCGATCGGTGGGCGGACGGTCTTCGCCTTTCCAGCCGGCCTCGTGATCCCGTTCGCGATCTTCGGCGTGGCGGCGGCCTTCCGCGGCCGGCGCGAAGTGGGGAACGAATCGACGTCGGATGTGTCGACGGGATTCGCCGCGAAGGTCGCGATCGCGCACGTGATCGGCATGGTGATCTTCTTTCCGACCGCGCGTTACCGCCTGCCCGCGTTGGTGCTGCTACTTCCCTATGCGGCCTTCATGGTGGACACGCTGTGGACCAGGCTCTCCCGGGAGGGGAGCGAGAGTCGCGTGGACGCGAAGGCCGCGGTGCTGGCCGTGCTCGCGTTTCTCGTCGTGAACGTCGTGGCGACGAACCTGTTTCGTCAGCCGATCGAGGACCGCGCTGCGCACCTCTACAGTGTTGCGCGCTGGACGAACGAGAAGCTGCGCCACGTGGCGAGCGTGAGCCTCGAAGCGCGCATGGTCGCGAACGCCGAGGCCGCCATTGCAATCGACCCCGACTATCCCGAGCCCGTGCACCTGCTCGCACTTCACTACCAGAACCGGGACATCGATCGATCCGTCGCCTACTTTGCCCGCCTCGTCGAGCTCGTCCCCGATGAAGCCGACGTACTACGCCAGTTTCGCGAGGCCCTCGCGATTCGCGACGGCGCCCGCCCACAAGAGAAGCAGTAAGAGAAGTAGAAGAAGTAGGAGATCCCCATGCCCCTCAGCCCGATGGACGAAACCCTCGCCCACCAGACGAGCGACACCTTCGACCACGTCTACACGAGCGATCGCAACTTCTACGACCGCTACTACTTCAACATGCATTCGTGCAGTGACGAGATCTTCCTCATCACCGGTATGGGGCAGTACCCGAATCTCGGCACCACCGATGCCTTCGTCTCGGTCTCCTACGGCGAGACCCTCTACGTCGTGCGCGCCTCGCGCGAGCTCGGAAGCGACCGGATGAACACCCAGGTCGGTCCGTTCCGGGTCGAGGTCGTCGAGGGGCTGAAGAAGATGCGCGTCGTCTGCGAGCCCAACGAACACGGCCTCTCCTTCGACCTCACCTTCGAAGGCACGGTGCCGGTCGTCGAAGAACCCAAGACCTTCCAGCGACACCCCCACGGCCGCGTCTCGATGGACACTTCGCGTTACTCCCAGGTGGGGACCTGGTCGGGAACCCTCGAAGTGGCGGGCCAGACCTTCGAGGTGACTCCCGATCGTTGGCAGGGCGTGCGCGACCACTCCTGGGGCGTACGCGGCGTCGGTGAACCGGAACCGCCGGGCATCCGCGCCGCCCAGGCGACCCAGGGCTTCGGCTTCTTCCACACCTGGATCCCCCTCCAGCTCGACGATTGCTGCATCAAGCTGTTCAGGGAAGAGGATCAGGATGGCACCCAGCTCGTCGAGGAGTCGGTGCGCATCGCCACCTTCGAGAACGGGGGGGGCGTCGAGCACATGGGGTCGCCCGTGTTCGACTACAAGTACAAGTCGGGGACGCGCGAACTCGAGAGCGCGGTGATCACTGTCGCCGACCCTGCGGGCAAGGAGATCGAGATTCGCGCCACGCCCCTGCGCACGGTCTATCTCGCCGCGGGTTCGGGCTACATCCCCCAACCCGATTGGACGCACGGCATGTACCAGGGCCCCCTCAAGGTCGAGGGAAAGACCTACGACGTGAGCACCCCCGAAGCCCGCGCCGCGCTGGCGCCGCTCTACGAAGTGCTCTGCCGCTTCGACGTGAGCACCGGGCAGGTGGGCTATGGCCTGCTCGAAGCGCTTTGCGTGGGCACCTACAAGCCCTTCGGCTTCGACGATCCCGGCGCGGTCGCGCCGTAGAGCCGCAAAGACTCAGCCGTTCAACGCCTTTTGCTGCACCTTGTAGAGGCCGGCGTAGACCTGCCCGAGTTCCATCAGCTCGTCGTGGTTGCCGACTTCGACGACCTGGCCCTCTTCCAGCACGACGATCTGGTCGGCCGAGCGCACCGTCGCGAAGCGGTGCGAGATGATGATCGACGTCTTGTCGCGTGTCATCTCCTTGAGCGCGGTGAAGAGCTCGTACTCGGCGCGCGCATCGAGGTTCGCGGTGGGCTCGTCGAAGACGAGGATGGGGGCGTCCTTCGCGAGTGCGCGGCCGACCGCAACGCGCTGCCATTCGCCCCCCGACATGTCGTACTCGCCGAAGCGTCGGCCCAGCACCGTGTCGAGGCCGTGCGGCATCTTGTCGACGATCGACTGCAGGCCGGCGTCCTTGGCGACGCGCGCGACCTCCTCGTGATTGCCGAGCAGGCGGTCGATGTCGCCGAAGGCGACGTTCTCGTGCGCCGACACCTCGAAACGCACCGGCACCTGGGGCACGTAGGCGATCTGGCCGTACAACCACTTGGCGGACAGATCGCGCATGTCGGCGCCATCGAGGCGGACCGTGCCGCCGGTCGGATCGAACAGTCGGGTGATCACATTGGCGAGGGTGGTCTTGCCGGCTCCGTTGCCCCCCACGATCGCGATCGTCTTGCCCGGTTCGATCTCGAGATCGATGCTCGTGAGCGTGTCGGCCTCGGCGCCCGGGTAGCGGAAGGAAACATCTTCGAGGGTGATGCGCCCCTGAGTCTCTTCGGGGTTCGCACCCGCGGTCGGGTGGATCGCGGGCTTGGTGTCGAAGAAGGCGTAGAGATTGCGCACGAAGAGAATGTTGGTGAAGACCGTCGAGGCCGACTTGGTGATCTTGTTCAGGCTTGCGCGAAATCGATCCGCACTCGCCAGGTAGGTGACCAGGGCGCCGATCGCGAGCTCGCCGATGAGGGCCGAACGCGCGGCCCACGCGGCCGCGAAGAGGAATGCGACCGCGAAGGCGACCGAACCGGCGACCTGGCCCACCGCGCGCCGGCGGAAGAGCTTGCGATTCACGTTGAGCAGATCGCGGGTCAGCGTGTCGAAGCGCTCAGCGAGGATGTTCTTGAGGTTGAAGAACTTGATCGTGGGCAGCGCGCCCTTCGCGGTGAGCTCACCCGCGTAGTAGCGGCGCAGCCGGTCGCGTGAGGTGGTGACCAGATTCAGCTTGTACTGGAGTTTCGAGATCCTCCAACGGAAGACGATCATCGGGATGGCGAGGACTGCGAGGAGAGGCGTCACGATCGGCAGGATCCACATCATCACGCCGAGCAGCGTCGTGAACTGGATCGCGAGCGCGCCCAGGTTCACCAACTGCATGATGAACCTCAGGTACTCGCGCCCGGCGAACTGCGAACCGCGGGCCAACAGGTCGTGGTTCTCCGGGTCTTCGTAGAATCCGATGTCGAGGGAGAGCCGGTGTTCCATCACGCGGCGCGAGATCACGCGGTCGAGATCGAACGCCAGCACGCTCTCGTGGTACTGCTTGAGCGCCTGAAGCGCTCCCGAGAGCAGCATGATCGAGGCGAACAACCCGAGCCACGGGATCAGGGGAACCAGATCGAACTGGTTCGCCCGTAGCATCACCTCGGTCTGATTCACCACCAGACCGGCGGACGCCGTCAGCGCGGCCGGGAGGAAGGAGCTGATGACCGCAGCCGCGACGAGGGTGCCGAAGCTCCTGGGAGAGATCTCCCAGCACAGCTGCATCGAGCGCTTCGCGGTTTCGTGGAAAACGCTCAGGCCCGGGTTCGCCGCCTTGTCCCTGCTGTTCGTCTTATCGCTCGCCATTTCCCCTCACCCGAGAAGCTAGACCGCGACGTCGGCCGCGCCACCGTCGATTCGGACGGTGGTGCCGTTGATGTAGGCCGCTCGATCACTGCACAGAAACGCCACGAGGTCGGCCACCTCGTGCGGTTCGGCGAATCTCCCCAACGGGTTGTCGAACATGCCCTCCATGGCCTTGCGCTGGATCACCTCCCAATCGTCGCCCCAGCCCTCCTTCTCGGCCCGGGCGCGGATCGCGGCCTTCACCTCTTCGGTCGAGATGATGCCCGGCGAAACCTGGTTGACCGTGATGCCGCTGCCCGCCAACTCCTTGGCGAGGCTGAGGGTGACGTTCGCGAGCGCCGCCTTCGAGGCGTAGTAGTGGGGCATCCGGGCGGCGGGGCGCAACGCGCCCACGGTGCCGAGCCAGACGATGCGTCCCCAACCGCGATCGCGCATCGCGGGGGCGAGCGCGTTGGTTAGGCGAACGCCGGAGATCACGTTCTTCTGGTAGATGTCCGCCCACGCGTCGCTGCCCGAGCGCAACCACTTGCCGCCCTCCGCGACGCCGTAATTGTTGACGAGGATGTCGATCGGTCGACCACTGCTCGAGAGCTGGGCCTCGAGTTCGGCGCTGCCTTCATCGCAGGTGATGTCCCCGTAGACCGACTGGGCGGCGAAGCCCCGGGCTTCGATGCGTTCGGTCACCGGGTCGGCCTGGCCCTTCTCGAAGCCGTGGACGAAGACGTGGACCCCCTCGCGCGCGAGCCCCTCGGCGATCGCACTCCCGGTGCCGCGGTGGCTGCCTGTGACGATCGCGGTCCGCCCGCTGAGTTCGAGATCCATGACCCTACTTCCGTCTACGTGAATCGAGTGCGGTCGCACCGGCTGCGAGCCCGGATGAGACACGCCAGGGCAGCGAATCGGCCCGCGGGTTCGGCGAAACCGTCATCGGCCAACCGCCCGAAAACGGGGGCATTCTGACACGATTCGGGGCTCGCCGCGGCTATTTCGAGCCGTAGCTCTGCGCGATGCTCGCCATCGGCGAGAGCGAGATGCCGTGGTTCGGGATCGGGTAGCGCAGGCCGTTGCGGCTCAGCTGTTCGAGGCCCGCCACGATCTTCGGCAGATCGCTCGGTGGCATCGCGACGAGGAGTTCGTCGTCCTTCACGCCGCCGAACTTGCGCTCGGCGTAACACGGAATCGAGACCGAGAGCTCACCGGTCTTGAGCGCGCGCCCCCAACTATCTGCGCAAGCACTCTCGCCCACCACGCTGAACGCGCACTTCTTGTAGTCGCGATACTGGTAGCCGTTGATCAGCGTGATCATCTGGCCCGGGGTCGCGTAGACGAGAACGATGTCCGGGTTGTCGATGCGACCCGAAGCCAGGGGCGAGACGACCAGCGCTTCGTACTCCCCGTAGCTCGCGCAATCCATCTCGCGTTGGTGTGCCGCGCTGTCTTCCAGGCTGCCGTACCAGACGCCGTTGAATTGATTGCCCGAGAGCCACTCTTCATCCGGCGGATGCAGACCCACGACGGCGCCGCACTGCGGGCCCATGAGGTTCTCCATGGTGATGCCGATCGTGTAACCGATCCAGCGCGCCTGCCCGACCACCTGATCGGTGGCGAGCTTGAGCGAAGGATCGATGCGGCGCAGGCGTGGAATGTCCTCGAGTTCTTCGGCCCGATGGAAGCGTCTCATACCGACTGGGGTGGCCTGCAGGCGCAACAGGCGAACCAGGTCGTCGCACAGCTTGGGGAAATCGTACTCGGTCTTGTCGTTCCAACAATTCGCCGTCGTCATGGCCGCTCCTCGATTCCTTCCCGCCGCGCGTTTCACTCGGCGGCTCGCGTTCGTGGTGGTCGCTGCTCCGTAGGGGATCATGGTGGCACGTCCGGTCGTGTTGATCGATCGAAGACGCGGTGGCTACCCTGCCCACCGCACCACGGGAGGCCTCGGTGAACTTCGGTTTCAGCGACGAGCAGGAGCATCTGCGCGGGGAGGTTCGCCGCTTCCTCGACGAGCGCTGTCCGATCGACGAGGTTCGCAGACTCGCCGACACCGACGTCGGCTATTGCGAGAAGCTCTGGCGCGAGATCGCCGAACTCGGCTGGCTGGGGATGACCACGAGTGAAGCATTCGGCGGGAGCGGCCTCGGCTGGGTCGACCTCATCGTGGTGCTCGAAGAGATGGGGCGCTCGCTCTTTCCTTCGCCCATCGTCGGCCATGTGCTCGCCGCGAGCGCGATCGAGCGCTTCGCGAGCGAAGAGCAGAAGCAACGTTGGTTGCCAACGCTCGCGAGCGGTGATTGCGTCGCCACCCTTGGACTGTTCGAAGCGAACGACATGCTCGAACCCGGCGGTATCGAAGCCAGGGCCGTCCCCGACGGCGACGATTTCGTGCTTCGCGGAAGCAAGCGATACGTCCCGGATGTCGAAGCCGCAGGGTTTCGGGTGGTTGCAGCGTGCCGGGCCGATAGCCCCGGCCTCGTTCTGGCACTCATCCAGGGTGAGCCAGAAGGGTTGGCGGCGTCGAGTCATCCGATGATCGATGCCACGCGCCGCATGGGGAACCTCGATCTCGACGACGTTCGCGTGTCGAGCGAAGACATCGTGTCGATCGAAGACGATGCGATCGAAGCGCTGCGTGATCTCGGTGCCCTGCTCGTCACCGCCGACGCTTCGGGCGCGGTCGACGCCGCGATCCAACTCACCGCGAAGTACGCGAAGGAGCGCATCCAGTTCGAGCAACCCATCGGTCACTTCCAGGGCGTGAAGCACCCGATGGCCGAGATGTACACCGACCTCGAGTCGTTCCGCTCACTCCTCTACTACGCCGGCTGGTGCCTCGATACCGGCCACGAGGACTTCGCGCGCTACACCTCCCTCGCCAAGGCCTACGCCACCGATGCCTTCGTGCGAACGGGGCTCGACAGCATCCAGCTGCACGGGGCGATCGGCTTCACCACCGACTACGACATCCAACTCTTCTTCAAGCGCTCGAAGTGGATGCGCCCGATGTATGGCGACGCCGACTTCCACTACGAGCGCGTGCTCGCCCTGCGAGGGGTGTAACGGGTCTTCGATGGACTTCGATCTCTCTCCCGAAGAAGAAGCCTTCCGCGACGAGGTGCGCGCCTTCAACGCCGAGCACCTACCGTCGATCGAAGAGCGTCGCAAGCTCGGCCCCGCCTTCTTCCCCACCTGGTGGGAGAAGATCCGCGAGAAGCGTTGGGTCGGATTCAACTGGCCGAAGGAATGCGGCGGTGGCGGCGGCACCATCATGGAGCAGTACATCCTGAAGCAGGAGATGCTGCTCGCGGAGGCGCCGGCCCTGGGGCGCGACTACACGGGGCTCGGCTGGGTGGGGCCCGCCATCATCCAGTTCGGCAACGACGAGCAGAAGGCGCGCTACCTGCCCGACATCCTCGACAGCAAGTCGGCCTGGTGCACGGGTTACAGCGAGCCCGACATCGGCAGCGATCTCGCCGCGCTGCAGTGTCGCGCCGAGCGCGATGGCGACGAGTACGTGGTGAACGGCCAGAAGATCTGGATCTCCCTCGCCCACGTGGGCACGGGCATCTACACGATGGTGCGCACCGACCCCGACGTGCCGAAGCACGACGGCATCTCGTGCCTGCTGATCGATCTGAAGAGCCCCGGTATCGAGGTGCGGCCGATCGAGAGTTTCGCCGGTGATCACTTCGCGCATCTCTACAACGAGGTCTTCTTCAACGACGTGCGCGTGCCGGTAGCGAACCGCGTCGGCGCTGAAGGACAGGGCTGGGAGATCATCTGCTCGGCGCTGCAGAACGAGCGCTCGGGCATCGCGGAGGTGAACCGGCACCACAAGGCGCTCGAGCGACTGATCAAGCTCGCGGGGGAGTCGAAGATCGCGGGACGTCCCGCCCTCGAGAACGGCAACCTGCGGCGCAAGCTCGCGGCCTTCGATGCGCGCATCGAAGCGGCCCGCTTGAACGGCCTGCGCAACCTCACCGAACAGGTGAAGGGGACCGACAACGCGAGTCACTCTTCCCTCAACAAGCTCCACAACTGCAACCTGCTCGTCGCGATGAGCGAAACGGGCATGGAGCTGCTGGGCGGCGCGAGCCCTTACATCGGAGAGACCGAGGCGTCCCTCTATCGCGGCAAGTGGCAGATCGGCGCCCTCGGGTGGCCCACCACCGTGATCGGCGGCGGCACACCGAACATCCAGAAGAACATCATCGCCGAGCGGATGTTGGGGCTGCCGAAAGATTAGATGCGCTCGCGGTCGCTCTGCTTCATGGCTTCGGTGAGGAAGAAGGTGCCGGATGCGCGCGCGAGGACCTTGCCTTCGTCGTTCAGGATCTCGCCTTCCGCGTAGGCGAGACGCTTCGTCATTTCCTTCAGGCGGGCGTGCGACGTGATGGTGCCGTGCTGCACGGGGCGGAAGTAGTTGATCTTCATCTCGACCGTCGCGCAGCCGCGACCCTGGGGAAGCTTCGAGAGGATCGCGCGGCCGAGCGTGCTGTCGAGCATGGTGAACAGCACGCCGCCGTGGGCGCGGTTCGCACGGCTCATGTGTCCGGGGGCCAGCTCGAGTTCGAGGGATGCCTCACCATCCTCCGCCTTGAGCTGGACGATACCCATGTCGGCCATGAATTCGGGGCCATCGACTTCTTCGACTTCCGCCATCCGTTCCTCTCTTTTCTCCGCGCCGGATCGTAGCTCCACGCAGCCTGGGCGTCCGTGCGCGCAGCGTCTTGTCCGGGACGGGCCGCCCGCCCGAACGCGCTACGCTGCGCGCGCGTGAGCTTCGCCGTCGCCTTCTACCTGCTCGTCGCGAGTGTCCTCGTCGGCGTCCCCTTCTATGCGCTTCGCGAGCGCGGCCGCACCTACGCGGCCTTCGTCGGCGTGGTGCTCCTGCTGTCGTTGCCCGGGGTGATCGCGGCCGAAGCCCGCCTCGAGAATTGGTTCCCCGACACCTGGCTTCCCGCGTTTCGCGCGGTCGCGGTCTACGGCGTTGCGACGGCGGGGTTTCATCTCACGCACCTCGTCAGGGCGCGCATGCGTTCGCGTTGGTTTCGCGCGCTGGTGAGTGTGCCCGGGCAGGTGACCGTCGCCGCGGGCGCGATGATGGTCGGCTGGCTTCTGCTCTGGTTCCCGCTGCGGCTCTTGTTCCTTGCACTCGATTTCGAGGTCGGTCTGCGCGCGCTCGAGTGGGTCGACATCCTGCCGCTGATCCTCGCTTGTACCTCCGTCTATACCTCGACGCGACCGGTCGCCGAGATCGTTCGCTTCCGACTCGGAGACGATGGCCCCGACGAGGTGCAGCGTGTGGCCGTCGAACGGCATCGCGGTTCGGACCCGCCGCCCCTCGAGAAGCGCCCGCTTCGCATCGTGCAGATCACCGATCCCCATCTCGGTCCCTGGCAGTCGGTCCGTTCACTGCGAAACATCGTGGCGGGTCTGCTCGAGCACGAACCCGATCTCGTGCTTCTGACCGGCGACTTCCTCACGATGGAGAGCATGGGAACCCCCGGCGCGCTCTTCGAAGCCCTCGAACCGCTGCGCGATCGCCAGGGCGACTGTTACGCGATCTTCGGCAATCACGATCACGAAGCACCGGATGAAGTGCGGGCGGGCCTGCACCAGAACGGCGTCGAGCTCTTGATCGACGAAGCCGTGGTGGCGAAGACACCTGTGGGTCCCGTGCAGTTGATCGGGGCCGACTTCGTGGGGCGAGGACGGGCCGAACACATCCGTGGTCTCCTCGAGGCGCATCCGCGGCTCGACGAACACCTGCGCCTGCTCATGCTCCACGACCCTCTCGGCTTCCGCGACATCGAACCCGGGAGCGTGGACCTCGTGCTGTCGGGGCACACGCACGGAGGGCAGGTGGGACTCGTGAGCTTCGGCTTCGATTGGACGGTGCTGTCGCGTAGTGCCTGGCCGGATCACGGCTTGTTCGCGCACGGGTCGAATCGCTTGTACGTCCATCGCGGCACTGGCTTCTACGGCTTCCCACTGCGCGTGGGAGTACCGGGGGAAGCGTCGCTACTCGAACTCGTGCGCGACTGAGGGCTCAATCGGTGTCGGTCGGCTTGCTCATACGCTCGGCGACCTTCGAGAGGTGCTCGATCTGCCCGTCGTCGCGTTGGTGGAGGACGTTGTTGAAGCCGTCCTTCTTCTTCGGCATTCGCATCTCGGGTCGCGCGAAGCCCACCGTGGCGCTGATGCGGTAGTTGTCGCGGGTGTCGTCCTCGGGCTCTGGGGCCGCGTGCATCGTGTCGCCGTAGTGGAGCGCCACGTCGCCGGGCTTCGCGCTGAGCTGCACTCCGCGCGGTGCGCGGGGATCGCTTGCATCCATGTAGGGCACCGATCCACTCCACGAGCCGGGCAACATCCGCAGGTCACCGCTCTCGGGCGACATCTCGGTCAAGAAGGTCGAGGCGATCAGCACCGGACAGATCGTCGCGTGCCCCCCCATCCCGCAGTCTCGATGCCAGGGAAGATCCGAAAGCCCTTCCGTCATCTCGGGACGCTTGAAGATGAGGGAGACCTCCTCTTCGCTTCGCGCGCGCTTGCGGGGAAGCAGGTCGGTATCGGCCAGCTCGACCAGCGAGAGCAGGCGCGGTTCGCGCGCGAGAGTGGCGAGTCGGGGCTTCGCGGCGGCGCGGGTGATGCGGCTCAGGATCTCTTCTCCCCTGGCGTTCTTGCCCCACCACGAGAGGTCGTCGCCCTTACGGGCTTCCTTCTCGAGTTCGGCGGCTTCTTCGAGGAAGCCCGCGATCTCGTCCTCGCTGAAGACATTGCGCACGACGAGGTAGCCCGCCGTGCGCAGGAAGTGGGCCATCTCCTCGCGGTTGCTCGAGAGCGTGAAGCTCTGGGTCGGGTCGAGGGGCAGGCCATCGAAGCCGAGGAGCGGATCCTCTTCGTGCCACACCGGGCGTCCGTTGTAGAGCGCACGCAGCACGGGCTCGAAGGTGACGAAGCCGATCGCGTTGCCCTTCAGGCACTTCGCCCGCCCGCTGTAGAGCAACCCGGGGGCGGTGAGGGTCTCGTGGACGACTCCCGACCACTCTTCGGGGGTGAGTTCGATCACGACGTCGGCGTCTTCATCGCCGGGAACCACTTCGATGGCGTTGCCTCCCTTTGCGTAGGTGTAGCTCGTGTTGCCGACGCGAAAGGCCAAGGAGCCCTTGTGGAGCGCTTCGTTGGCGAGGGCGCCGTTGCCCGCGGCGATCATCTGCGGAAGTGCGTCGCGATGAAAAGCGTCGAAGTCGAGGGTTTCGGCCATGGGAGCCTCCGGGGTCGATCGGCGGATCGGATGTGAGAGGCTACCCATCCTCCGCTTCGCTTGCCCGGGTGCACACATAGAGCATGTGCGGGTAGGGGAGAAAGTCGTTGATCGTATGGCGTTTCACCGTAAAGCCCAGGCCCTCGACGAGGGCGCAGAGTTCTGCGGGGGGCCAGTAGTAGATGGGTTCGCGGCCGACCATGAGCCGATCGAGCAGCAGGGTGAAGAGCATCTTGTAGGTGGGCCGGTTCGAGACGTCCTTCAAGAGCAGGATGCCCCCGGGTGCGAGGAGCTCGGCGACACGCCGCAAGAAGGGCTCGACCTCCGCTTTCGGAAGATGGTGGATCAGGTCGAGCATGAAGATCGCGTCGAATGCCCCGTGGCCCCGCCAGTCGAGGGCGTTTTGTGCCGTGTAGTCGACGTTCGAGACGCCGAGCTTCCGGGCACATTCACGCGCGGCCTCGATGCGATCCTCGTCGAGGTCGACGCCGACCAGCTGCCGCTCGGGTGCATCGATGGCGAAGTAGAGGGAGAAGAGCCCGAAGCCGCAGCCGAGGTCGAGGACGCGACCGCGACGCGGGAGGTATTGCCCGATCTCCTGGAGGAAGGTCTGCCGCAGGATCAGGAAGCGCACCCGGGCGTAGAGGCGAACGATCAGGCTGCGCTGATTGGCGATGATGCGGGCGACGGCCTCGTGCTCGCCGCCGGGCTGTGTCCCGACATCGCTGCTCGGTTCGTCTCGTTCTTCTGCCAAGTGGGCCTCGTGCAAGCGGCCTGATACAGACCGCGCCGGAGAGTATCACGAGGGGTTCTTCGGCATGCCGAGGCCGCAACCCCGAGCGCGGGACAAAGAAAAAGCTCCGTTCGGCGCGAGGCCGGACGGAGCCTTGATTCGACACGAAGCCGCGTGGTTGCTGGCTTCTCGCTACGAGCGCCTACTTCTGCTGCTTGCGGCGGTTGCTGCGGATCGCCTGGGCGACGATCAGGCCACCACCGGCGAAGAGCAGCGCGGCCGAGGGTTCCGGCACGCTCGAGACGGGGCGTCGTCGGATGCGCTCCCGAATCCGGTCGCCACCATCGTATTCGATGTTGAGTCGCTGTCGCTCGCGGCGATGCTGCGCGAAGGCCGGCGCGGCCATCAACGCCACCAGACTCGCCACCAGCGAGATCAGTGCAATGCGCTTCCACCAGGTGTTCTGCTTCGAGGTCATTCGTGACTTCCTTCTATCACCTACCCCGAACTCCATCGCCGCTCGACCGAAGCCCGGGTGTGCTCCCAGCTGATGAGGGCGACCCTACAGCATCCACACCCGCAACCTCCACAAAAAAGTGCGATGACGGCTGATTTCCAGTACCCGCATTCGCCGGGTCGGTGATTGAAGTGCAACTCCCGTGCACTTCCGTTTCGCAAAAAAAACGAAGCGAGGCGACGGACCTCTAATCGGTGTCCGGCAGCAGACAGGAGTGGATCGACTCGTCGCCCTTGATCTCGCGGGCGAGGGTGCGGATCGCCAGTTCGGCGTCGCGGAGATGGAAGTCGTGGGTGTGCATCTTCGCGATGGGCGTGGTGCGCCCTTCGAGCAGCCGGATGGCGCTCTGGTAGCCACTGGCCGTGACGCCGATGGCTCCGCGGATCGCGATCTCCTTCATGACGATCTTGTCCGAGATGAAGTCGGGGATCGACTTGAAGCCCTTCACGCCGGCGAGCACCACCGTTCCCCCCATGGCGACGTAGTCGAGGCTCTCGGCGACCGGCGTGGTGGCGTAGGAGGAGACGTCGACGACGATGTCGGCCCCGCGCCCGTCGGTGAGATCGCGAATGCGGTCCTTGGCGTTTTCGTTTTCGACATCGATCGTGGCGTCCGCACCGAACTCCTTCGCAAGCGCGAGCTTGTCACGATCTGCTTCGAGCCCCGTCACGATGATCTGCTGCGCGCCGACGTCACGACAGGCGAGCACCGACGCGAGCCCGCGCTGCCCGGGCCCCATGATGACGACCGTATCGCCCGGGCCGGTCTTCGGGATCTCGACCGCCCAGCGATAGCCGGCGCCGAGCGGGTTGAACATCACGGCGATCTCGGGCGGCAGCGTGGCGTCGACCTTGTGCACCACCGAGTTCGGCGCGAGGTACATGAACTCCGCGTACGAACCCCACAGCCCCGGGTCGTCGGAGAGGGGGATGTAGGAGTAGATGCGGCGCGAAGTGCAGAGGTGGTAGTCGCCGCGCAGGCACATCTTGCAGAAGCGACACGAGAGCATCGTCTCGACCGCGACGCGATCGCCCACGTCGACCCCCCAGCGCTCGGCGGCGCCGTCGCCGATCTTCGCGATCACACCGAGGGGTTCGTGGCCCGGGACGACGGGGGTCGGCGTGCGGAGCACCCCTTCGAACTGTTCATAGTCGCTGCCGCAGATTCCGCAGGCTTCGATGCGGAGCAGGGCGTCGTCGTGACCGATTTCCGGTAGCGGCAGATCCTGCGCCTCGAGCTTGCGCAGATCGGTCAACACCATGGCGAGGGACTTGCTCGGGAGACTGGTCATGGTGGAATGATCGCCCAGCCGGGTAGACGGCGTCGAGTGCGGGGTCCGTCTATCATGCCCGCCGCGCCGAAGGGGAGTACGTGGCACAACAACGCGGTTATCGGCCCGAGACGATCCACTCGCGTCTGGGAGAAGAGTTCTTCGACGAGGTCGAGGCTGCGCGCTTCCCGAAACACGAGCTGCGCTATCGCAACGATCGCTGGGCGGCGCGGGTCGGTCTCGGCGATCTCGACGACGCGAAATGGCTCGACCACTTCGGTCGCTTCGAACCGTTGGTAGACGGCTTCAGTACACCTCTCTCGCTCCGCTATCACGGCCACCAGTTTCGCAACTACAACCCCGAGATCGGCGACGGACGCGGGTTCCTGTTCGCGCAGCTTCGCGACGCGGAAGACGACCGGTTGCTCGATCTCGCGACCAAGGGAAGTGGACAGACACCGTGGTCGCGCACGGGGGATGGTCGGCTCACACTCAAGGGGGGCGTTCGCGAAGTACTCGCGACCGCGATGCTCGAAGCGCTGGGCGTCTACACCTCGAAGTCCTTCAGCCTGGTCGAGACGGGGGAAGCGTTGACGCGTGGCGACGAACCTTCTCCGACGCGTTCTTCCGTGTTGGTGCGACTTGGGCATTCGCACATTCGCTTCGGGACCTTCCAGCGCCAGGCGTTCTTCGAGGCCAACGAGAACCTGCGCAAGCTCGTCGATCATTCGATCGAGCACTACTACCCGCAACTCGACGGGCCGGGGGAGTCGCTGCCCGTGGCGAACCATCGCGTGGCGTCGCTCTTGCACGAGATCGTTCTCGTGAGCGCCGAACTCGCGGCAAGTTGGATGGTCGCCGGCTTCGTGCACGGCGTGCTCAACACCGACAATCTCAACATCACGGGGGAGAGCTTCGATTACGGGCCGTATCGCTTCCTTCCGACGCTGGATCCGAGGTTCACGGCGGCGTACTTCGATCAGACGGGGTTGTACGCGTACGGACGGCAGCCCGAGGCGGTGGCCTGGAACCTGAACCGGTTGGCGGAAACGTTGTTGGGCATCGAAGAGAAGGATGCGTTGATCGAAGCCCTCGAAGCTTTCAATCCGGCTTTCAACGCCGCGTATTGTCGACGGACCATCGAGCGGCTCGGGCTCGCGGCACCCTCCCGCGACGGCGAAACCTGGCAGCTCAACCAGGGAGATGCCGACTTCGCGAACGCCGTCTACGCATTCCTTCACGAAAGCCAGCTCGGCTTCGAGCAGTTCTTCTTCGATTGGTACGGCGGCGAGGCGAGTGCGGAGCGGGCGGGGCGAAGTCCCTCGGCGGAGAAGTACGAAGGGGAGGTGTTCGACGCGTTTCGAGGTGGACTCGGGAGATACGTAATCGCTCAGAACGCAGCCCTCGACCACGCATACTTCGCGCGGTCCGAGCCCTGCACGCTGCTGATCGACGAGATCGAATCCATCTGGGCCGCCATCGCGGAGCGTGATGACTGGACGCTCTTCGAGGCGAAGCTCGAGCAGGTCGACGAGATGCGCACCGCCCTCGCGGGTACGCGCTAGTTCACCATCCCCTCACAGCAGCTCGGCGGCGCGGGCGGGTTCACGTTCCCGTTCAACACCGGGAAGATCGCGTGGTCGATGCGCTTCAGGTGGCCCCGGCCGCCTGAAGCGCATCGATCACGGCCTGGAGTTCGTTCAGGGTG
>JANQEL010000230.1 GCA_028278345.1 Myxococcota bacterium
ACCAGCCCGGGATCGACGAACTGGCCGCGCGTGAGGTTCATGCTGATCACCGGCGGGGCGATTCGCAGACGCTGCCAATCCGCGTACTGCCGCAGCGCCGTCTCCATGACCCAGGCGCCGATGTGACCCATCAGTTCGACCTCTTCGGCGAGGGGGGTGAACTCGTCGGGCGGAATCGATTCGCGACCGGGTCGATTCCAGCGAATCAGCGCCTCCGCGGCCACGATCTCCCCGCTCCTTCCCGAGATGCGAGGCTGGTAGTAGACCTCGAGTTCTCCGGACTCGAACGCCTTGCGCAGTTCGGCCTCACGGGCGATCTGCGCAGTGGCCTCCTGGTGCAGGTCGTGGGCGTGGAAGACATAGCTTCCGGACCCCTTGAGTCTGGCGCGGCCCGCGGCCGACCGGGCGTGCGCGACCAGCGACGTGGGCCGATCCCCGTCGTCGGGGAAGAAGCTCACGCCGACATCGATCGCGAGCTGAACCCGACGGCCGCTCGCGAGACATGGGGGACCGAACGCTTCGATGCACTTCTCGGCGAGGCGTGCGACCTCCGCAGCCGACCCGACTTCACCCACGATCGCACCCAGGGCATCGTCCTCGAGGGTCACGACAACGCCGGCCGCGCCCAGGCTATCGGTGATGCGACGCCGTGCCTCTTCGCGAAACACATCACCGGGGCACGGCTCGAGGCGCGGAGGCGACCCCACGCGCTGGGTCACCTCGAAACACAGCAGTGCAGCCTTCTTCTGGTATCGCCGCGCGGTCGCGATCGCGGCCGCGACTTTCTCGAGGAGCGGCTCGCGCCGCGCCGCCGCCTCGCTCGCGGCGGTCGGGGCCGCGGCACCCTCGTCCTTTTCCGCGATCTTGCGGTGGGTGATGTCGGTGAAGATGCTGATGTACCGGAGGACGTTGCCGTCGGCATCGCGCACGGAACTGATGTTTCGCCACTCGGGATAGATCGTGCCGTCCTTCCGTCGGTTCCAGATCTCCCCCTGCCACAGGCCGTTGACCTCGAGGTCGCGCCACAGGGCTTCATAGAACGGCGGGTCGTGGTGATCCGAGCGCAGGAGCCGCGGAGTCCGCCCGACGGCCTCCTTCTCGGAGTAGCCCGTGATCTCGCTGAAGGCTGGATTCACGCTCAGGATCCGGGCATCGGCATCCGTCACCATGATCCCGTCGAGGCTGTGCTCGAACACGTCGCGAGCGATGACCAGATCGCGCTCGGCCTTCTCGCGCTCGCAGATCTCCTGTTCGAGTTCGCCGTTCACCCGCTCGGCTTCCACTGTCGCGGCGTGCAGCGCGTCGAGTTTTTCGCGAAAGACGCTCAACGCACCGGCCATCGCGGCGGTTTCGCGCGAGGCGGCCCGGGTCGGGATTTCGACGTCGCCCTCTCCATCTGCCAGGCGCTTCATCGCCGCGATCAGGCTGACCAGGTCAGCCGAGAGTCGCCGCGAAAGGCGGATCGTCAGGGGAACCAGGCACGCCATGGCGAGCACCACGCCCCCCGACATCCACTCGAATCTGCGACCCGCCCCGCGTTCGATGTCGACGAAGCGCCGGACCGAGGTTGCGCGGGTCACGTCGAGCAGGGCCACGAACCGGCGCTCGACTTCGAGGAAGCGGCTCGTCGCCTCCCCCATGTGTCGATTCGCGAGATCGGGGTCGAGGGTGGCCATCTCGATCGCGGAGATCAGAAAGGGGCGATACGCGTGGATCGCGTCGGCCAGGCGTGCGTATTGGCGAAGCTCGTCGGGATCGAGCTTCTCCTTCAGCCCGGAGGTGAGGAGTCTCTCCTCCAGGGCCAACACGTCGTGGATCAGCGGCTTTCCTTCCTCGTAGATGCCCTCTTGATCCAGAGCGTTGCGGCCCAGCAGGAGTTCGTAGACCAGGGAGTGGTTGCGCGACAGGTCGGCGAACGTCTCGATCAGTTCCCGCGAGATCGCGAGTCGGCCCCGATCCTCCTCCAGCAACAGTGTGGACTGCTCGCGCAGCGCCACCAGGGCGGCGATCGCGAGCAGCAGCATGAGTCCGAACCCGACCGCCGGCGCGACCAGGAAACGACGCTGAAGCGACAACCCGTCGAGTCCCTCGCTCACGCTCGCTCCACCGCGGGACGTCGGGTCGCTCCCACGGGCGCAAACACCGACCGCCACTCTCGTTCAGGGAAGTGCAACATCCCCCCACTCTCCGGGGGCGATCTCCCCGACGTAGAGGAACCCGTTCCTCTCGAGCGGATGAAAGATGTACGCCCCACCCTCGTGCCGGGGCCACACCCTGGCGGCTTCCTTCAGGTTCGAGCTGTGCGAGACGAGTATGCGATTGCTTCCAGCTTCGGGAGGCTTCGACAGCAGATCCCGGAGCTTCGAGGCGAGCCAGGCGGTTTCCTTCGTGTCCGCCCCCATCCCGAAGCGGAGTTCCTTGCGAACTTCACTGCGGCCGAAGGCGAGATTCGCGGTGTCGAGCGCCCGACAGTAGGGGCTCGAGAGGACCTCTCCGACGGGAACGCCCAGACGTTCCATCGCGCTCCCGATTTCCCGGGCCTGCTCGCGCCCCTCCTTGGAGAGGTTTCGCTGGGTCGCGCAGTTGTCGAGCTTCTCCCGATCCTTGTCGATCTGCGCGTGGTCGGTCAGCGCGTGCCGGAAGTAGATGACGTAACCGCCCTCGCGAACGCGTTCGATCAATTCCCTGGCTGAAGGCGCATGCGCGGCGGGTGCAGCAGGCGACGGCGGATCATCGGCCGGGGCGGCTCCCGCCAACAAGAGAAGCAGGCCCAGTGTTGGCATCGCGAGAGTCGTTCGAGCCGACATGTTCAACTCCATGACGAGATACACCGACGCAACCCGAGTTCCTTCCTGGGCGCGCGGACTTCCGCTGCTATCGGCGTACTCGCGAAACGGGTTGAGAGCCGGTTCCGAGTGATGTTTCGTCTAGGTGGAATCAACTACCTGCGACTCAGGAGCGGGCCACGAGGCGATAGAGCCAGGCCTCGTCGAGTTCCATGGGATCTCGGTGGAACATCGAACTGGAGACCCAGGCCTCGGCGAACGCGGCGAACTCAGCGCGATCGAGAACGCGCTCGGCTCGCAGTTCGTAGATCACATCGCCGTTTCGGAAACGGACTCGCGGATCGGCCTCCATGTGTTGAACCCACTCGGTCCGGGTGTCTCCGGCATAGATGTAGAGGGAACCATCGAGCAGCGTGTAGGCGATGTTGACCGAGTAGGGATCCTCGGGCCGGGTCTCGAGCTGGATGACCGCGTAATCCTCTTCGAAGTTCCATTGCGCCGGCGTGGGCGCGACCGCCCCCGAGAGCGCCCCACCCGAAAGCAAGGGAAGCGGCCCGCTGCAGCCGACCGCGAGGCCGAGCACGAGGGCGATGACAGACGTCGAATGGGGGATGGCTTGCATGTTCTCGCGACTCCTCGAATCGAGCCGATGGCTCGAAGCCGGCGAGAATAACGAACGGCCGGCACCCTGGGGCACCGGCCGTTCTCCTCCCCCAATCCAATCGCCTGTGTCCAGCGGCCTGGTCAGGGACGTGTCGACGGATCAGTCGTTGATGGACACCACCGTCGGCTTCTTCTCTTCCTGCTTCGCAACGCGAACTGTGAGCAGGCCGTCGCGGAAGCTCGCCTCGACGTCGTCCGAGGCGTCCGCGGGCATGCGGAAGCTCCGTGTGAACTGCCCGAAGCTGCGCTCGATGTAGTGCCGATGCTCACTCTTCTCCTCGCGCTCGTCGCGCTTCTCACCCTTGATCGTGAGCACGTTGTCGTGGCACTCGACGTTGATGTCGTCCTTCTTGGCGCCAGCGAGTTCGACGGTGACGATGTAGGCCTTCTCGTCCTCCGTGAGATCCACGGCCGGCGACCACGCCGACTCCCGCATCCGTTTGAGCGAGTTGTCGAACAACCCGGAGCGAGCCGGCGAGCGGAAGAAGTCGAAGAACGGGTCGACCTCGGACCAGAGTGTCCGACGTGACGGAAGGTTTTCGTTGCTTGAAGTCATGGATTTCTCCTCCGAGTGCTCACCGCCCGAGACCATCCGAACCGGACTCGTGCGATGAGGCGATTCCGTTGATGGCCGGGATCGTGAACACGGAGCGTGCGCCGACAAGCCCCTCACGGGCACATTTTTCGAAGGTGTCGCAGCGAAAGCGCAACCTCCACCGCGACGCTTGACTCCGCCGATCCGGTGACGAAGGTGATCGTTTGGCTGCGGGAGGGGCCGACGCGCTCAGTCGACGTAGAGCGCGACGAAGAAGCGCTCCACGAGAGAGCCGAGCGCCGCAAACGCGACCATCAGGAACGCGAACATCACGCAGAACACCACGATGCGGACCCCCCAGAGCTTCCAGGGAGACGTCTTCGCCCCCAGCGGATGTTCGCGGGAGCTCGAGGGAGGTGTGGTCGTAGTCGGGTCGCTGTCCGTCATCGGCATCGGATTCTATCGACTCTGGCGCCCCGTGTGAGCCGGACCCATCGCTACCATCGGCCCGGAGGATCGCCGAGCCATGAAGCCGTTCTCCCTTCACTGCGCCTTCCACATCAGCCTGGGGGCCGCGATCGCGTGGTGTGTCGCCTGCGCGACGACCGACGCGCCACCCGCCACGCTCGAAATGGTGACCGCGCTCTCGAACCAGGGACGCCACGACGAGGCCGCAACACTGAACGGCCGCAGGCTGACCGCGAGGAACTTCGCGCCCGCCAGGGGCGACTTCGCACTACAGATCGCGCTGCTTCGCGACGCGGGGCGAAGCGTCGAAGCCGACGCCCTTTCCCACTGGCTCGCGACCCGCGGCACGGCGCGATCGATCAGCGTGGCGGCGTGCAGGAAGCGTCGCGCCTACACGCGACAGCGCGGCGAACTCCTCAGGCTGCCGCGGTCGGGACGCGGCCTGGAGGACCGGCGCTTCGCGGCTCGCTACGCGGTGGACGCCGAGGGAAGGCTCGTCGAGATCGAGATCCTGATAGCGGGAACGCCGACCCTGGCATGGGAGGTGATCGAAACCCTCGGACAGGCGCGGATCGCGACCTACAGGCTCTCGCGCTATCGCGATGACACCTTCCCGATCGATCACTGCTTGATCGGCGATGGCGAGTCCCACGAACACAGGCCCTGGCATCCGCCGCGCGTGCGCAACAACTGGTGACGCGTCTCGGTTTCATCCACGAAACGGGTTTCGTCTCTGCTCCCGGCGATGCACATGGAATGCGCGCCCATCGCCGATCGTCACTCGCAAACGTTGCGAAACTTCGAACGCTGGAGAGCCTTCTCTCCCGTGGGGCTCACCCCATGACCGCCGGTCGCACGAAGCACATGGACCTTGCCCGCTTCATGCGATCCCGATGCACATACCCTTGACTCATCATCGTCGACTAACTGAAACTGGGTCGATTCGTTGACCCACTTTCACAACCGCGGACCGAAACGGCATGCGGTTCTCAACCTGGAGTTCCTACCCCCATGGACAACATGCAAGAGACGATTCAAAACGGTCTGGCGGATTACGGCCCCGGCATCCTCGGCTTCCTCGCCGTACTCGTCATCGGTTACATCGTGGCCAAGATCATCACCAGCGGTATTCGAAAGGCGATGAACCGAAGCGAAGTCGATCCCACTCTGGTCGGCTTCATATCGAACCTCAGCTACATGGGTTTGATGGCGCTCGTCGTGATCTCGGCCCTGGGCCAGCTCGGGGTCAACACGACCTCGTTCGCAGCCATCATCGGTGCCGCCGGTCTCGCCATCGGCTTCGCGCTGCAGGGTTCGCTCGGCAACTTCGCGGCCGGCGTCATGCTGATCATCTTCCGCCCCTTCAAGGCCGGTGACTTCGTCGAAGCCGGTGGCGTCTCGGGCATCGTCGAAGACGTCCAGGTCTTCGCGACGATCATCCGCACGGGCGACAACAAGGAGATCACCGTTCCCAACGGCTCGATCACTGGCAGCCCGATCGTGAACTACTCCGCAAAGCCCACGCGCCGCGTCGACATGGTGTTCGGCATCGGATACGACGACGACATCAAGCGCGCCAAGGATCTACTGCACGAGATCGTCGCCTCCGACTCGCGCATCCTGGCCGACCCCGAGGTCACGATCGCCGTTTCCGAACTGGCCGACAGCAGCGTCAACTTCGTGGTTCGCCCCTGGGTGAACTCGGGCGACTACTGGCCGGTTCTCTTCGATACGACGGAGAAGGTGAAGCTCGAGTTCGACAAGGCGGGCATTTCGATCCCCTACCCGCAGAACGACGTGCACGTGCACCAGATCAAGGCGGCCTGATCGACGCAGCCTCGACTTCGCATGCAATACCAGAGCGCCGGCCAGAGCCTTCGGTCGGCGCTCTTTTCGTTCGCGGGGTGCAATGCGGGGCGCGTGGCCCCGCGGCGAGGCGCCCTTGACACCTCCCCGCGAGCGCAAGACAGTTGCCTTTGCGCAGGCAGCGCATGCGGGAGGTCAGCAGCGTGGCGAAGTACAACTACGATCGATTGTCGGGTCAGGACACCTCGTTCCTGCTGTGGGAGACGCCCAATCTCCACATGCACGTGGCCTCGACCCAGATTTTCGAACTTGGCCCGATGAAGACGCCCGAAGGGGGCGTCGATTTCGAGGCCTTCAAAGCCTTCACCGCCTCGATCCTCCATCTCATTCCCCGCTATCGCCAGAAGCTCAAGTGGATCCCGATCGAGCAGCGTCCGGTGTGGTTCGACGACGCCGACTTCGAGCTCGACTACCACATCCGCCACACGAGCCTCCCGAAGCCTGGTAGCGACGCCCAACTCAAGAAGCTCTCGGCGCGCATCATGGCCCAACAACTCGACCGCACACGACCGCTGTGGGAGATGTGGGTGGTCGAGGGCCTCACCGGCGATCGCTTCGCCGTGATCAGCAAGATCCATCACTGCATGATCGACGGCTCTTCGGGGGTCGACATCTCACAGATCCTGATGCGCACGAACCGGGATCGCGAGATCGAACCGGGCCCCGAGTTCATCCCGCGCCCCGAACCCGAAGACCGCGAGCTCATCGCCGACTCGGCCAGCCTCTACCTGCGGGGGCCACTTCGAGCCCTGCGTGGCATGCGCGAGTTCCGCAAGGAGACGGAGAACCTCCAGGACGAGATCATGCTGCGCACACGGGCCATCCGAGCAGCCCTCGCCAACCAGGCCTCTTCCGCCTCGAAGACACCGATCAATGGCGAGCTCGGTCCCCACCGCCTGTTCGATTGGTGGACGGTCTCCCTCGACGACATCAAGGCGATCCGCCACGGGCTCGGCTGCACAGTGAACGACGTCGTGCTCACCATCGTGACCGGTGCCTTCCGCGACTACCTCACCCATCGCCGCCTGCGGCCCGAAGAACTCGACTTCCGCATCCAGGCGCCGGTGAGCGTTCGCTCCGACGACGAGCGTGGAAAGATGGGCAATCGCGTCAGTGGTTGGCTCGTGCGGCTGCCGCTCGACGAAGAAGACCCCTTGATGCAGCTCGAGCGCATCCACGAGACGACGCGTGAACTCAAGGAGAGCCATCAGGCCCTCGGCGCCGAACTCATCCTCGAGGTGATGAACCGCATGCCGAACGGGTTGGTCTCGCTGGGCGCCCAGGCCGCGGCGGGAACCATGAACTCCGTCGTCACGAACGTGCCCGGGCCACAGTTCCCCCTCTACATGCTCGGCTCCGAGATGGTCGCGATGTACCCCCAGGTGCCCCTGCTCGCCGGTGTGGGTCTGGGCATCGCCCTCGTGAGCTACAACGGCCAGGTCTGCTGGGGCTTCAACGCCGATCTCGGTCTCGTTCCCGACCTCTCCACTTTCGTCGAGATGATCATCGCATCGTTCGAACGCGTGGCGGCCGCGGCCGAGGTCAAGGTCTCGCCCCCGGAACTCCGGGCGAGCGGGATCCAATGAGAGCGGAAGTGGACGCGACCGCCGACGGACGCACCCTGCGCTCGGAACGCAGCCGTAAGAAGATCGTCGATGCGCTCTTCGATCTGCTCGGCGAAGGTCATCTGACGCCGACCGCGAAGCAGGTGGCTGAACGCGCCGACCTCGGGATCCGCACCGTGTTCCGGCACTTCGCCGACATGGACACGCTGTTCGAGCAGGTGCACGATCGTGTGCGCCGCAACATCGTCGATGCCACTGCGGCCGAGATCCCCGACGCTCCGCCCCGGAAACGCCTCGAAGCCTTGATCGCCCAACGCTGCGAGTTGTTCGAACGCGTGAGCCCGTATTGGAAGGCGACGGAAGCCCATCGCAGCCGATCCGCCTTCCTCACCGAAATCCACCAATCCGACACGCCGCGCCTGCGCGCCAACCTCTACTCCTGGCTGCCCGAGTTCCGCGCCCTGCCGAGCGAGATCACCGATAGCCTCGAGATGGTCCTCTCCCCCGAAGCCTGGAATCGCCTGCGCACCGAACAGAAGTTGAGCGTGAAGCGCGCAACGTCGGCTGTGCACCACATCGCCTTCGCGTTGTGCGAAGACGTCATCGACTGATCCCGGTACCGGCAAGGCGTGTGCAAGCCGAACCCGCCGCGGTTCGGGGGTACCGCAGGGTATAGTTTCTGCCCATGAGCGAGCGGAGCGCAGAAGACCGGTCGACGGACGTCGACGACGAGCCCCTCGCGGCTGGCGCCTCCCCACGCGGAGTGGATCGCAGCAACCAGTTCCGCTTCACCTACATCGCGGTCGTCCTCTTCCTCCTTTTCTACCTGTTCACCGTGCAGGTGGCCGAGACCTCCCTCCAGACGCACTTCGAGCGGGTGGTCGCCGAGGTGATCGACGTCGAAGTCGGCCCGCGACACCCCGGTACCGAGATCCGTCTCAACCTGGTCGAGGCAATCGACCTCCAGGACTGGGTCGATTTCTGGGACGTCGACGTGGACGTGCGCGTGCTCGCCGCCGACGAGCAGACCTGGCTCTACGTCGATGGCCGCGCACGGGTACCGCGGTATCCGGATCGCTCCACGCCCGCGCGAGTGGCGCTCCACCGCACGCTCTTGCCCGCGTCCGCGGAGGTGGAAGTCAACGTCGATCACAACACGATGCTCTCGAACTCGATCCTGATCGCCTACGCGACCATCCTCTTTTCGATCCTCTTCATCAACGACCGCCGCATCGTCGCACGCGAGAGCGCCCTGCTCGACGAAGCCCGCTCGGCTCGCGACGAGGCCGCCGCGCGCACCCGCGAGATCGAATCGGAGATCGAAACCGTGCGCGCGCAGCTGCGCGAGGTCGAACCCACCAAGCAGGAAGACCGCGAAGAGATCTCGCGTCTGCAGCAAGAACAACGCGACCTGCAGTCGCGCCTCGATGCACTCGCCGAGCGCGAACGGGTCCTGCGCACGGAAGCCGATCGCGCGGCCATCCTCGAAGAAGAGGGACGCGCCCTCGAACAACTCCTCGAAGAAGCCAGCGAAGACCTCAGCTCGAAGACGGCCGAGATCGAGGAGCTCGAGAAGAACCTCAAGAAGGCGGGCAAGGGCGGCGGTGCGGCCGGGCGCAAGGGCAAGGAGAGCGAGAACCTCGCGCGCCGCATGAAGACCCTCTACCCGCGTCTCGACATCGACGCCCGGGCGATCAACGACATCGTGGCCCTGGGTGACGAGGCCACCAAGCTGCGTGCCGAAGAGTGTCTCAAACGGCTGAGCGAGGAAGCAGACAACCGCCAGGTGCGGCGCAAGGTGGGCGGGCTCCCGAACTACCTCTCGGTCTACGAACTCGGCTTCGCGGGCAAGCGGCGCATCTACTACTCGAAGATCGACAAGGGGCGCGTGCGCGTCCTCGTGATCGGCGCGAAGAACACCCAGCAGAGCGACCTCGACTACATCTCGCGTCTGCCCAAGAGCGAGTTTGTCGAGGGCCTGCCCACCACGAGCGCCGGACCGAAGCGCTAGCCGCCCTCGTCTTCGGGATCGAAGCCCGGCCCCCGCCTCGCCACGTAGGCCACGAGCGAGAACGCGACCACCGCGAGCCCGAGCACCCAGCCCCACCAGATGCCTTCGAGGCCGAAGTCCGCGCGCACGGCGAGCCAGTAGCCGATGGGCAGGCCGAGCACCCAATAACCGAGCAGGTTGAAGCCGGCGGCGGGGAGCGTTCGACCCATGCCGCGCAGAATCCCGCAACCCACGGCCTGGGTTCCGTCGAAGACCTGGAAGGCGGCAGCGACGGGCAGGATCGTACTGCCGAGCACGACGATCTGGGCCTCCGATGTGTAGAGACGCGGTAGCTGATCGCGAAACAGGAAGAACCCCACCCCGGCCAGCGCCATCACCGAAGCCCCGAGCGCAAAGCCCACCCAGGCCGCGCGTTGGGCGCGCTCCCGTTCTCCCGCCCCGATCAGGTTGCCGACCCGCGTGACGACGCCCTGGGAAACGCCGAGGGCCATCATGAAGGTGAGCGACGCCATGTTGAGCACGATCGTGTGTGCCGCCACCGCCGTCGCGCCGAGCGTTCCCGCGATCAGGGTCCCCGCCGAGAACGCCCAGATCTCGAGGGACATCTGCACCGCCACCGGCCAGCCACTTCGCCACACCTGCGCGAGATGGGCCGGGCGGATCGCGTTGCGATCCCAGGGAACCCAGGCCCCCTCGTAGAGTCGGAACTGCAGCACCCACGCGACCAACACGATCAGCATCAGCGCACGCGTGAGACTCGTCGCGATGCCCGCGCCGAACAGGCCAAGGGCGGGAAAGCCCAGGGCCCCGAAGATCAGCACCCAGTTGAAGAACAGGTTGCCCACGTTGGCCACCGCCATCACCCACATGCCCGGGCGCATGAGTTCGCGCCCCTGCAGGTACTGACGCAGGGCCATGAAGAGCAGGAAGAGCGGAAGACTCGGTATCTGCACCGAGATGTAGCGGTGCGCGAGGGCCGCGAGTTCCGGGCTCTGCCCGCTCAGCAGCAGCACCTCTTCGGTGAACGACAACAGCAGGCACAGCGGCACGCTCGCGATCAACGCGATGACGATGCCGCGCTGCAACGCGTGCGCCGTGCCCTCGGCGTTGCGCGCGCCGTGGGCCTGGGTGACCAGGGGATCGATGCCATGAACGACCCCCTGCCCCATCAACAACACCGCGTAGAACCAGGCGTTGCCCAGGGCGGCAGCCGCCAGCGCGTCTTCGCCGACCCGCCCCACCATCATGGTGTCGACGGTGCCCATCAACATGTTGCCCACCTGGGCGATCACCACCGGGATCGCGAGGGCGAGCACGCGTCGAATCTCGAAGCGCCAGGAACCATCGCCGAGCGGGGGTGCGGTGTATTCGACGCTGGACATCCGGGATCACTCGCGAAAAGGGCGCAGAACCTAGCCCTCCTTGCCCGCGAGGTCCCGCGGTGAAGTCAGCCTCCGCCTTCGTCCGGCTCGCGCGGTTCGCGATAACCGAGGCGCGGGTGGTACTCGGCGAGCACCTCGCCCGAACTCTCCCCCACGATGCGAACCGCCCGCCCGTCTCGCGTGCATTCGGAGAACCAACTCGCCACGCCAACACGCGCGAGGGTCGCGCTGTCCCTCCACTCGGCCTCGCGCACGGCGATGTCGCCACCCTGCTTCGCCGTCCCGAAGGCCTCCATCGCGGCGCGGGCCTCCTCGCTGCAACGATCGCGCTCGGCTGGCGCCGGACTGTTGCCGAGCAGTTTGAACTCGGGGATCAGGGGCCCGTCTTCAGCCACCGCGATCTCGGCCTCGCGCGGTTCCGGTTCGCTGCGAGCGGCCTCGGGCGGTGCAGCGTCCGAGACGACGGGATCCATCGATCGCCGCAGTCCCCATCCCACCAGCGCGAGGATCAACAACCCGCCCACGACTCCGGCCACGAGCCCACGACCCGCGCCGCGCTCGGTGCCTTCATCGGGTCCAGGTAGCGGTTCGGACATGCGCCCTCTCGGTCAGGCGGCCGGACGGATCGTGTTGCGACGCAGGGCGATCCAGGCGGTGAAGCCCAGCACGGCGCCGAGCACGAGCAGGCCGAGGAGCGAAAGCGCCGGCACGCCCATCCCCGGGTGGCTTCCCGAATCGTTCGGATCGGTGCCCGCCGCGATCTCGGCGTCGTCGTCGAAGCTGTCGCCATCGGTATCGGTGAGCAGTGGATCGGTACCGGTGTCGAAGGGCGAAACGAAGGTGCCGGTATTCGTCTCGTAGATGTCGAGCAGACTGTCGTTGTCGTCGTCCTGGTCGCAGGCATCGCCCGCGGTGTCGGCATCGGTATCGGTCTGAACGTCGTTCGCCGCGTCGGGGCAGTTGTCGTTGCCGTCGCTGTGACTGTCACGATCGCGGTTGATGCCCATGCGGTCACCGCTGCCGGGGGGCGCACAGGTGAAGGTCAGCGGGCCCTGGCTTGCGGGCAGGCCGAGCAGTGCGCCCGTCGTGATCGTGCCCCCGACGTCGTCTTCGAAGAAGTCGTCCGGCGGCGGGCGATAGACCCAGCCGCGTGGGTTGCCGAGGCCATCGTGTCCGCTCACCACGAGATCGCACATCTCGAGGTTGGACCCGATGACGGGAGAGACCCATGCGGTGCTCGCGGCCGTGACCATCTCGGCGATGCGCACGGTCACGACCCCCGCATTGGTGGTATCGAGGGTGACCTGCTGGCCGACCATCGGCGCCAGGTCGGTATCGAAGGCCATCATGAACGCCGAGAGGTTGTCCTCGTCGGTCTGGCTGAGCGTCGGAAAGGCCATCGAACTGAGGAAGGTCTCGACCGTATCGACCGAGCCGTCGTGCAGCACGCCGAAACCTCGTACCTGGTCCCCCGTGTGCGGCGCCAGGGTGGTGGTGTCGGGGTCGATCAACTTCCCGAACATGCCGACCTTCGTATACATGTTGCGCAGGTGGGCGACCTTGAAGTTCTGGGTCTCGCCCTCGAAGGTCTGCTCCCCGCCACTGCCGAAGAAGGCCTGGGAGCGATCGAGGCGGTGGCAGTCGTCGCACGAACCGACGCCGTCGGTATTCGGCGCGTCGAAAAGCGTCTCGCCGGCCAGCTCCGCGGGGTCGAGGGAGTTGTCGAGGGCGCGCACCGGGTTGGGGGGCAGCGTCAGCGCCAGGGCGAAGTCGGTGAACTTCTGCATGTCGGTCGCCGAGAGGACGCCATCCATCCCGATCAGGCCCTCGAAGGCGACGCGGAAGTTCATGAAGGAGTGCTCCTCGGCGCAGGGTGCGCCGCTCGGCTCGGTGCAGAGATCGAGACCCTCGATCCCGTCGACGCGATCTCCGCGCCAGTGCAGCGCGCCGTGGCTCGCCATGCCGCGCAGGGTCTGGGTCGTCATCGGGCCCTTCATCGGATGGAAGGTCGTTTCGGCGCTCGAACCCGGGACCTCGGGCTGGGAGTTGGTCGTGATCCCGTCGTCCGGGTTGCCGAGGTTCCAACCGAGGCTGTCGTTGTCGCCGAAGATGTGACAACTCGCACACGACGCCTCGCCGTTGCCCGAGAAGTTGAGCGCGTCGTATAGGAAGGGACGCCCCTCGATGATCGTCGTCGATTCGGGGGTGTGGAGCGGCACGGTCTGCAGGGTCGAGTTGTCGACCAGGTCGATCACTGCGATCGAATTGTCGAAGCGCGTCATCACGTAGAGGCGGTCGTTCGTCTCGTCGAGCACCAGGCCACTCGGCCCGCCCCCCGTCGAGATGTAGCCGCCGCTCTCGAGCTCGGGATCGAAGGTGTCGTTCTCGAGGGTCGTGGTATCGAACACGCCGACCTTGCTCGAACCGAAGGCCGCCACGTACACCGTACTGCCGTCACTCGAGAAGACCATCTCGAGGGGGGTCGCGAGGCTGTGACCGACCTGGCTGGTGTCCACGACATCCGGCACGTCGGTGTACAACCTCGAGTAGTCGATGTGCTTGTTCAGGTGACGGATGTCCACCGTGCTCGTTCCCGAGAGCACGCTGATCTGCGAAAGCGAGAGCCTCCCCTGCACCGTCGACCCACCGCCGCCCGGCCCCTCGAAGAGCACGTCGTTCGGCGCTTCGGTATTGCTGACATAGATCTTGTCGTTGGTCGGGTGCACGGCCATGTTGAACAGGATCGTGCCGACGTGATCCCAACTCGTGACCGCCGCTCCCGAGAGAAAATCCGCCGAGAAGGCGAAGACGTCGTTGTCGGGCAGGTCGAAGGGCACGACGAAATTCATGTTGGTCCCCGAGCCGTTCTCCCAGTTGCCCGACGCGTTGTTGAACTTGACGATCGACCCGGTGAACGGGGCCGCGACGGCGGGCGGTCCCACGTTCGTGCTCGGCCCTTCCATCCCGGCGGGCAGAGGCAGCACACCGGCGAGCAGGCAACCCGTGGTCGGGTCGAAGTGATCGCAGATGAAGGTCTCGAGCACGGCGGTCGTCTGGTTGCCCGAATGGAAGCCGGCGGCGTAGACGGTGGTGCCGTCGTTGCTCACCGCGAGCGCGCGCGGCGTGTCGGTGAAGAAGGTCATGATCTCGACGGGGTCGCCGCCGATCGAGGTGCCCGGAGCCAGGGTGTCGAACACCCAGACATCGGCGCGCCCCAGCCCCTCGGTGAAGAGCGCCGGATTGCCACCGCCGATCCCGGCGCTGATCGTTTCGCGGTGCTGACCGCGACGGGCCGTCGTGATGAAGGCGCGATCACTCGTGTCCCCCGCGAAGACGATGTCTCGGGGCTCGTCGCCTACGATCAGGGTCTGTACCACCGCGGGCGGGGTCAGGGTGGGATCCACGATGCTGACGCTGTCCGAGAGATGATTGACCACCCAGACCTTGCCGTCGCTCGCGACCGCGACCGCCACCGGTTCGAGGCCGACCTGCACCGAGGCGGTCTTCACCAGGCCCACCTCGGTCACGTCGAAGATCTCGAGTTCGCCGTCCGGGATGTTCGTCGCGTAGAGCTCGAGCCCGTTCGCGGAAACGGCGAGCGGGCGCACGGGCCCCGACTCGAAGAGCACATAGTCGGCCAGGGCCGCCTGCACGATGAAGAAGCTGAGGAGGAAGCTCGATAACAGTGCGAAAGGCCGGAGCCGCTTCGAGGACCGGGAGCAATCGCTTCGCATGGGGCGCGTCCGATTCTTCAGGGGAAACGACGTGTCGATCGCGGCCATCATAAACTCCTCCCTTCGCGCGAACCAAGCGAATTCCGGCGAACCACGGCGTTGCAACTCCTTCCTGCGTCGGGGCTGCGCGCTCGCGAGCCGTTCAGCTCGCAGCGTCGGTTGTCTAGGCTTGTCCAATGCAGCTGACCCCGAGTCCATCGCCGTCGCGTCGCGTCACCTTGCAGCTCGTCGTGGCCTGCGGCGGCATGGCGGCGCTCTCGTGGGAGGTCGTGTGGCAGCTGAAGGCGACGCTGGCCTTCGGCGCCTCGGCCCTCGGGACAGCCATCACCCTCGCCGTCACGATGGCCGGCATGACGATCGGTTCCCTCGTCGCGGGCCACGTGATCGATCGCCGCGGGGTGACACGACCCGCTCGGGTGTATGGCCTGCTCGAGATCTCGATCGGCGTCTTCGGCCTGGCGATGCCGTTGGGCTTCGCGGGCCTCGAGCAGCTCGACACACTCGTGTTTCGCGCGGCTCCGTCCCTGGCGACGATCGCCCACGGCCTCGGCATCGCCCTGCTGGTCGGCCCCGCCGCCTTTGCGATGGGCGCCACCGTGCCGGTGTTCAAGGCGCTCTCCCGCGACTTCGACGTTCCGGTTTCGGTGCTCTACGGACTCAACACGGCGGGGGCGGCCCTCGGCGTCCTGGCCTTGACCTTCTTCGTGCTCCCCCGACTCGGCGTCGTCATGACGACCCTGGCGATCGCTTCGCTGAACGCCCTCGCGGGCGCCAGCGCGATGGCGCTTTCGAAGGCGGCATATACACGCGAGGAACGTGTCGAAACCCAAGTACCCCGGCCCGGCCCCGGTCTCGCGTTCGGCGTTGCGCAGTGCATCGTCTTCGCGACGGGCTTTGCGACCTTCGGACTCGAAGTCGCCTGGTTCCGCTCCCTGCGCGCCGCCTTCTGGAACACCTCGGGAACCTTCGCGATCACCCTGGCGGCCGTGCTGATCCCGCTGGCCCTCGGCGCCCGCGCGGCGCCCTGGCTGCGTCGGCGCGGCGCCCACCCCGCGCACGTACTCGCGATCGCGGGCATCGCGATTCTCGCCTCGACGCCCCTCGTCGAGCGCATGGATCTCTTCAAGTCGCTCGCGGCCGACGCCAGCTACTTCGAGGGCCTCGCGATCTGGCTCGGCCTCGCCCTCGGCACGATGGGCCCCGCCATGTTGTTCCTCGGCATGGCCCTCCCCCTCTGCCTCGATCACTTCACCACCCCGGCTTCTTCCGGCCGGCTCTACGCCGTCAACACCTTCGGCTCCGTGCTGGGTTCCCTCGGAACCGCCTGGTGGCTGCTGCCCGAGGTCGGCTTTGCGCGCGCGGCCTGGTGTGTCGGTTTTGTGATCTGCGGCCTGGCGGTCATCACCCTCCCCACGAAGCTGCCCATGCGCGGCGTCGTGGCGCTGGCCTCGATCGGGTCGCTCGCCCTCGCAACTGCTTTCACCTCGAGCGCCGGACGCGACCGACCGTATGGCGTCAAACGCGACAAGGTTCGCTCGATCATCGCCGTCGACGAAGGGCCCGATTCCACCATCTCCGTCACCGCGGTCTACGGCGGTCCCCGCATGTTGATGATCGACGGCTTCGTCGCCGCCGACGACAATCCCCTGGGCAACCAATACATGGAGTGGATGGGACGCCTTCCGATGGTGCTCCACGAAAAGCCCCGCGATGCCCTCGTCATCTGCTTCGGCACCGGACGCACGGCCAACTCGGTTCGCCTCGAAGGGGTGGAGCGCCTCGACATCGTCGATCTGAACGCCGCGGTCTTCAGGGTCGCGCACCTCTTCCACATCAATGAAGGCGTGCTCGACGATCCGCGCACGAGGGCCCACGTGATGGACGGTCGCGCCTGGTTGCGGCGAACCGAGCGGATGTACGACGTGGTCACCCTCGAGCCCATGCCGCCGAACTTCGCCGGAGTGAACGCCCTCTACTCGGAAGAGTTCTACGAATCGGTGGCCGAGCATCTGCGACCGGGCGGGATCGCGGCCCAATGGCTGCCTTTCCATCTCGTCGAAGTCGATCACGCCACGGCGATCGCGGCCTCCTTCGGTGCCGTCTTCCGCGACTCCCTGCTCTGGGTGGATCCCGCGAGCGGGACGGGGATCCTGGTCGGTCGGGTGGGACCGGGCCAGGCGGCGATCGGGGAGCGTTGGCCGGGCTTCGACCGCGACATCGATCGCCCCCTCGACGAAGGCGAACTGCGTCGCGCCTCGCGGCTGAGTGGCGACACCTTCGACGCCTACGCGGCACTCGGGCGGGTGATCACCGACGACAACCAACTCCTCGCCTTCAGTCGGCTTCGCAGCGGCACCCGCGGCCGTTTCTCCGCCGAGGTGGCCCCGGCCAACCACGCCCTGCTGGCCCGCATGAGCCCCACACCGTCCTGGTTGATGAGTGACGCCGAACGAATCGAACGCGCTCGCGCGCAGCAGCGCGACTCAGTGTCGCGACAGCGCGCGCCCCAAAACGAGTGAGATCCCGAAGACGACGAGCCCCATCGACAGCAACGTCGAGGGCTCGCCGATCTGATCCGCGAGCACACCGAAGGGCAGCGCCATCAGACCGAAGCCCGCGAACGCGATCAGGGTGAGGGACATCACCCGCCCCATGTACTCGGGCGCGGTCTCGCGCGCAATCACCGCCGAGTTGAGCGATTGGAAGCCGCCATTCCCCAAGCCGATGAGCAACATGAAGGCGTTCGCCCAGAGCATCGACGGCGAGTGCGCGAGCGCCACGAGCCCGACAGCGAAGAGCAGGGCCATCCCGGTATAGATCGCAATCGCCCGCTCACTGTCGGCGAACCGCGCCACCGTCACGCTCGCGAAGAGCGCCCCCAGTGCCGAGGCGACGAAGAGGCTCGAGACCTCCTGGGAGTCGATTCCAAACTCGTTCTCCACCAGGCCGGGCAGGAGCGAGACGTGGGGGAAGCCCACGAGGATGGCCCCCACGAAGAAGGCGAGGAGCAGGCGCAAGCGGGGTTCGCGCCAGACGTAACCGAAGCCCTCGAAGACCGACGACCACACCGACGTATTGTTGGCGTCTTCGCGCACCACCGACTTGGGCACCCAGATCATCGAGATCGCGGATGTGGTGTAGAGCGCGGCCATGCAAATGTAGGCGCCCGTCGCTCCGCTTCGCGGCCATTCGAGGAAGAGCCCCGCCGCCACCGGTCCGAACACCCGCGAGGCGGTGTTCGCGATCTGGGAGACCGCCATCGCGTTGCCGCGGTTTTCGATCGGCACGAGTTCCACCGCGAGGGATTGGCGCGCGGGGCCCATGAAGGCGAAGGAGGTTCCCATCACGAAGGCGCCGGCGCACAGCATCTCGATCGTGAGTCGTTCGATGTGGAGCAACCAGGCGACGGCACACAGCACGACCGCCGTGGCGAGCTGGCAGATCACGACCACCCGCCGCTTCGGCCAGCGATCCGCGTAGGCTCCGCCGATCGGCCCGAAGCCCCCCATCCCGGCTCCCTGCGCGGCGACCACGAGCCCCACCGCCGTGTTGGTTCCGGTCAACTCGAAGGCCACCACGGATTGCACGATCATCGCCATGAAGAACGCGATGAACGAGCCGATCGTGCCGAACCAGAGCACCCGAAAGGAAGGCGTCGCAAGCGCGGCAAAGGTGCTGGAGAACCAACGATCCACTCGCGCACCCTAACCCGTTCGAGGGTTCGCGTCGCCGCGCTCCCGGGCTTTCTTTTCGCAACCGATGGGCGAAGGTTCGCGCGGCGATCGGCTTTGAGTTTCGATCGGCCGCGCTCTATCATGCGCCCCCGATTCCACCCCCTCCGGGAGCAAGACCGCAGAGACCGTCATGAAGAATTTCGGCGCAGACCGAGAGGCATTGGAAGAGAAGCCGTCCGAAGGCGGCCGTCCCGTCGTCGCCCTGGTGGCGACACTGGTGATCGGCTTCGCCCTGGGCATCGTCACCGGCCGCGTGACGGCGCCGAGGCCGGATGCAGGCTTCCAGACCGCCGCCACGGCGCCCGGCGACGCAGCGAAGGCGAAGGAAGAAGACGACGGCCCCGGCCTCGGGGTGATCGCGGGCCTCGCCAAGCAGGCCGGAGACTTCATCGAGAACTCGGAGCAGGCCCAGAACCTCGCCGCCGTGAGCGACATCCTGAGCCACGCCAGCGTGAGCGACATCCTCGACTGGAGCAGCAACCCCAAGCAGGTGACGGGGCGCATCATCAACGAGATGAGTGACGACGAACTCGTCAGCACGATCACCTCGATCACCAAGGTCACCCCCGAGCAGCTGGGCGAGTACTCGGACCTGCGCGACTACGCCAACCGCCTCTCGCACATCGCCATGAGCGGGCTCATCACCGAGGACGCCACCGAGGAGTTCGCCGACATCGACCTCACCGTCGAATTCGCCACCGACGCGAGCTCGAGCCGCGGTGCCGAAGGTCCGTCGACGGTCTTCCCGGAGAAGACGCGAAAGATCTATGCGGTGATTCCGAACCCCGGTGACATCGGGAGCAACGTGATGGTGCATTGGTTTCGCACCGACCAGCCGCAGAAACTCCTGCTCGACCAGTACCGGATCAGTCCACAGGACAACTACAGCTACGTCTGGTTGAAGCGTCCCGATCGTCGCTGGGCCGAGGGGGACTACCGCGTCGAGTTCTACTCGGCCGACGAGTTCCTCGCCCCCATCGCGTCGGGTGAGTACCGTGTGGTTGCCGAGTAGCTCGCTGCTGCGCGCGCCGCGGCGAGCCCTCGGGCTCGCGGCCTTCATCGGCGTCGCACTGCTTCACCCGATCGCGTCCGTCGAGGCCCGCGCGCAGCAGGACATCGACCTCGTACTCGACGATGTCCCCCTCGCCGAAGCCGTCGTCGAGATCGCGAAGCGAACCGGCTACGACTACATCTTCGAGCCACCGCTGCCGGGGCGCGTGACGGTGGCGGTGCCCGGGCGCGTGAGCCCCGAAGAGGCGGGAGAGATCCTTCACGCGACGCTCCAGTTGAAGGGCTTCGTGGCCATCCCCCTGGCGGAGCATCGCTACAAGATCGTGCGTTGGGAGAAGATGGCGGGCGAGTCGCCCTTCACCGAGGACGAGCCCGACCCCGAGCGCGCCCGCACCATCACCACGCGAATCGAGTTGAAACACGCCTCCCCGGAGCTGATCGCGCGCTCCCTCAAACCCCTGGTGCCCGGAGGCGCCCAGGTCGTGTCCTACTTGCCTTCGGGCAGCCTGATCTTCGCGGGAAGCGAAGCCAACGTGCACCGGCTGATCGAACTCGCACAACAACTCGACGCCGCGCAGCACGAAGAGATGATGGTGCGCCGCATCCGCTACAAGGATGCGTCGGATCTGAAGTCGCAACTCGATGCCCTCTCGCGCCCGGGCGAGGTGCGCAGCATCTTCTCGACCGAGGTCTCGATCGATCTCGACGCACGCACGAACACACTCATCATCAGCGGAAGCCCCGAGCAACTCGAGAAGCTGCGCGAGTGGATCGACCTGATCGACGTCCCGACACATGGCGGCGGCGAGATCCAGGTGATCCCCGTCTTCTATCAGGAGCCCGTCGAGTTCGCGAAGCTGTTGAACGAACTCGGTCGAGTGGGAGGCCGGAACACCGGCGGAAACGAACTCGACTCCGGCCCCCTCACCGATCGCGACTACAACGTGATCGCGCACGAGCCCACCCATTCCCTCGTGATCCGCTCGGACCGGGCCACCTTCGAAGTGCTCGCCCACCTGATCGCGGAGATGGACCGCGAGCCGCGCATGGTCCACATCGAGACGACCTTCTACGAGATTCGAACCGACGGCACCCTGGGCTTCGGGGCCGGCGGCATCGTGCCGGTGATCACGCCCAAAGAGCAGGACGATCTCGGCCTGGTCTTTCTTCCCAACCTCGCGCTCTCGCCGACGGGCATTCCCGGCTTCTTCGAACCTGGCGAGACGTTCGCGGGGATCGGCGGGCGGATCTTCTCCGTCGTGGGTGAGAACGTGGTCATCCCGGTGCTCGATCCCGACGGCAATCCCGTGCTCGATGCCGGCGGCAACCCGCAGCTCGTGGCAGCGCCGGGGTTGGGCTTGAGTCTCCTGGCGGCCGAGACCTCTATCGAGGTCCAGCTCACCAATCGGCCGAGCCTGCTCGCCGCAGTCGGCGAAGAGAGCCGGATCAGCATCGGTGACGAAGTGCCGATTCCGACGGCCAGCACCAACATCGAAGATCTCGTGAGGCTCGGTCCCTCGATTCGCGTCGACTTCAACCGCGAAAACGTCGGCACCGAAATCAGTCTCACGCCTCGCTACAACGACGGCGGCGACATCGTGGTCGACCTCGCACTCGAACTGTCGGAGGTCATCGGATTCAGACCCAACGAAGGCCCCATCCTTGCGAACCGCAAGGTCGAGGGGCGCTTCCACGTGGCGCCCGCGCATCGCACGATCATCGCGGGGCTCGACAGCGAACGCCTCGGCGAACTTCGGGTGGGGATTCCCTTCCTCTCCGCCATCCCCTTCTTCGGACAGTTCTTCACCGCCACCGTCGACACCCACGTGAAGGACTACATCGTGATCATCCTGGCGGCCGATGTGGTGCCCACGCAGGAAGAGAAGCAGGCGCGCGACCTCGCGCTCGCAGAGGCCGTCGCGAAGCGCCAGAGCGAATTCGTCGACCTGACCGGCTCGCGTTATGCGATCCGCGCAGCCTCCTATACCCGCCGCGAGATCGCCGACGCATCGCGCGAGAGCCTCGATCTCGAGCATCACCCGCTTCGCATCATCGAGCGGGAAAGCGAGGCGGGCCTGCGCTTCGATCTCTACGTGGTCGGCCTCGACAAGATGAAGGACGTCGCCCTCGCCGCCCTGATGCTCGAAATCGAAGGGCTCGATCCGGAGATCATCCCCCTCGCCGATACCCTGGCCGCCGCGCAGTAACCGCGAAACCGGGTTAGCAGGCTGTGCATGGCGACCGAAGGGTTCCCCCACAACCTGCTAATGTCCCGCGCCCAACGGCAGGAGCGCCCTTGAACTGGACCGAGACGCTGTTTCGTCCCCTCGCCGATCTGCTGGCAGGGATCGTCTTCTTTCCCATTCCGATCGGCGGCGACGAAGCGCCGATCGTGGTGCTCTGGTTGGTGGCGGGCGCCCTCTACTTCACGGTGCGCTTTCGCTTCGTGAACCTCTGGGGCATGCGTCGGGCGCTTTCGCTCGTCTTCGGTCGCGGTGGACACGGCGGTGGCGGGCAAGGTGAGGTCACCCACTTCCAGGCGCTCTCGACCGCGGTCTCGGGAACCGTAGGCATCGGGAACATCGGCGGCGTGGCCGTCGCCATCTCGGTCGGCGGCCCCGGCGCCGCCCTGTGGTTGTTCGTCGCGGGCTTCCTCGGCATGTCGACCAAGTTCGTGGAGTGCAGCCTCGGGGTGATCTACCGCGACCACAACGGCGACGGCAGCGTCTCGGGTGGGCCGATGTACTACCTGCGCAAGGGCCTCGCCGAACGCGGGCACGCGGAACTCGGCCGCGCCCTCGGCACCTTCTACGCCTTCGGCATCGTGGTGGGCTGCCTCGGCATCGGCAACATGTTCCAGTCCAATCAGGCCTACGTGCAGATCGTCGGAGTCACCGGGGGCGAAGCCAGCTTCTTCGCCGACAAGGGGTGGCTCGTCGGCCTGGCACTCGCGGGCTTCGTCGGCGCGGTGATCATCGGCGGCATCAAGAGCATCGCGAGGGTCACCGAGCGCCTGGTGCCCTTCATGGCGGCGCTCTATCTGGCGGGCGCCGTCGTGGTGATCGCGATCAACGCCGAAGCGATTCCCTGGGCATTCGGGGTGATCTTCGAACAGGCCTTCCACGCCGATGCCGTCGGCGGCGGGCTGCTCGGCGCGCTGATCGTGGGCTTCCAGCGTGCCGTCTTCTCCAACGAAGCCGGGATCGGGTCGGCCACGATCGCCCACGCCGCGGTGAAGACCCCGGAGCCGATGACCGAGGGCTTCGTCTCCCTCCTCGAACCCTTCATCGACACCGTCATCATCTGCAGCGCGACCGCCCTCGTGATCATCACCACGAGCTACTACGAGCCCGAGTTCGCGAGTGGCATGGGCGGCATCGAGATGACGAGCCATGCCTTCGAGCGCAATCTCTCCTGGTCGCCGCCGCTACTCGCCCTGGCCGCCACCCTGTTTGCCCTCTCGACCATGGTTTCGTGGTCGTACTACGGGCTCAAGGGCTGGGAGTATCTATTCGGCCTCGACCCGCGCAACGCGAACCTCTTCAAGCTGATCTTCTGCTTCTTCGTGGTGGTCGGATGCACGATCCAACTCGATGCCGTGCTCGACATCTCCGACGCCCTGGTGTTCCTGATCTGCGTTCCGAACATCTTCGGGCTGTACTGGCTCGCGCCCGTCGTGAAGCGCGAACTCGACGCCTATCTCGAGCGCCACGGATAGACGTCGTGGAACGCTTCCGCCTTGCAGTGGGCCTGGTGGTCTGCGCGACTGCGCTGGGTTGCTCGACGCCGATCGCCACCCAAGTGCCATGGCCCTTTGCATCGAGTACTGAGGTCGACGCCCCGGAGATCGCCATCCCCGAGGACGCAGAAATGCGCAATCGCCTGCGTTGGACCTCGCTCTCGCGCGAGGGGCGCGACGCCCTTCGCGATGGACGACCCCAGGACGCCGAGATCGCGTTCACTGCTGCACTCTCGACCTTCGACGCGTCACCCGCCGGACGAGCACGCATGCACACGACCCTCGGCAACCTCACGCGCCTGGCTTCGATCTACCGACGCCTCGGCCGCGAGGACGATGGCGAGCGCGTGATGGCGATCGTCGACGCGTTCGTGGCGGCCGAAGAAGGAACCGAAGGCGGCAACGACTACGCCGCCCGCTTCGAGGCCTGGAGCGCGCATCCCCTCGAACCGGCCTATCGCGGGCCCGATCACTGGGCGTCGGAGGAACGCCGCTTCGAACCCGGCCTCGAGGCGCTGATCCGCCGCACCGCGCGTCGCTATCGCGTCGATCCCGCCCTGGTGAAGGCCGTCGTCGCCGCCGAATCGAACTTCGACACCCTCGCCGTTTCCCACAAGGGCGCGCAGGGCCTGATGCAACTCATGCCGGCGACCGCGAAGGAGATGGGGGTGCAGTCGCCGTTTCGTCCGAGCGAGAACATCCAGGGGGGCGTGCGCTATCTCAAGACGCTGCTCGAACGCTACGACGACGTCGATCTCGCGCTGGCCGCCTACAACGCCGGCCCCGTGGCGGTCGATCGCTTCGGTGGCATCCCGCCCTATGAAGAGACCGAAACCTACGTGAAGCGGGTGATGCGCTACTACCGAAAGTACCGCGCCAGCAACACCCCCTGACGCGAAGCACGCCCGCAACCCCGACGCGCAACCCCGAAAGAGACGCCATGACCGCCCCAGAGTCCATCGATATCGATACGATCGGCGAAGACCTCCCGCTACTCGAAGGCCTTCGCACCGCGCGCGCCATCCGACGCCTCGCCCCCGATCCCGTCCCCCGGGAATTGATTCGCAAGATCTGTGAGGCCGGCACCTACGCCCCGAGTGGCGGCAATCGCCAGCCGTGGATCTTCGTCGCCGTCACCGAAGCCGAACGGCGCGCGTGGATCGCCGAGCGCTACGTCGAGGCCTTCCGCGAGTACATCGCGCCGGCCTTCGAGGCGGCCCAGGCCGATCCCGACTTCCCCGAAGCGAAAGTGCGCAACATGAAGGCCGCGCTCCATCTCGCCGAACACCTCCACGAAGCCCCGGTGCATCTCTTCGTGGCGGGCTGGACCCGGCGCGGTGCACCCCAGGAGCAGGCGCTCTTCCCCTGCATCCAGAACGTGCTCCTCGCCTGCCGGGCGGTCGGGCTCGGCGCATCGCTCACGACCATGCATCGCAGCCACGGCGGGGAGATCGATCGCTACCTCGGCCTCTCCGAGCGAACGCCTTCGTGCGCGCTCATCCCGATCGGCTGGCCGCTGGGCAAGCACGGGAAGCCGCCGCGCGAATCGGTCGACCAGAAGCTCTTCTTCGAACGCTACGAAGCGCCCGCCTAGCCCATCACCACCCGCGCATGTCGATCGGCCACTCGTCGACGACCTCTTCGCCTTCGACCACGTAGACGCGCTCGTGGTAAGCGAGGGTGGGATCGATGTGGGCCGGGATGACGCGAATGCGGTCGCCCACCGCGAGCTTCGGTTCCGGAGCGAAGGTGAGGTGCTCGTCGGAGCAGAACCACACCTTGCCGGCCTCCGTCGTCGGGTTGCCGTGATCCATACCGAGGCTCTTGAGCCCACCGTCGGCCACCGCGTAGGCGTCCGAAACCGAGATCACCGTGAGCCAGAGCCAGACCGCCTGCACGAAGGGGTGGCCGAGTTCGCGGTACGCCGTGTCCATCAAGGCGTAGGAGCCGGCCTGGATCTCGGTCGCGATGGGGTTGCAGTCGTAGGTCCCGGTGCCCCCCGCGGAGATGACGTCGCCTCCGACGTCGGCGTGGGCGCGCTTCAAGAGCTCCATGCTCTCGGCGCAGCGCCGTTCGCGCTCGGCGCGATCCGCGATGCCGACGATGTGCCCCTCGTATCCCATCACCCCGCGCACCTCGAGACCCTGCTTGCGCGCACGATCGGCGAGGCGCCCTGCGTCCTCCGGTGAACACCCGCAGCGCGGCAAGCCGACGTTCACGTCGACCAGCACTTCGCGCACGCCTCCCGAAACCGCGGCGTCGAGGGTTTCGTCGGAGTCGATCGCCACGGTCACCCGCGCATCGAGGGCCGCGAGCCGACGCGTGTCGAGGACTTCGTTCGCGAGCAGCAGATCTTCGCCGAGCCCCGCTTCGGCCATCACCTCCATCTCGCGCACCGTCGCGCAGCAGAAGTTCGCATGCCCGGCATCGCGTTGGCGCCGCGCAAGCTCGCTGCACTTGTGCGCCTTCACGTGGGGGCGCAACCGCTCGCCGGGCAGCGCCTTCGCCATCGCCGCGAGGTTCTGTTCGAGCAGCGCGGCGTCGAGGATCAGGCTCGGGGTCGGAAGATCGTGAATGGTGGCCATGGCGAGCGAGGCTAACACCGGGGTGCGCAGCGTGGTATAACGCGGCGCGCGGGCAGACCGCGCCACGGAGTCAGTAAATGAGCAGCGCAGCCGGTGTGGACCCTTCGATCGTCGACCTCGATCGACTCGCCGAATGGATGGACGGCCAGGGCCTCGGCACGGGGTCGATCGAAGAGGTCGTCGTCCTCGCCGGCGGCACCCAGAACGTCCTGCTTCGCTTCGAGCGCGCCGGGCGCAGCTACGTGCTCCGTCGCCCCCCGCCGCATCCGCGCGAGAAGAGCAACGAAACCATGCGGCGCGAGGCGCGCGTGCTCGGCGCCATCGCCGATAGCGACGTTCCCCATCCCCGCTTGATCGCCGCCTGCAGCGAGACCGAGCCTCTCGGCGCCGCCTTCTACCTGATGGAGCCGATCGACGGCTTCAACCCCACCCAGGGCCTGCCCGAGTACCACGCGAGCGATCCGAAGGTGCGCTTCGAGATGGGGATGTCCCTCGTCGATTCGATCGCAGCGCTGGGGGCCCTCGACTACCTCGAGATCGGCCTCGAAGGCTTCGGTCGCCCGGAGAACTACCTCGAGCGACAGGTCGCCCGCTGGCGCAGTCAGCTCGAGGGCTACGACGGCACCCCCGGTTATCCCGGGCCCGACATCCCCGGCGTCGATCGCGTCGGCGACTGGCTCGATGCGAACCGCCCCGCGAACTTCGCACCGGGCGTCATCCACGGTGACTACCACCTCGCGAACGTGATGTACGAGAACGAGAGCCCGAAGATCGCGGCCATCGTCGATTGGGAACTGTCTACGGTGGGAGATCCGCTGCTCGATCTCGGTTGGGTACTCGCGACCTGGCGCGAGCCCGAAGGCCCTTCCGCGGGCGCCATCGCCGTCGAACCGTGGGACGGGTTTCCGACGGCCCAAGAACTCGTGGCGCGCTACGCCGAACGAAGCGACCGCAACCTCGACGCGATTGCGTGGTACAAGGTCCTCGCCTGCTACAAGCTCGGCATCATCCTCGAGGGCACCTTCGCGCGGGCCTGCGCGGGAAAGGCGCCGAAGGCGACGGGGGACTTGCTCCACGCCACGACGGTGGGCCTGTTCGAGCGCGCGGTGGCCTCGATCGAGAGCGCTTGACGCCGATCAGCGATCCGCCGCACCGAGTACCGCGGGCACGACGAAGCGCGTGACGAGGGCGCGTTCTTCGGCTTCGCTCTCGCCCGGGGTCGTGAGCAGCGAGACGATCTGGCGGACGATGAAACGCGCTCGCAGCAGCGCTGTCTCCGGGCGTTGATCGCCGTCGACCCACTCGGCCGTGAAGGCGCCGCCCAGATGCGCGATCACCTCGCTGCCTCGGGACATGCGCGCGGCCACTCCCGCTTCGCTCGGCGCGAACCAGGCCACCATCGAGGGATCGCTGCGCACCTTCGCGACTGCGCGCAGGATGTACTCGGTGAGGTGCTCGGCGGGATCGCGCACGGTTTCGAGTTCACGGTTCAACTCCGCGCCGAGACGCGCCGCGCGATCCTCCGCGAAGGCGACGTGGAGCGCGTGGCGGTTCTCGAAGTGGCGATAGAGGGTCGCGCGCGAACAGCCGGCACAGGCGGCGATCTCGCGCATGCCCGCGCCCGACACGCCGTGCTCGACGAAGGCGCGTCCGGCGCCGTCGAGGATGCGCGCGACGACGTCGCTCGATCCTTCGAGGCGCGCTTCGGACGCGGCCGCCGGCGCCGTCTCAGGCATCGCCATTCGCGTCGAAGGGGAGCGTGATGTAGCGGCGCACGTAGTTGCCCCCCGCGAACGTCCCCGCCTCGTAGTCGACGGTAAACTTCGGACAACGCGCGAGCAGCTCTTCGAGGGCGATGCGCGACTGCAGGCGCGCCACCGCAGCCCCGATGCAGTGATGCGGGCCGTAGCTCAAGGCGAGGTGGCGGCGGATCTTGCGCGTCACGTCGCAGGCTTCGGCGTCTTCTCCGAACTCGCGCGGATCCCGATTCGCCGACGCGTAGATGAGCATTACCTTGCGATCCTTGGGGATCGTCTTGCCCTCGATCTCGACGTCGCGCGTCGTCATTCGCGCGAGCCCCTGCACCGGGGAAGTGAGGCGGAGGAATTCGTCGACGGCGTTCACCGTGCGGCCCGGCTCACGCGCCAGCAGGTCGCGCTGATCGGGGTTGCGGGTCAGCAATTCCGCCGCGCCGCTCAAGAGCCCGGTCGTCGTGTCGTTGCCACCGGTGACCATGGTGAACGCCATTCCGAGGAGCTTCGCCATCGAGACGGGCTCGCCGTCGATCTCGCCGTGAATCAGGGCCGACATCATGTCGTCCTTCGGTTCCTTGCGAAGGCGCTCGATCATCGCGCTGAAGTAGGTGAAGAGTTCGAGCACCGCCTCTTCGGCGGTGCCGAGATCGCCGTCGGCGTTGGCGGCCACGATCGCGTCGGTCCAACGATCGAAGTTCGCCTGATCCTCGCTCGGCACGCCGAGGAAGTGGCCCACCACGAGACTCGGAAGCGGCTTGAAGAGTTCGACCACGATGTCGCCCTTCCCCGCCTCGGCGAGCTTCGCCACGCGATCGCGGCAGAACTCGCGCAGCATCGGCTCGATCGCGAGCACCTGGCGCGGGGTGAAGCGCTTCACCGCGAGCTTGCGCAGGGAGGTGTGTTCGGGGGGATCCATCATCACGATCGGCGCCTCGATCCCGAGTCGCTCCATCTCGCCGTAGGCCATGGTGAGACCCTGGGCGGAGGAGAAGGTCTGGGCGTCGACCGCCGCGTCGAAGACATCCTTGAAGCGCGAGAGCGCCCAGATCTCACCTTCGCTGTTCTCGAAGCGGTGGACGGGGTCGTGGTCGCGCAGCTGGGCGTACATCGGGAAGGGGTCGCGCCAGCTCTCGCCGCTGCGGGGGACGTATCGGGCTTCGCTCATGGTTCCGACCTCGAAATGGGCTTCGCGGGCGCCGCGAAGCGGGTTGTCGAAAGCGAGACATAATCCAGATTTTGTCTCTCCGCAATTGCCGGGCGCTTGGGGCGCCGTGTAGGTTCGAGAGATGGCCCCTACGGATCGTCCCGAAGACCCCGAGCTCGCCGAGATCAGCCAGACGACCCTCTCGCACTACGAGGAGGGGGCCCGGGGCTTCTGGCTGGGCACGCGCGACCACGACGTGAGCCAGAACATCGAGGCCCTGCTCTCCGAGCTGCCGGAGGACGGCCCCCAGCGCATCCTCGACTTCGGCTGCGGCCCGGGACGCGATCTGGTGGCCTTCCGGGAACGCGGGCACGCGCCCGTCGGCCTCGACGGGAGCGCGGCCTTCGTCGCGATGGCGCGCGAGCACGCGGGGGTCGAGGTGCTCCACCAGGACTTCCTCGCCCTCGACCTGCCCGACGAAGCCTTCGACGGGGTCTTCGCCAACGCATCGCTCTTCCACGTGCCGCGTCGGGCGCTGCCGCGCGTGCTCGGCGAACTCCGCGCCTGCCTGCGGCCCGGCGGCGTGCTCTTCGCCTCGAACCCGCGCGGCGACAATCGCGAGGGTTGGAACGGACGCCGCTACGGCGCCTACCACGACTTCGAGCAGTGGAAGACCTTCGTCCTCGACGCCGGCTTCGAAGAGATCCGCCACTACTACCGCCCGCCCGGTCTTCCCCGTGAAGAGCAGCCGTGGTTGGCGAGTCTGTGGCGCCGACCCGAATAACCAGGGCCCAAACGAGAAAGGGCGCGCGAACCGAAGTCCGCGCGCCCGTCTTTTCGCTTGCTTCGAGCGAAGGCGCTAGACGCCGACGATGAAGCTGCAGCTCGTGGTGCCCGAGCCACCGATGTTGAGGGTCTGGAAGTTCTTGGCTCCCTCGACCTGGTAGGCCCCGGCCTGGTTCGTCACCTGGAGATAGGCGTCGAGCACCTGGCGCACGCCGGTGCTGCCCACCGGGTGACCGGCACCGATCAGGCCGCCGCTCGGGTTGATCGGGATCTTGCCGTCGATCTCGAGCCAGCCCTCTTCGACCGCCTTCCACGACTCACCGGGAGCGGTGATGCCGAAGTGGTCGATCGCCATGTACTCGCTGGTGGTGAAGCAGTCGTGGGTCTCGATGCCGTCGATGCCCGACGTATCGGCGATGCCCGCGCGCTTCTGGGCGTTCGCGATGGTGCTGCGAACGTGGGGCAGCACGAACTGATCGTTGCGGCTCTCGTAGACCTTGTCGACGAAGCGCAGACGCGCCGTGTTGTGGCCCCAGCCCTTGATCTGCGGGATGTCGCTGAGCTTCATGCCGTTTCGTTCGGCGTACTTTTCAGCGTATCGGCGCGAAGCGAGGAAGACGCACACGGCACCGTCGGTCACCTGGGAGCAATCCGCGATGCGGATGCGGCCACCGACCTCGGCGTTGTCGTCCGTGCGGCAGAGCGCGTGCTCCTTGTTCATGTACCAGGTGCGCGTCTGGGCATTGGGGTTGAGCTTCGCGTTGTCGTAGTTGATGCGACTGATCTCGGCGAGGTGCTCGTCCTTGAGCCCGTAGCGCTTGTCGTACTCGTCGCCGAGCTTGCCGAAGAGCTTCGGGAAGGGGAACTCGATGCCCTTGGCTTCCTGCTCGTACCAGGCCGCCGTGCCGAGGAAGGCGCCGCCCTCGGCGGCCGACACCGTCTTCATCTGCTCGATGCCGACGACCGCCTGCAGGTCGTAGCGACCCGCCTCGATCTCGGCGCTCGCTGCGAGCAACGCGATGCTGCCCGAAGCGCAGGCCGCCTCGTGGCGGCTCGTCGGCAGCCCGCTGAAGGCCGGGTGCACTTCGGTGAAGAAGGCACCGAGGTGCCCCTGCATGCAGTAGAGACCCGCGGCGAAGTTGCCGACGTGGGCACTTTCGATCTCTTCGGGATCGATGTTGCAGCGCTCAAGAGCGCCCAGCACCGACTCGCGCATCAGCGCGGAGAAGTGCTTGTTCTCTTTCGTCCAGTTGCGGGCGAAATCCGTCTGGTATCCGCCGATCAAATAGACTTCGGGAGTCGACATCCTGTGCTCCTGTTTGGTGTTGCGGCGCGAGTTCGACTGGCGCGTTGAATTGGAAATCGGATTGTGTGCGGCTCAGCCCGCAACGAAGTACTTGCCCGTGTTGACCGTGGGGTGGTTGAAGAAACGCTTCGGCGTTCCACTCTCCGCCGCGGCCACGATGGCCTTCGGGACCTGGAGCCCGGAGCCCTCGATCAGCTTGACCGCCGCGGCGGCACCCATGGTGTCGACCAGCACGCTGGGCGGCGCCCAGTTGAAGCCGGCGCCCATGATCATGTCGATGCCGGTAATGGTCTCCGTCACCTCACCCACGCGGTTGAACGCGTAGGCGATGTAACCGGCGATCACCTTCTTCGCGAGGGCGGCCTCGTCACCGTCGGCTTCCAGGAAGGCGGCCATGCCCTCTTCGTAGCGACCCTGGGCGTGGAAGTTCGAGACCTCGTCGATGTAGTCGAGGTTCGGCAGCGTGATCTCCGTCTCGGGTTTGTAGTCGCCACTGGCGATGTCGAGCACGAGCTGGGGCTCGCCCTTGCCCTGACGCTTGAAGAAGCCGCCGCCGCTCTTGTTGCCGAGCACGCCCTTGTCCATCAAGGCGGCCATGTAGTCGGGCAGCTTGTTGGTCTCGTGGGCTTCGTCGCTGGTGTTCTCGTAGACGTTGTCGACGATCGCACGGTGGATGTCCCAACCGACGAGGTCGATCGTGGCCAGCGGCGTCATCGCGCGACCCGTGTAGGGACCGACGAGACGATCGACCAGCACCGGCCCGAGCTGCTCGGCCAGCTGCGCGGCCTCGTTCAGCACCTTGAAGCCGACGCGGTTGCCCGCGAAGGCCGGGGTGTCGGCCGTGCGCACCATCTCGCGACCCAGGCGGATCGTCGAGAAGGCCTCGACGAAGTCGACGAGCTCCTTGTCGGTGTCGTTGCCGGGAATCAGCTCCGTCCCGACGATGACGTTCGGAGGATTGAAGAAGTGCAAGCCCATGAAGTGCTTGCGGAAACTGTCGCTGCGGCCTTCGCACAGAGCGTTGATCGAAAGGCCCGAGGTCACGGTGGCGACGATCGAATCGTCGCGGCGCGCCTTCTCGACGCGATCGAAGATGTCCTTCTTGATCGCAAAATCTTCGGTGAGGGCTTCGAAGACAATGTCCGCATCGGCGCAGGCCGACTCGAGATCGTTGTCGTAGTCGCCGACCGAGGCCCGCGAGGCCACGGTGGGGGAGCGCACCTGCTTGATCGCGGCGGCGAGGCCCTCTTCGGCCTTGGCGCTGGTGCGTGCCAGGAAGACGACCTCGGGGACGGCCGTCGTAAACAGCGCCGCGCTGCCATAGCCCATGGTGCCGTTGGCTCCGAGCACGACCACCTTCTTGATGTCGCGGCTCGTAAGAAGCTTTCTCATCTCCGCCCCGCTGCGGGGCGCCTCACTGGGGGACATACCTTCTCCTCGAAGCATTCACTTTCTGTCGTGCGGTCGTCGTGTCGTGCCCGCGCGAGGGCTCGCGTCGGGCCTGGCCGTTCACACCGGGGACGAGCGTGGCCCGCGTCCAGCGCGTCGATCACGCAGAAACACCCCCTCGTTCCGGTCCCTTCGCGCCAAGTCGCGAGGTGTCGGAGCGAGCAGGACGGGACCCGGGTTGGCCATCTGACCGTGGAGGCGAAATGGGGGGCTCGGGCTTCCTGCGATTTCGAGCCGCGAAGTGTAGTCGAGCCGCCGCCCCATTCGAGAGCAGAAATGTCGAAATCTCGCGCAGGCAGTCGGCAAGTTGCGGATCGAATGCGAGCCGGATCGACCCGTTCGCGAACGGAATGAAATGACCCCGGTTCAGGTCGCGAGCCAGCGCAGGCAGCCCGTTTCCTCGAGCACCGGATCGAGGGCTGTCTTGTCCACGACTGCTGCGTACTTCTCCCGGATCACGCCGAGGGACTTGGCCTGGTACTTGACCGGCTTCTGGGTCCAGGTGCGACCGTCGAGTTCGACATCGTAGTTCTCGTCGCCAGCGGCGAGCGCCCGGGCGTTGGCTTCGCTCCACGGCAGGAAGAGATCGCCGCACATGCGCTTCACGTAGGGCAGGAGTGTCGGCGCGAGGGTTTCGAAAGATTCCGTCATAACTGGCGGGCCCTCCCCCTTCGGTTCGAGCATGCGCTCGATCCACGCGACGACGGACGGCGCCTTTTCACGCAGCAGGCCGCCGGGGGTCGGATCGACGAGGCAGTTGTAGAGCTGGCCCCAGAGACCGAAGTCGGCGAAGACGGGATAGTCACCGAAGAGGTAGGCGCGATTCGAGAGGTGCGCCTCGAGCATCTCGAGCCCTTCGACGTAGCTGTCTTCGATCTGGGCGGCGGTGACTTCGTTCGAGCCGACGAACCAGACGCGCCCGACCATGCGCTCGGCGATGCCCTTTGCGGTCTCCTCGCGTTCCGCATCGGGGACGTCGGGCATCATCTCGGCGACCAACCGGTTCGACGCCGCAACCTGGTCGGCTTCGCGGGCCCAGCGGTAGTGGAGCATCCACTTGTTGCCCCACTCGTCGCCGAACTCTTCGAGCAGGAGCGACAGGAATCGATTCGGCTCGCTTTCGGGATGGGTCGACGGCTCGGGGAACTGCGCTTCGAGGGCCTCCATGATGGGCGTCGAATCCTGCATCGCCGTGCCGTCCGCCGCGACGACCAGCGGCACGATCGGGAGCTTCGCGTGCTTCTGGTACTCGGGCATCGTGGCGATGTTGCGCACGATCCATTCGTGGGGGATGCCCTTGTAGCGGAAGTACGAGCGGACCTTCACCGAGAACGGCGAGTTCTCGACTCCAAAGACACGGTAGGGGGTGGTCGACATGGGAGTCCTCCTTGGAGCGCGCTAGACGCGAAAGCGTTTCGCCATGCGCGCGACGGGGTCGTGACGAAAGCAGTCGACGGTGTGGTCGTTCACCATGCCGACGGCCTGCATGAAGGCGTAGCAGATGGTCGGCCCCACGAAGCGGAAGCCCCGCTTCTTGAGATCCTTCGACAACGTGCGCGAGACATCGGTCTCGGCCGGCACCTGCTTCATCGAGCGCCGGCGATTCTGCAGCGGCGCGCCGTCGACGAAGTCCCAGAGATAGGCCGCGAACGATCCGAACTCCTTCTGCACCGCGAGGAAGGCCCTGGCGTTCTCGGCCGACGCTTCGACCTTCAGCTTGTTGCGCACGATGCCCGGGTTTTCGAGGAGCTTTGCGCGACGCTTTGCATCGAAGCGCGCCACCTTCTGCGGGTCGAAGTCGCGATAGACCCGTTGGTACTCGGCGCGCTTGTTCAGGATCGTGCTCCAGCTGAGCCCCGCCTGCGCGCCTTCGAGGATCAACATCTCGAAGAGATGGCGATCGTCCTTCGAGGGCACGCCCCACTCGGCGTCGTGGTAGCGCGCGTCGAGTTCGTTCGCGTTGGCCCAGCTGCAGCGCTTGCGCTTCGCCGTCACTGCGAAACGCCGCCGAGGGCACGCACCACATCGAGCACGTCGCTCACACCGTCGACCACCGCGTGCGCCCCCGACCAATCGGCATCCGTGGCCAGCACGTTCGGGATCACGACACAGCGCATCCCCGCGGCGAGGGCCGCGTGAAGCCCGCGCTCGGAGTCCTCGACCACCATGCAGCGGGCGGGATCCACCGCGAGCTTCTCGGCGGCCGCGAGATACGGGTCGGGGTGTGGCTTGTGCCGCCCGTAGTCGCCGCCGCGCAGGGCGAACTCGAAGAAGCGCAAAAGCCCCGTACGGCCGTGGATCAGATCGAAGTGATCGGGATAGGCGCTGGTCACCACGCCCATCGGCACTTCGCCGTGGAGCGCCTCGAGGGTGGGCTCGACGCCGTCGAAGACCGTGACACCGGCTTTCAAGCGCTCGACATAGATATCGTTGCGTCTGGAGCGCAGGGCTTCCCGTTCGTCCTGGCTGCGCCCATCGAGGATGTCGAAGACGCTCTGGCCCCGTCGCAGAGACCACTCGACGAAGGTCGCGCGGTCGAGTTCGTGCCCTTCTTCCTGCATCACCACGCAGTTGGCCTCGAAGAAGAGCTCCTCGGTGTCGACGAGGACACCGTCGTTGTCCCAGAAAATCGCTTCGAGCATGTCGTATTCGACTCGCATCCCCTGCAGTCGGTCGCACTCGCCCCCAAAGTGCGGCATATCCTCCCGGTCGGCAGCCGCGCCCGGTAGAGCCACGAGGGGGAGATGGGCGACTTCTATCTCCAGTACGAATACCACATCACTTCGTCTCAACTGGTCTTCGCGATGCTCGGCATGGGGGCGACCCTTCGTCCCGAAGCCTTCATGGAGGTGATGCGCGCGCCGAAGGGTTTCGCGCTCGGGTTGCTCTCGGTGCTCGTGCTCGGGCCCTCCCTCGCCGTGCTGGTCTCCATGGCCTTCGGCCTCGAGGCCGGGATCGCGACCGGGCTGATCCTCGTCGCGGCCGTCCCCGGCGGCACGATGTCGAACATCTTCGTCTACTTCGCGAAGGCCGACGTGCCGCTCTCGATCTCGCTCACCGCCGTGGCGACGACCGGCTGCCTGATCACCACGCCGATCGTGCTGCAGGTCTTTGCGGGCAGTGTGGTGCAGGGCGAGGTCCAGATGCCCGGCGGGCGGATCGCCCTCGAGATCCTGTTCTTCCTGTTGATCCCGCTCGGGATCGGCATGGCGGCCGGTTGGCGCTTCGACCCGCTGCGCGATCAGATCGCACGCGTCTTCATCCGCTTGAGCCTTGCGATGATCGGGTTGATCGTGATCGGGAGTACTGCGGCCGACCGGATCGATCCCGGGCAGCAGACGCTGACGGTCGTCCTCGCGGTCTTCACCTTTTCGTTCGCGCTCTTCTTCGCGGGCTACGGGTTGCTGCGACTCACTGGGCTGCCGAACACCGCGGCGGTGTCTGCGGGCATCGAGACCTCCTACCGAAACATCTCGCTGGGCCTGCTGGTCAAGGCCTCGGTCTGGCCGGCGCGGGAGGGGGTCGCAGACCCCTTCGCAGATCAGGTCTTCTTCGTCGTGCTCTTCTACGGCGCCGTCGCTCTGGTGGCCGCCCTGCCGCCGCTCTTCATCCACCGCCGACTCGTCGGAGACGACGACACGCCCGCCGGCTGACTGTTAAAGTGACACTTTGGGTTTTCGAGCCTCGAGCAGGCGCCCCGCTCCACCTCGCAGGAGGTCCCATGGCGATTTCTCCCGTCGACCTTTCGGGCAAGCACGTGATGATCACCGGTTGCACCGCCGGCCTCGGGCGCGCCGCCGCCCTCGAACTCGCCGACATGGGGGCGCGCATCTCGATCGTCTGCCGCGACGAACGCAAGGGCGAAGGATTGGTTCGCGAGATCCTGCGCAAGACCGGCCGCGACGACACGAGCATCTACCTGGGCGACATGGCAGTGCAGAGCGACGTCCGCGCCATCGGCGAGCGCTTCCTCGAAACCGGCGAGCCCCTCGACGTGCTGTTCAACAACGCCGGTGTCGTCAACCAGCAGCGCCGCACAACCGACGACGGCTTCGAGCAGACCTTCGCGGTGAATCACCTCGCCTACTTCCTGCTCACGGTGATGCTGATCGACCGCTTGAAGGAAGCCCCCGAAGGCCGCGTCGTGTGCACGGCTTCGGACGCCTACAAATTCGCGGGGGGCCGCATCGACTTCGACGACCTCCACGCCGAGCAGCGCTACACGACCTTCGGCGCCTACGGGCAATCGAAGCTCGCCAACATCCTCTTCACCCGCGAACTCGCGCGCCGCCTCCACGACACCAGCGTCACCGCCAATGCCTTCCATCCCGGCATGGTGGGAAGCGACTTCGCGAAGAACAACGGCTTCGTCGCCCAGGTCGCCATGTCCCTCATCAAACCGATCGCACGCAGCCCCCTCAAGGGCGCCGAGACGGGCATCTACCTCTGCAGCTCTCCCGACGTCGCGGGACACTCGGGCGGCTACTACTACGACTGCAAGCAGCACCCCACGCGCGGCGCGGCGCGCAACGACGACGATGCCCGCCAGCTCTGGGAGGTGAGCGAAAAGCTCACCGGCGCCGCGCTCTGAAGCGGGACCTCAAGCTCCGCGCAGTCGATAGATTGCGCGCAGGCGCGTCTTCGCGACCGCGCCGCCATCGGCGAAGAAGGTCGCGAGATCGAGATCGACGAACTCGTGGCCCTTCTTCTCGAAGAGGTCGGCGACCTCGAGTTCGGTGACGAGTTCGCTCTCCCAGGGCACGGGGGCATAGCTCTGGTGTTCGGTCTGGAGGTGAAGCCAGGCGGGCAGATAGACGTTGGCGGCCAGCGCCCAGTTGGTGACGCCGAGCAGGAAGGCCGGGCTCGCGAAGTGTTCCTGCGAAGGGCGGTGGACCGGCGCCATGGCTTCGGGGTCCCTCAGGTAGGTCGTGACTTCCGCACCGGGCCCGAAACGCGATCGCACGGCGAGCAGGCCCTCTTCGCGCAGGCGTTCGAGCACTTCGCGGGAGACGCGCGGCCGTTCGTGCCCCCGTTTCGCCAATGGATCGCCCCGGCGTTCGGGCGCAGGCGGTGCTTCCTCCGGCAGATCCGCCGAAGCCTCCGCGACGCGCGTGCCCTCGGCGTCCGTCAGCACGGCGTCGTAGCCGGCTTCACCCCGGGCTTCGGCTTCGACCCGAAAATCGACGTCGTCGTAGAGCGGCCGGTGCACGACGGCGCGCCCCCGACCGCGCGCGAGCCAGGCCTCCCCCCACGCCTGCGCCGCCGGATGGAAGAGATAGGCCGAGATCACCACCCCCGGAACGAGCCCACCGCGAAAGCCGAAGCGCTGGGCGACGTCGTCGCCGTGGATCTCGTTCTCCGAACTCGGGACGGGGTTGTAGGCCGAGGCCTCGAACCAATCGATCATCAGCTGGGCGTGCCGCCGTCCCCGAAGCGCCGCTTCACGTGATCGCTGTGGAGCGTCGCCAGGAAGTGCGAGATCGATTCCACCACCGTCGAGCAGCGCGGCGAGTGGAAGATCTCGAAGGCGTGCTGGGCCCCGGGGATCTCCGCGTAGGCCACCGGCGCCTTCGAACTCGCCCGCAGCAGTTCGACGAACTTGCGCGCCTCCTCGACCGGAGCGAGGCCGTCCTGATCACCGTGCACGACGTACATCGGCGGCGCGTCGCTGTGGATGCGGTGCATGGGTGAGGCCCGCAGGAAGGCGTCGCGATCACTCGCGAGGCTCTTCTTGAGGACGCGCTTCTCGAGGATGTCGATCAGACCGTCCGAGATCTGCAGACCGTGGGTGTTCGTGAAGTCGTAGACGCCGTAGATCGGCACGCAGCCGTTGAGCCGGGTATCGAGATGTTCGAAGCCCGGCTGGTATTCGGGGTCGTTGGCCGTCAGCGTGAGCAACGAAGAAAGGTGGCCACCTGCACTACCGCCGGTGGCGACCACGAAATCCGGATCGCCGCCGTACTCGTGGATGTGCTCCTTGATCCAGCGGAGGGCCTGCTTCACGTCCAGCAGATGTTCGGGAAACGTGGCCTTCGGGCTCAGGCGATAGTTGGTCGTCACGCACACCCAACCGCGCGCCGCCATCAGGTTCATCAGCGGCAGCGCCTGCTCCCGCTTGTTTCCGATGATCCAGCCGCCGCCGTGGATCTGCAGCAGCACGGGCGCCGGCGTCATGCCCGGCACCGGATGCTTCGGCCGATAGATGTCGAGCATGTGCTTGGGGTTGCCGTCGTCGATGTACGGCACGTCGCGAATCACCTCGACGTCGTCACGCAACATCTTGAAGGGGCGAAGG
>JANQEL010000236.1 GCA_028278345.1 Myxococcota bacterium
AGAACCGTTTCGCGCGGTGGTACAATCCGCGCTTCGAAGCGTTTCGCGACGGCCCCTTCGAGCGTACCGTCCGCGGTTGCATCAACTGGCGCTACCTCACGGTGAGCATCGCGGTGGGCCTGCTCATTCTGGTGTTTGGGCTCATTGCCGGCGGGCGTCTCTCTTTCGTGTTTTTCCCCTCGCCCGAATCGGATTCGGTCTTCGCCAATGTCGTGTTCGTCGAGGGCACAAAACGCGAAACGACGATTGCGATGGTGGGCGAGTTGGAACGGGCCCTCGCCGAGGCCGAGGCCGAGCTGACCGATGGCGAGGGCGGGCTGGTCAAGATGCATATCGGTCAGGTCGGGACGCCCGTTGGCCGGTCGGATGCCTTCTTCCTCGGCACCGGTGATCATGTCGGCGCGCTCCGCGTGGAGCTGAAACCATCCGATCAGCGCGACATTCGCACGCAGGAACTCGTGGAATCATGGCGCTCCAAGGTTCGCCCCATGTCGGGCCTCGACACGTTCACGATCGTCGAGCAGCAGGGCGGGCCGCCGGGCCGAGAGATCGACATTAGGGTCACGGGCGCCGATCTCGACGCGCTCAAGACCGCAGCGAACGAAGTGCGCGGGCTCCTCGCGCGCTTCCCCGGGGTGAGCGATATCGAGGACGACATGCCTTACGGCAAGCAGGAGGCGATCCTCACCGTCACCTCGCGTGGTCGCGCCCTCGGCTTCACGACGGAGAGCGCCGCGCGGCAGGTGCGGGGTGCCTTCGAAGGCGCGATCGCCAAACGCTTCGCGCGCGGCGACGACGAAGTGACCGTCCGGGTCCGCCTGCCACGCGACTCGCTGACCGAAGCGGACCTCCGGCGCAGCTATCTGCGGAGCCCGGCGGGGCTCGAAGTTCCGCTCAGCGAGGTGGTGACGTTCGCGGAAAAGACCGGCTTCGCGAGCATCCGGCGCGAGGACGGCCTTCGCATGATCAGCGTGACCGCAGAGATCGACGAAAGCATCACCACGACCGACGAAGTGATCGGCGCGCTCCAGGAAGGCGAACTTCGCGAGATCGCGCAGCGCAACGATGTCGGCATC
>JANQEL010000216.1 GCA_028278345.1 Myxococcota bacterium
AGTCATACGGGCTGCGACCGAGTTCCCCCTATGCGCGCACCAAAGCAGCGGGCGAATTGCTCGGCGGGCTTGCGCGCGAACGCGGCCTCGACGTGATGTGCACGCGCTCGTTCAACCACACCGGTGCCGGCCAGAGCGACGTCTTCGTCGCCTCGAGCTTTGCGCGGCAGATGGCCGAGATCGCCGAAGGCGTGCGCGAACCGAAGGTGGCGGTGGGCAACCTCGAATCCGTCCGCGACTTCCTCGACGTCGACGACGTGATCCGCGCCTATCTCGCCCTGCTCGATCGCAGCGTGCCCGCCGATGTCTTCAACGTGGCGAGCGGTAAGCCCGTCCGCGTCAAGACGATCCTCGAAACCCTGATGGATCTCGCCGGCGTCTCCCCCGAAGTCACGGTGAACCCCGACTTCTTCCGGCCGACGGATCAGCTGGTCGGCGATCCCACGCGACTGATGGAAGCGACCGGCTGGCGTCCCACGATTCCCTTGCGCGACACCCTCTCCGCCCTGCTCGAGAGTTGGCGCGAGAAGATCAGCCCGTAGCGGGTGCCTCGTCGCTCAACGCGGCGACGATCGGCGAAGGCGGTCCCACCGCGAGGAGCCAGAGCTGGTGGATGGCTCGCGTGGCGCCGACGTGGAGGATGCGGCGCGCCGAGGGCACGTCGCGATAGTTGCCGGCGTCGACATCCACCAGGATCACGTAGTCGAACTCGAGCCCCTTCACCTGCTCCACCTCGGTCACCTCGACCCCGGGCGCAAAGGAGAAGTCCTCCTCGGTGACCAGACGCAGCCCCTGGATCTCGCACGCCTCGAGCCCCTCGTAGTAGGCACGACTCGATTCGGGCTTCGGGGTGAGCACGGCGACGTTCGCATGAGGCTCCTCCCTTCTGAGTTCGCGCAGGGCATCGGCGAGGAAGGCCACGCATTCGCCCCGGTGACCGAACTGGAAGAACTCGACGGGCGGACCCGAGCGGGTGACTTCGGGTGCTTCGTCTTCTTCCTGCAGGTTGCCGAGGAGCGAGTAGGAGAAGTCGACGATCGGCGCCGATGAGCGGTAGCTGATCTTCAGTGTCTCGACCTCGGTGCCGGTGACTCCGAGATATCGGAAGAACTCCGACCACGAAGTGAAGCCGCTGTTCTGCATCACGTGCTGCTGGGTGTCGCCAGCCAGGGTGATGTTCTGCTGGGGACCGAGGCAGCCGAGCAGCACCTGCACTTCGAGGGGCGAGAAATCCTGCACCTCGTCGAGCACGACGTGGCGATAGCGCAGGGGACGCTTGCCTTTCGTCTGCAGATCGCCCACGCGCAGTTGCCAGGCGCGCAACAGGATGGCGTCGTCTTCGGGATCGAGTTGCGCGCCCGAATCGTCTTCGCCCGCGAGGTGCGAGTAGATCTCGTCGACGCGAGCGCGATTCCACTCGACGAACTTTTCGATGTCGGGTTCGCTGAAGGCGCCCGGGGCGACGCGTTCCATGGTTTCGAGGAGCAGGGGCGCCAGGGTGAGCACGCTCGCCCAATCGTCGAGGGCCTGCTCCCAGCGCTTGTGCCCGTGTACCCGCTTCACCTGGGCTTCGAGGGCCGCCGCGAGCAGGGGGTGGAGCTTGATGCGCTGCACGATGGCGGGTGCATCGTCGCGCGGCTTCTGGGGCAGACGCGGGAAGTGACGCTTGCGTTCTTCGCGGACCCACTCGGGGTAGGTCTCGATACGAACGTTGTGAACGCCGAGGGAAGGCAGCACGTGCTTCACGTAGTTGCGAAGCGCCTTCGAGAACATGATCACCAGCGTGTCGGAGCTATCGATCTTCGGATCGTCGAACGCCAGGTACGCGACCCGGTGGAGCGCCACGGTCGTCTTGCCCGAGCCCGCGCTGCCGCGGATCACCAGGAAGCCGGCCGAAGGACGTGTGATCAGATCGAACTGCGTCGGATCGATCAGCCCGGTGATCTCGGGCAGATGCTTGTCGACCCGAGCCGCGCGTCCCGTCGGATCGCTGCCGAGCTTTCGACCGTGGGCCTCGCCGACGTCGTGGGCACGCAGCGATGCCTCTTCGCCCCCCGCCAGGCGGGGCTTCTCGCTGCGCCGCCGCAGCCAACGCTCGGGGGCCGCGGCATCGCGTACGAAGTCACCTTCGGGTGCCTGGATGCGCTCGAGTTCGCCGTCGCGGATGCGCACCATCCGCCGCACCTTGACGATGCCTTCGCGCTCGCGGCCGGCGATCTCTTCGTCGAAGTCTTCGCCCTGGGCGTAGCGGTAGAAGATCTTCGAGATCGGCGCATCGCGCCAATCGACGATGCGCACGCCCTTGGCGAGGCAGGTCGTCTTGCCGAGGCAGAGCTCGCGAATCGCGTCGCCTTCTTCGAGGCAGAGATGCCCGAAGTACGGAGAGTCGGGGTCGACCTGATCCGGCTGGCCCGCGCGCTGCAACTGATCGAGGACCGCCGACTGGTGGTGATATTGCTCGAGCAGCGCCGATTGATCCTTGGCCTCATCCCCCGAAATCAGGTGCTCGCGCAGGCGTTCGAGTTCGCGCACCAGCGGCGCCTGGGAAGCCGCGCGAGCCTGGGGCATCGCCGCGAGGGCCGTGCGTACGCGTTCGAGGAGCGCGGTCTCTTCGCCGACGATTTCATCGACGATTGGGTCGTCTGCGGTGTGCGCGGAGTCGGACAAGGCTCGTGGTACTCGTCGGATGTCGAACGTTGCGACCCGGCGAATGTGTGGGCACTCACCCTGGAGGCCAACCACCCCCTGAGATCGCGATAGCTCGACAGTTTACGCAGTTTGACGGCGATGCCCATCGCGATTCGAAGTGCGTGCTCGATCTCATTCGTGAAAGATCGATTCGACTGACGTCTACACGACACCGAAACAGAGGTTGAAAACCGACCCGATGCTTCAGATCTGATAGGTCAGGTATTCCGCCGAGGCGCGCTTGATGCCTCGGCGCGCAGATTCCTGGCACAGATCTTCGATCGTCGTTTCCTCGAGCAGTGAGGCGAAGCGCGCCGCAAGGCTCGGCCACAGGAAGTCGGGTCCGCAGGCGCAATCGTCGCCAGAGGGGGCGTCGTCGGCCCCACGGGCTTCTTCTTCGAAGGGTCCTTCGACGGCTTCGACCACATCGCGCAGGGTGATCTCCGAGGTGCCGCGCGCCAGCGTGTAACCGCCGCCGGGCCCGCGCTTGCCCGCCACCAATCCCGCGCGCCGCAAGCGCTGGAAGATCTGCTCCAGATAACGCGGCGGAATGTTCTGGCGCTCGCCGATCACGCGCAGCTGTACGGGTTCGAGATCGGCGTTGTAGGCGAGGTCGAAGATGCCGCAGATGGCGTAGCGAACCTGGGAAGAGAGCGTGCGCATGCGTCGACCGATCATGCAGGCTCGGCGTTCTCGACGCCACAATCGCGAGGCGTGCATCCAACGCGACGCAGAGTCATTTCGGGCTGCTACGGTACGCGCGCCCTCCCCCAGCCCTGCGCACTCGCTGCGCTCCCCGTGACACCCGTGCTGATTCGCCTCCAGGACCTCACCAAGCAGATCGCGGGCCGCACCCTTTTCGCCGAGGCATCCCTCGGCCTGGGGCGCGGCGATCGCGTGGGTCTGGTCGGTCCCAACGGTGCGGGCAAGTCGACACTGCTTCGCATCGTGGCCGGCGACGACGTGGCCGATCGCGGGGAGGTGCACTTCGCACGCGGCGTTCGCGTCGGCATGTTGCGCCAGGAGATCGATCCTCGACAGAAACACAGCGTCCAGCAGGAAGCGGCGCGCGCGCTCTCCCACCTCGACGAACTCGAAGGCGAGATGCGCGATCTCGAAAGCCAGATGGAAGCCGCCGGGGCGCGGGGCGACGAAGTCCCCGCGGCCGTCGCCGAACGCTACGACCGCGTCAGCACCCATTTCGCACACGGCGGAGGCTACGAGCGCGAGGCCCGCGTCGCCGCAGTGCTCGCGGGTCTCGGCTTCGACGAAGAGGCCAGGAAGCGGCCGCTCAGCAGCTTCAGCGGCGGTTGGTTGATGCGCGTCGAGCTCGCCAAGCTCTTCCTCTCCCAACCCGACGTGCTGCTGCTCGACGAACCCACGAATCACCTCGACCTGCCCGCGATCCAGTGGTTCGAAGAGACCATCGCCGACTTCGACGGCGCGGTGATGATCGTGTCCCACGACCGCACCTTCCTGCGGCGCCATGCGACGCGCGTGGCCGAGGTCGACGGCACCGGACGCTTCACGGTCTACGAGGGCAACTACGACCGCTACCTGCAGCAGAGACAGGAGCTGCGCGAACACCTGCTCGCGCGCAAGCAGAACCAGGATCGCGAGATCGCGCAGATGGAGCGCTTCGTCGAGCGCTTCCGCGCCAAGGCGACCAAGGCCAAGCAGGCGCAAAGCCGCATCAAGGCCTTGGCACGGATCGAGCGCATCGAAGTGGCGACGGAGAACGAGCGTCGCATGCGCATGAAGATCCCGGCGCCGCCGCGCTCGGGCGAAGTCGTGATGAACCTCGAAGGCATCCACAAGCGCTACGGCGACAACGTGGTCTACGCGGGGGTCGATCTACAGATCCGTCGCGGCGACCGCGTGGCGTTGGCCGGGCCCAACGGCGCCGGCAAGTCGACGCTGCTGCGCATCATCGCGGGGGCCCTCGACATCGACGGCGGAAAACGTACGCCCGGGCACAACGTCGAAGTGGCCTTCTTCGCCCAGCATCAACTCGAAGCCCTCCACCCCGAGGCCACGGTGCTCGCCGAACTCGAACGCGACGCCCAGCTCGACGACTTCCCGCGCCTGCGCGGCCACCTCGGGGCCTTTCTCTTCAGCGCGGACGACGTCGACAAGAAGATCGGCGTGCTCTCCGGGGGCGAGAAGGCGCGCGTGGCCCTCGCCAGGATGTTGCTGCGGCCCGCCAACCTGCTGGTGCTCGACGAACCGACGAACCACCTCGACATCGTTTCGCGCGAGGTCCTCGAAGAGGCGCTCGCCGGGTTCACGGGCACCCTCGTCTTCGTCTCCCACGACCGCGCGTTCATCAATGCGCTGGCGACCCGCGTCGTCGAGGTGAATCACGGCGTGCTCGACGACAACATCGGGAACTACGACGACTTCCTCGCGCGCCGGGCCGCACAGCGCCAGTCGAGCGAAGAAGCGGCGGTCGCTCCCTCGCCCGGACCGGCCGAGACGAAAGACACCCCGAGCGAAGAGAGTCCGCACGCGAGCAAGGCCGAGCGCGCGGCCCAGCGCGAACGCAAGAAGAACCACGACCGCGTCGCGCGCAAGCTCGAGAAACTCGAAGCCCGGATCGCCAGTGAGGAAGAGAAGCTCGAAGTCTTCGGCTGGAAGCTCTCCGATCCCGCGATCGCGAGCGATGCCGAGCGACTTCAGGAACTCGACGCCGAGCGCGCCGCGCAGCAGCAGGTCATCGACGACCTCTACCGCGATTGGGAGAGGGCTTCCGACGAGCTTTCCGCCCTGCGCGACGCCCTTTTCTGAGGCGATCGCCCTTCTTTCCTCTCTCGCCCTTCCCCCGCCTCTCGTCGCGCGGCTCCTCCACGGGCTCGCCGTCGCGCAGGAGCTGGAAGCGAATCCAGCCGCGTTCGACGTTCACGTCTTCGACGCCGACTTCGAGGGCATCGCCAAGGGCGTAGCGCGCGCCACTACGCCGCACGCGGATCGCCTGGGCCCGCTCGTCGAGTTCGAGCCCGAAGCCCAGCGCCGCGCTCGGAACGAGCCCCGTGACATCGTGCTCGACCAGCGTGATGTAGAGCCCGTGGGTGGCGACGCCCGTGACGTGACCGGAGAAGCTCTCGCCGACGTGGTCGCGCATGAACACGCACTTCTTGAGATCGAGGCTGTCGCGCTCGGCCTGGATGGCCACGCGCTCGCGCTGGGAGATGAAACGCGAGATCTGCGCGCGCGCCTCCGCCGAAGCGGTGTGGCGATCGAGTTCGTAGCGATCGGACGCGATGGCGTGTTTCACCACCCGGTGCACCACGAGGTCCGCATAGCGCCGAATGGGTGAAGTGAAGTGGAGATAGGCCTCGAAGCCGAGGGCGAAGTGCCCGCGATTGTCCTCGTAGTAGCGGGCCTGGGTCATGCTGCGCAGGGCGAGCATGTTGACCCGCTCGGCGATGGGGCGTCCACGGGCGCGCTTCAAGGCGCGGTGGATCTGTTTGGAATCGAGGGGGCCCTGCTGTCCGCGGTCGAGCAGGTCGAAGCGGGCGAGTTCTTCGCGCAGCTCGTCGAGGCGATCGGGCGCCGGCGGGTCGTGGGCGCGGAAGATCGCGCCGCGATCGCCCCCGATCAGCCACTGGGCGACCGCTCGGTTGGCGGCCAGCATGGCCTCCTCGATGGCGCGGTGCGCTCGGGTTCGTTCGCGCCGTTCGATCGCGGTGGGTTGCCCCTCGGAATCGAGGACGACTTCACTCTCGGGCAGATCGAAGTCGATCGAGCCCTGCTCGAAGCGGCGGCGCCCGAGGCGACGCTCGATCTCGGAGAGGGCCTCGAGCTGCGCCTGCACTTCTTCGTCGAACTCGGCGCTCGCCTCGCTGCGACCCTCGATGGTGTCCGCCACCGCTTCGTAGGAGAGGTTCTCGCGGACGCGAATCACCGCGGCGTGGAAGCGCGCGCCCTTCACGCGGCCGTCGCGCAGCACCTGCATCGAGACCGCGACGGCGAGTCGATCGGTGCCCGCGCGAAGCGAACAGAGATCATTGCTGATCGGTTCGGGCAGCATGGGCACGGCGCGATCGCAGAAGTAGACGCTGTTGCCTCGCCGCAGGGCTTCGCGGTCGAGGGCACTTCCCGGCTGCACGAAGTGCGATACGTCCGCGATCGCGACCCACAGGGTTAGGGCATCGTCGCTACCGCGGCCCGCTTCGACGAAGACGGCATCGTCGTGGTCGCGTGCGGTGGCGGGGTCGATCGTGAGATAGGGCTGTTCCCGCTGGTCGAGGCGCGCTTCCAGGATGCGCGAATCGATGCGCTCGCCCTCGCGCGCCGCCGCGTCGGCTTCGGCCAACGCCTGCGCGCTGAAGTCGACGGGCAGGCGATGGTTGAACACGATCGCGCGAAAGTCGGCTTCGGGGTCGCCGGGTCTTCCCAATCGCTCCACCACGCGACCGCGGGGGGCGACGGGGCCTCCCCGCTTGCGCCGCTTTCCCTCGACGGCTTCGGCGACGACGACCTCGCCGTCGCGCGCACCGCCGAGGTCTCGGTGGGCGATCGCGACACGAAAGCGATCGCGTCCGCGATACGCCACGAGGCAGGGTTCGCGCCGCCCCCCCGCGCGCACGATCCCGACCCAGTGATCACCGGGGGCGTCGAGTCGTTGCACCAGACTTCCGCGCGATGCCTCGAAGTCGGTAGGGGCGACGAGTACGCGCGCCCCAGGCTGCACGTCGTCATAGGTCGCGACCGTCCACGGATGGTCGCGCGCGTCGATCACCACGGCTTCGCCCTTCGCGTCGACCTGTTGGACCTCGCCTTCGACGAGACCATCCGCGCGAGCGAGTCGATAGCCGCCGATCACCCGCTCGACTTCGCCCTCGCGAACGAGTCTTCGCAAGTGGGCGAGCAGCGCCTTGCGGGCACCCCGAGAGCGCCCGCGCCCTCCCGCGCGAGTCAGCATGACGAGCAACGCGTCGAGGGTGACGACCTGGTGCCGAGATCGACGAAGGGCGTCGACGATGGCACTGCGTTCGATCTTCGATCCCTTCGCGGATCCGCTCATGTGGGTGATGACTCGATGGGGAGCCGGGCTTCGCCCGACCCGAACGGATCGACAATTGACGCCAAAGCGACGGCAGCCTAGCTTCCGCCGCCGCTGCCCGGGTGGCGGAATTGGTAGACGCGCTAGATTCAGGATCTAGTGTTCGCAAGGACGTGCTGGTTCGACTCCAGTCCCGGGCACCATTCCTTTTCTTCAGTAGTTCCGAAGACTTACTGACCCGTTGAAATCCCAGCCGAGCTGACTCCTTCGCTCCGTTTCGCACGGATGTAGCAAGGAGTTGCTACAGAGGATCCGGGTCCATGCCTTCGATCTATCGTCGGGGTTCCCGCTGGTGGGTTTCCTACAGAGACGAGAAGACTGGAAAGAGAGTCCAGAAATCCGCGGGAGATACTCGCGAGGAAGCGGTCGAATTCCTCGCTGCAAGAGATCAAGTCCAGGACGAAAAGCTCCCCCTCCGGTCCGTTTTGGAAGCGTACTGCCGGGGACAAATCGCCCGCTCCAAGTTCTCCAGCATCCAGCAAGCGGAAGTCGCCTCGGGACATCTGATCCGAATCCTGGGGAACCTGGATGTCCACGAACTCTCTGCTGCGGACGTGGATCGCTTCATTCTCCTGCGCCGTCGGGAAGTCGCAGACCGGACCGTCAATTCGAATCTGACGTATCTGCGTGCTGCTCTGAACTACGCCGTAGCGTCCGGAGTACTGGAGAAGCTCCCCGTCCGGATCAAGCTCCTACGCGTCGCCAAGAAGCGTTCCTTGCGACTGCTCGCTGATACGGACTTCCAGAAGCTCCTCAAGAATGCGCAGGAGCCCTACTACGGCCTGATCCTCGTCCTCTCGACTACGGGTTTTCGCATCTCGGAAGCAGTCAATCTGACGTGGAGGGACGTGTACTGGGATCAGGGAAAGCTCGCCGTCACAGCCAAGAAGAATTGGAGCCCCAAGTCCTATCAGGAACGGGAAGTCTATGTACCAACCAGCGTGATCAACTATCTCAAGTCTCGCTTCGAACAGTCGTCCACCCCGTACGTCTTCGCTGACAACCGTGGACGCGTTCTTCGCAAGCAAGCTGCCTGCGTCAATCTGAGGAAGCTCTTCGAGCGCTGCGGTCTGTATTCCAAGGGGACTCCCCTTTCCCATTGGATTCGTCACACCGTCTGTTCCAGGATGCTCGGAGCTGGGATGGATATTGAAACCGTCCGGACGATCATGGGACACGCAGACGCATCAACGACAATGCTCTATGCGCACACCGACAGCGAGAGACTGAAGAAGTCAACGGAAGTGCTTGGGGGATTGATTTCGACTGATTGATTCGCGCCCCGAGAAAATCAGCCAATCGCAAGAAGAGTCCGCTCCAACGAAAAAGCCCCCGGTGAAACGGGGGCTTTTCTCATCTTTGCTTCTGCCCCGCCCGCGGGGCGTGACGTAATATTGCGTCTCCTGTTCTTCTAGCAGTTGGACTCTTGGGAGGGGATCCTCATGATAGTGCTGCGCGTTGGACTTGTTGTGCTGATTTCACTGTTGGCGTTCTCAGACCCTGCTTCCGCTCAACTCATTTCGTTTTCTGACGGAGACTTCGATTCATCCGATTGGAGTAGCGAACTTGGATATACGGACGGATCTGCGTCCTTCGTGAGCCAGACGGAAGTCAGTGGAGGAAATCCCGGCGCATATCGAAGCTTCGAACATACGTTCGATCAAAACATCCTCGTCGCCCACTACATTGACGGACTCGTGCTCGCGCCCGAAGACCACTCGGAATTTCTCAGGGTCGAGTTTTCAATTGATGGATTTGTAGACCCGGCTCCCTTTCCCTTCGTCCGCATCTGCTTTGGTCTCGTGGCGGAGCAAGGTGGGGAGCTGTATCGCGCGTGGTCGCTCGACAGCGGTAGATTTTGTCATCCAGCCGGCGTGGGTTTCGAAACCCGCGAGTTCACGGTCAATTTGTCAGAGTTGACGTACGTTCCCGATACGATCGAGGACAACCCGAGCACTCAGTCCCTCGATCTATCGGGTTCGGGAGCCCCAATTCAGTTTGGAGTTTCAACCGAAAACTCCGGAGCTTCGGCTGTGAACACACGCAGCGGGGGATTCGACAACGTCGAGATTACGGTGTTTGCTGACCCTCCCGTTCCGTCAGTGGGACCCCTCGGTCTCGGACTCCTCTCCCTCGGTCTCGTCGGTCTCGGAATGCAGAGAACCCCGCGACGACGTCGATTGCTCGACTCGAAACGGGGTTCGTAGTTCGCTCGATTGTTGGGATTACTGACCGAAGAAGTGAGCCTTGAACCAGACCGCGACTGCGCTCATGGAAGCAGCGATTCCTGCTTGCTTGATTGCTAAGCGCTCGGTCTTCTTCTCGATGTCTCCGATGCGCTCTTCCAGCGTTCCGTGATCATCCTTCCCGACCTTGGAATCGAGTTTGTCGTCGATCTTCTCCAGTCGTTCGTCAATCCTCGTCATCCAATGCAGTAGCGTTCTGTCGGGTTCGCTCACGGTGTTCTTCTCCTCGTCTCCTTTCTTGTGCTGGTTCAAACCACGTTGATTCTGCGCGGGTGCCAATGAATCGTGATCTTGGGAGCCGTTTGCGCTCCTGCGGGTCCATAGAATCTGTACTGGATATTGACTCCGGACTGCTTATCGAAGAGCAAGCCCAGCCAATACTTCCCTGTGCTGGGATCGTAGTGCTCGGAATCGATCCAACTCTGTAGTTCCGAAGCGATGTCCCCAGTAAGTTCGTGGTCCGCTCCGTACTGCGTGCTTCCGTAGGAAGTCGGGACATCCGTCGTCCACACCAGGGGTTCGTCGCCATCGAACTGCATCGTGTTTCCGAACGCTCTGGGGAAAGGTTCGGTCAGTTCGAACTGGGAACCATTTCTGTATAGAGATGGGAGATCCCATTTGGAGTAGTAGTAGCCGACGAAGGAGTTTTCGAATTGCGCCGCCGGATTTTTTGACGCGTGGAGCATGCTTCCCGTCGTGTTTTCGGGATACGCATTCTGGACCGACACCAAATCGCTTATCGTCTCCACAATGATCCGATGGGTTGAGAAGTGGTCCGCGTCGAACCAATCTCCCTCGATTACGAATCCCACCCATCGATCCTCCGGCTCAGCCGGAATAGACGTGCTGAAGTTGAAAGTTTGCTCACCGGGGGTTGTCAGCGGGAGCGAGTTGTACGCAGCCGGATCCGTCCAACTGATCTCGGAGATGAGTTCCTCGTCGGTTCAAGCTTCTCTGGGATCGCGAACGACACGGGATATCTGTATCTCGCTCTCAATGACAACCACTATGCCGATAACGCTGGATTCTTCACGGTGAGCACTGCCGCAGTTCCAGAGCCCTCGACTGCGCTACTTCTGTCGCTCGGACTGTGTTGCTTGGCAATCAAGCGCAATCGTCTCGGCTGAGTCCTGATCCCCCGGTTGAAGTCTGAGATCCAGTACCAACCACGGGGAGAGAGCGAGGTTCCGTCTTTGAAGCGACAAGTACCACTCGGGTCGAACGTCTAAGTCAGGAAGATGGTTCGCTCATTCACGCTACGAGGGACTTGCCGCTGGAGAGAGTGCTCTTCCCTCTCACCCTCGTTCTACGTGGCCGGATGAGAAGCGATCTGTTTGACCTGGCGTGAGGGAATTTTTCGCGGCCGCGAAAAACGTCCTACTTCTCCTCCATCAACTCACTGGTCATCTTCTTCAGTCTTGAGATCGCACGATGGAAACAATCGTGAACCGTGCTCCTTGGTACGTTGAGCATACTGGCGGTGTCACGTTCGCTTCTGGCGGGGTTTCCATCTAACCCCAGTCCGCAGCTCCAGGACGTCTCGTTCAAGCGCTGGCAAGCGATCCAGGAGCGTCTGGGACACCGAATCGATGGGGAGTCTGTTGAAGTATTCGTCATTCTGCGCAGAGAGTTCTTCGATGCGGGGGAAGGAGGCGTGGTGCTTCTGGTACTTCCGATCGGACTTCAGGAAGACACGCATCGCTCGTTCGGCGTTCTTCAGGGTCGTGGGCCCTTCCAAGTAGGCTCTGACTCCCTCGTGGTACACGTCGTCAAAGAGGGCGTGCTTTCGGCTCAGGACCGAGGCTGCGAGGGCTTCAATCTCGGCTAGTGGTACGTCGATTGGTGGTCACCTCCTCTTCGAGTGGATTGGGAAAGCCCCTTGAGAGCGGAGTCTTGTGCGACTCCCGGTGAATTTCATCAAGGACTCGTGACAGTGTCGGTTGTGTGAAAAATTGCAGTAGAATCGCCGCTGGTGATCAACTGATTTGGCGGCGAGTTTGAACGAGAAGGTCGACACTGACGAGGTCGGACGCGAGGTCCGTGCAGTACTGGAGCGCTACGCTTCTGGCGATGGTTCCATTGAGCTTGCTGCACCTGTGCCGCAGGGCCTTAAGCGTTCCGGATTCGATCAGTTCCTCCACGTCTTTCGCGATCCGGCGTCGTGGATCGCTGGGACGCTGTCCTACTGCTCCAGCGGTCTGATCGATGTCGATCCTCTCGTCAGTATCTTTAGCGGCGTCACCATCTCTAGTGCTGTTTCCGGCCTCGCACAGCACGTCCGTGTCAGCCGTGTCCAAGCGGAGATATCCGCTCCACAAGGGGAAATCCTGTTTTTGTCGCATCTCTCTTCAATAGACGAGACTGAAGCGGCATCTGCCGCTGCCCGCTTCTTCACAGCCACGATTCCGCGAGAGCGATCTGGCCCAGCTCAATCGGTCCCCGAGCACCTACAGCTGCCTAAGGTGAACCCCTTTAGCCCAACGGGCCGCCAGCTCTTCCAGATGATCGTCTAGCCGGATCCCGTGGCCTAACACCTATCAGGACCCGGTTGTTGGCAGGGACCACCATCCATCGACACCGGCCTGTTTCAGCGTCGATTGAGTTGAGCGCGTCGCTCGTCATTGTTTCCCAGCCTTCGATTCTGGATTCTCTCCAAATCCAGTTGGGCTTGGCGTACTCGGGCTTGAGAGCGCCGGGGTCCTCGGGCGAGTGTGATCCGAAGTCTCAGTATTGCGGCTGATGTTCTGTTCATGAGGTGCTCCTTTGGCTAGGTGACATTGTTGACTTTGAGCCGAAGATTCATTCTCGATCTCAACCAGCGAGGAAGCGCCTCAAGAGATGAACGCACTCACCGACAAGCGCATCCAGGTGCTCCAGTAGTGTGTCAGCACTGTCGGGAATGCTGGGAGGGTGCACCCAGGATGACTGGACTAAGAGACAGCTACAGTCGATGTCTTCGGACGAGGAAGCTAGTCGATCGGCACTTCGAACTATTCCTCGCGCGTCACCCCATGATTCCTTCGTTCTTCGTTGACACCAATCTGCGGAAGCACAAAGCGGCGCTGCGGAGTATGCAGACAGCGGTCGTTCAGTTCTCTCTGGGAGATGATCTAGCGAGAACGGCGCTGGAACGTGGGGCGCGAAGCCATGGTCCCAGCGAGATGAACATTCCACGAGCGCTCTATCGGCACTGGATGACCAGTCTGATCGATGCGGTCCGCGAATGTGATCCCGAGTTCAGCCCCGAGGTCGAGAGGACTTGGCACGAGGCTGCGACCAAGGCGGTTGACTATTTCGTCGCGGCCGCAATGGATGTTGATCACAAGCGCTAGGGCTCCGATCTCGAATTGCGTCGACTTCCCGTCGCTTTCCCTCTGACTTCGCGCTTCCGTAGCCGAATCTCGTCGAGATCTGACTGGGCTCGTTCTAGGCGCTCTCGGGAGCGTTGGAGTCCTCGGGCGAGTGTGGTCCGGAGTCTTTGAATAGCGGCTTCGATTTCGGTGATCGGATGCTCCTTTGGCTGAGTGATAGGATTAGTCTCGGCCGCGTTCAGGGGACAGAGATTGGAATTCACGAACCAACTACCGGGTTACGCAGAAGTGCATCTGAAGACTTGGCGGCAGTTCCCGGACTTCGTTCGGGACAAGATGGCCATGTTCAAGAATTACGCTTGGCGCGGGCATCGACGTGATGACTGGGTGTTGAAATCAACGATCGCAAGGCAATTTCAGAAGCAGGGAATTTCCGCCCAGGGACCGCAGGTTCAGTTCGAAGCGCTCAGCGGTCACTTGGAAAATTTCAAGTTGGCGGTCCGAGGGCGGCGCGGCCCCAATCCACCGGTGTTGAATGAAGACGAATGGTGGGCGCTCGGGCAACATCACGGGCTCGACACTCCACTCCTTGACTGGACCGAATCTCCCTTCGTTGCACTCTATTTCGCGTTCTACAAGGAAGGCCCGGACCCGACCGATAACCGCGTTATCTACGCAATTCACGCAGACGCAACCGAGTGGTTATCCCAGGTCTACCAAGAGAAGTTTCCCAACCTCCCACTCTTCGACCGATGTCGATTTATCCGGCCACGAATGGATGACAATCCCCGACTCGTCAATCAGGCGGGGCTCTTTTCGTACTCACCGCTGAATGACACGGTTTCCGACTGGATCATTCGGCTGGTTCCGCATGCTGAGGATCGCGGCACAGGCTATCTGGTGATCAAAGTCATCATTCCAGACAACGACCGAGAAGGTTGTCTCCAGACTCTCAATCGAATGAATATCAATCACTCGACTCTGTTTCCGGATCTCTACGGAGCCGCGCAGTACTGCAACATGCGAGCCCGAATCCGGGAGTACTGATCTCATCCTCTCCGGTCGTCGGCACCTTTGCGCGAGTCAAGACCACCGGCTAGAACCCTTGGTACGTCGTCGGGATGGACGAACACTCGTGGCTTCCGGGGTCCTCCTTTCGGACGGGGATACATCCCGACGTGACACTCGCGACAGACGCGTAGATCGGAAGTCTTGAGGATGGCGACTGCTACTCCTCCGCAGGGACAAGCGGAGCGGCGTCTGGAGTAGTGGCGATCTCCGGCGCGGCGGCGAGTCTCGTTGACTCGCATTGGTTGGGCTTGCTTCTGAATTCTCCGCACGGGTTGTTCCTTTCACTGCGGGGCAAATTGACTCTGAGCGATCGCTGAGTCGCATTGCGACGTCATGCCTCAGTGGTCGATCTTGATTATCACTCGCACCGTGGGTGCGCGATTCGTTGCCGGCCAGATCATTCATGACTATCTTTCGTGCCAGCGCCCAAGAATGATTCGAATCATCGTTCAATTCGCTTATGCCGGTTCATATTCGAGTTGATGCTTCGCGCAAGTTGGTTGAGTTCCTTTGCTACGGAACTCTCACCGATGACGACGTGCGCAACGTGGCGCGATCGATTCGCGAGACCCCCGGAATCCAACCCGAGTTCGATCACCTGGTCGACACTCTGGCGGTGGATGAGATACTGCTCACAACAGCGGGGGTGCAGGAGTACTCGCAGTATGACCTGCTGGGGGACTACGTTCGGCGGGCGGTGGTCGTCAAGAGCGACCACCTCTACGGAATTGCTCGCATGTTTGAGCAGTTGCGCGAAGATCGGCAGGGAGAGACGCGAGTCTTCCGGTCACTAGTCGAAGCGCTTGATTGGCTGGAGTTCGGATCGAGACGTGAGAGCCAGGAGACTCTGCGCTAAGCCGCACCGGATGCAGGTTTCTCCGAGTGGGTCATGCGAACGCTAAGATCCGGATATCTCTCGACTCCAGGAGACCCCCGTGGCAGATCTTGAGAAGAAGTGCAGTTTGCTCCTCCCCATCTCAGCGATGGGAAACTACACCGAGTCACAGCTGTTGCGAAGTCAAAGGCACTACGTGGGCACGGCAGCGACAAAGAGATCAAGGTCAGAGCAATGACGGGGTGCTGCGATAGGGTTGCTTCCCTCCCTGTCCCAGATCTCTTCCCACGTAGCTCGTACCAATCTCCGAAGCTGGACGTCGCGCGTTCGAATTGCGCCCAGATTACAACTTCAGAAGGATGACTCTGCGCCGAAGCCCCAGTGCGACGAGTCCGACTCCAATGAGCGTTGCGGTCGAGGGTTCAGGAATTTCGGAAAGGTCGAGTGAAACGAATCCCGACGCTGAAGCGTCGCCATCAAAGCCGTCGAACGGAGGCTGAGAGCTGAGCCTCGTGAAGTAGGAAAACCGATAGCGACGACCCGATGTGAGTGTTCCGGCCAAGTCGCCGATTCGAACGTTGTCGTGGTCGCCTTGACTGGCTCCCAGCACGAGGTCGACATTCGATGATGAGCGACTTTCCTGGACACTCACGAATACGGTTGCACCTACGGGGTCTTCGGTCACGTCGGCAAGCCAAGCTTGTAACTCAATCTGACGGCCTGCGGCGTTGATCGCCGAGTATGCTCCCGCCGCGTCATAGAGAACATCTTCGTCCACTGAAAAGAAGATCGAACCATAGGAGCGTGTCGATCCGTGCTCGCCCATGGGAAGCGCGTGTTGCACATCGATCGCAAGACGATCGTTCGAGAGGTCGTACGTCGACAGAGAATGATGTCTGCCATCTCCAACCGTCGTCGTGAATTGCTCCGGCAACTCGCGTGGCGACCAATGGGTCTCGTCGGGCAGCGGAGATTGGCAACAGGCCACAGTGACTTGCGTGCCGGGCACAGGGCCTAGTGTCATGGTAAACGCAACTGCATCAGTTGGTGGGAGCCCGGTACTCGAGAGGATGAAAGCAATTGTGGCCAAGAACGATCTTCTGCGATTCACCCGCACCTCCGGCTTCGAGCTGAGCCCGGATTGAGTGGGTTGGCGGGGCCGAATGTGTCGGATATCGCATCGATTTCTGGTCGAACGCGAGCTGGTGGGCTCTCTGGTTTGGTTCGCGCGCTTCGCATGATGTTCCGGGATCCGGAAATTGGAGACTGAGTGGTTTGGATGCGATGTCAGAGTGGTCTCTTGACGGCGCGCAATGAAGAAAACCCCCCAGACGAATCTGAGGGGCTCTCTTTGGTACTAAAGGTGATGAAATGGAAGTTTACGCTGCTTCGTCGTCGTCCTTCTCCGCAGGGGCTTCGGCAGGACGCTCATCGTTGATGCTTGCCCCGATATTGGCTTGACCTTCGATGGTTGGCATCGCGAGGTTCTCGTCGGCCTCCCACTGTTCGAGGTTCTTCTTGTATTTGTGAACTGCGTTCCGGATCCGATCCGTTTTCTGCATTGCTTGCGGATCGTCTTCGAGACCGAGTTCCTGGATCAGTTGAGGAACTGAAATTTCCTCGCCGTCGAACTTCTCGAACAAATCAATTTCGAGCTTTCCGACACCGCGAACCAGTGAACTCTTGACCTTGTTGAATTCCTCGTAGTTGATCCCGAGGATCTCGCACGTGCGCTTATCTTTGGACATTGTTCGTCCCTTTCTTCCGGCGAGCAGGAAACGAAGCAGTTCCCTGCTCTGGCCCTGTTGGACCAAAGTTGGGAGCAACTTCTTCTGGACGCGTCGCTCGAAGGCGTCAGCGGGACGGATAATCGGAGCTGGGAAGAGCAAGCAGCGTGCCACCTTGAATCGCGTGAATTGGCTGCTAACGCTGCGTCATCCGCGGGAGAGTCCAGTAGTCCCTCTTCAGTTGCTCAAGTTGGGGAATCCAGCGTCCAACTCTGCACTTCGTTTCATAGTCCGCGGATCAATCAGGAGTGCTCATCAGACGCTCTGGGCTGCGCTGAGAGCAACGATCTCTTGAGCTTGATCTCTTTCCCCGGGTTGATTCGTCAGCAGTGGGCTTGGCACGTGCTACAAACTTGCTACAAGAAGCTCGTTTCTTTAACGATCTCGATGAGTTAGTGAGACTTCAGGATCTAGTGTTCGCAAGGACGTGCTGGTTCGACTCCAGTCCCGGGCACCATTCGCGCTTTTCCTCTTTGCCGCCGCATGCTTTGGGCGGCGTTGGCGCTCACTTCTGCCGCAGCTGACGAGTTCGCGGTCGACGACTTGACCCGGGTCGACCCGCGTTTAGCGTTCGGCGCCTCTTGGCAGGTATCGAGAAGGGAGCCCTGTGAGCGACGAGAACGGAAACGACGCCCCGGTCGGGCGGCCGATCGGCAGCGAAGAAGAACCTTCGACCCATCGGGTCGTGGGCCCGGGTGAGGAGGTCTTCGACATCCCCGCCACCCTGCCGCTGATCCCCGTGCGCGACGTGGTGGTCTTTCCCGGCGTCACGGTCCCGCTCGCGATCGGTCGCCGGAAGTCGCTTTCGGCCCTCGATCACGCCGGTCACGACGGTTTCATGCTGCTCGCGACCCAGGAGGATCCGGATACCCAGGAGCCGACCCTCGACGACCTGCACGGCGTCGGCACCATCGTGCGGGTGTTGCGCATCATCGACGCCCGCGGCGAGGGCAAGCAGGCCCTGGTCGCCGGTGTCTCTCGTGCGCGGGTGGGACGCCAACTCGCGAGCGAACCCCACGTCGTGGTGCGCGCCACGCCGATGGAAGACGTGCCGATCGACGGCACCGCGGCCGAGGGCACCTGGCGGCGGGTCGTGATGTTGGCCCAACGCGTGATCGAATTGCGCGACGACCTGCCCGACGAATGGAAGATGTTCATCGCCGGCATTCCGACTGCGGGCATGCTCGCGGATCTCGTCGCTTCGAACCTTCCCCTGGCTCCCGAACAGCGCATGCGATTGCTCGAGGAGGCCAACCCGGCCCAGCGCCTCGGCCTGATCGAGGAGCATCTCGAGCGCGAGGTCACGATCGCCGAGACCCAGCAGGCCCTGCGCGGCGAAGCCGAAGACGAGGACATGGACCCGAAGCGGCGCGAGAAGATGCTGCGCAGCCGCATGCGGGAAATCCAGGCCGAGATCGGAGAAGGCGATGCGGGGCTTCGCGAGGTCGACGAGCTGCGCGAACGCTTCGAGGCCCAGGACTTCCCCGCCGAGGTCGAGGAGCACACCGAACGCGAACTCAAGCGCTTGAGCGCGCTTCCCCAACACGCCCCCGATCGACACCTGATCCGCACCTATCTCGAGTGGATCCTCGATCTGCCCTGGAACGAGCAGACCGAGGACAAGCTCGACCTGATCGCCGCGCGTCAGGTGCTCGACGACGATCACCACGGCCTCGACAAGGTGAAGGAGCGCATCCTCGAGTTCCTCGCCGTGCGCAAGCTCGCCCCCGACGCGAAGGCGCCGATCCTGTGCTTCGTGGGACCGCCCGGGGTCGGGAAGACCTCCCTTGGCCGCTCGATCGCACGCGCCATGGAGCGCAAATTCGCCCGCGCTTCGCTGGGTGGTGTGCGCGACGAAGCCGAGATCCGCGGTCATCGACGCACCTATGTGGGGTCGATGCCGGGGCGCATCATCCAGAGTCTGAAGCGGGCGGGGACGCGCAACCCGGTGTTCGTCCTCGACGAACTCGACAAGCTGGGCAGCGACTTCCGCGGCGATCCTTCTTCGGCGCTGCTCGAGGTGCTCGACCCCGAGCAGAACCACGCCTTCAGCGATCACTACATGGAAGTGCCCTTCGATCTCTCGCGCGTTCTCTTCATCGCCACGGCGAACACCCTGGCGACCATCCCACCGGCCCTGCTCGATCGCATGGAGGTGATCGAGATCAACGGATACACCGAGCGCGAGAAGCTCGAAATCTGTCGTCGCCATCTCGTCGGCAAGCAACTCGAAGCCCACGGGCTCACGACCAAGCGTCTCTCGATCCAGGACGACGCCCTCGAGAGGGTCGTGATGGAGTACACGAACGAAGCCGGGGTGCGGAACCTCGAACGCCACATCGCGACCTTGATGCGCAAGGTCGCCCATCGCGTGGCGATGGATCCCGAATCGACCGATGCGATCGTGATCGATCCCGACTTCGTGAGCGAAGCCCTCGGCGCCCCGCCCCATCAACACGAACGCGCGGAACGCGATGCCGTGCCGGGAACGGCGGTGGGCCTCGCCGTGACGGCCCACGGAGGCGAGATCCTCTTCCTCGAAGCCCGACGCATGGACGGCGGCAGGGGCATCCGCCTGCGCCTCACCGGACAGCTGGGTGACGTGATGCGCGAATCGGCCGAGGCCGCCCTCTCCTGGGTGCGCGCGCATGCAGGCGAACTCTCGCTTCCCGATGGCGCGCTCGAACCGTGCGAGATCCACCTCCACATTCCGGCCGGTGCCGTTCCCAAGGACGGGCCTTCGGCGGGAGTGGCGATGGTGACGGCTCTCGTTTCGGCGCTCTCGGGTCGACCGTCACGCGGAACGATCGCGATGACGGGAGAGATCTCCCTGCGCGGCAAGGTGCTGCCCGTCGGCGGGATCAAGGGCAAGGTGTTGGCGGCGGCGCGAGCGGGCGTCGACACGGTCGTGCTCCCGAAGCGCAACGAAAAGGACCTGATCGACGTACCCGAGGACGTTCTCGAAAAACTCGAGGTCCATCTCGTAAGTGATCTCACGGAAGCCCTCGCAATTACTCTTCCGCAGAGCGACTGATAGCGCGTTCACGCAAAGCGAACCGCTACCCTGCCGCGCGTGCGGGTTGCGGTGGTGCACGATTGGTTGACGGGTTGGCGGGGGGGCGAACGCGTCCTCGAACAGATCCTCTCGCTGTATCCCGACGCCGACATCTACACGCTGATCCATGTCCCCGGCTCGGTTCCCGAGTCGATCGAGCGGCATCGAATCCGCGTTTCCCCGTTGTCGCAATTGCCCGGGATCGGTCGCTACTACCGCGCGTTGCTCCCGCTCTTCCCCTGGGCGATTCGGCGTTTCGATCTCTCCGACTACGACCTGGTGATCTCGTGCAGTCACGCGGTCGCGAAGAGCGTGCGAACGAGCCCCGGGAGCCTTCACGTCTGCTATTGCCTCACGCCGATGCGATACATCTGGGATCAGGCGGACGCCTATCTCGGACGCGGGTTGAAGCGGTTGCTCGCAGCGCCTTTGATCGCCCTGCTTCGCCGCTTCGATCGCTCGACCAGCGGGCCACAGGACGTCACCGCCTTCATCGCGATCTCGACGGCGGTGCGCGAACGCATCGCGCGCCACTACGAACGCGATGCCTGCGTCGTGCATCCGCCCGTCGACACGGATGCGGCGCGCACGGTCGGCGCTGGCTTGGAGCTGCCCGACTCCTTCTATCTCCTGGTCGGAGGATTCGTGCCCTACAAGCGCGAAGACCTGGTGATCGATGCCTTTCGCGATCTCGACCGCGTGCTCCTCGTCGCGGGCGACGGCCCGATGCGCGCGCGGCTCGAAGTGGATGCCCCGGACAACGTGCGTTTCCTCGGTCGCGTGAGCGACGCCGAGTTGCAGGCTCTCTACCGAGGCGCTCGTGCTCTCATCTATCCGCAAGAAGAGGACTTCGGCATCGTGGCCGTCGAAGCCCAGGCCGCCGGTACGCCGGTGATCGCCTTCGCGGCCGGGGGTGCCCTCGACACGGTCGAGGCGGAGGACGGCAACGTCCACTTCGACAGCCACACGTCGAAGGCCGTGCGCTCGGTGATCGCTCGCTTCGAAGCCGGGGCAGCGAAGGTCGCCCCGGCCCGCCTGCGCGCCCGGGCGGAGGGCTTCTCCATTCCCCGTTTTCGCGAAGAGTTTGCCGGTGAAGTCGAGAAGCTACTCGAAGGAAGTGGCGGCTAGTAGGCGTTCGGATCGGAAACGCCCCGCCACAGGGTGCGGATCAGGATTCGCAGATCGAGCCCCAGCGACCAGTGCTGGATGTAGTAGAGGTCGTGCTCGATGCGGTTGTGGAGGGAGGTGTTGCCGCGCCAACCGTGGATCTGCGCCCAGCCCGTCATCCCGGCCTTTACCTTGTGGCGCAGCATATAGCCCGGGATCTCGCCGCGGAATTGCTCGATGAAGACCGGCCTCTCGGGTCGCGGCCCGACGAGACTCATCTCTCCCTTGATCACGTTCCACAGCTGCGGGAGTTCATCGAGACTGAAGCGGCGAAGGAAGCTCCCGAGGCGTGTGCGCCGGGGATCCCCGCGCTGCGCCCAGACGGGTCCCGAATCGGCTTCCGCTTCGCGACTCATGGTGCGGAACTTCAACATCGAAAAGACGCGGCCGTCGAGGCCCATGCGCTCCTGCACGTAGAACACCGGACGCCCGCTCGTGATCGCAATCGCTCCCGCGATCAGCGCCATCAGCGGCGCCGCGACGAGGAGCGCGATGGAGCCCGTCACCACGTCGAAGATCCGCTTCGCAATGGCCGCCCAACCGAGCAGCGGCGTTTCGCGCAGGTTGATCACCGGAAGGCCGTCGAGGTTCTCGACCGAGCTGTGCAGGGTGAGGACGTGCAGCAGATCCGGGACGAGGTTCACGTTCACGACCTCGTCGTCGAGATCCGCGAGCAGCTTCTCGAGGGCATCGGTTTCGTTGCGATCGACCGCCAGGATTACCTGGTCGACGCGCTCGTGTTTGCTGCGCACGAGCTCCTTGAGCGCCGCGTAGTTTCCCACGATCGGGATCCCACGCAGCGTCGACTGACTGCGCGGGCCTTCCGCGAGCACACCGCGCACGCGCAGCCCCGTACCGGGATGGGCGCGGATGCGATCGATGATCTCGCCCGCGAGATCCCCTCCCCCGACGATGAGCACGTAGCGCAGGTTGTATCCGCGGCGGCGCAGGGCCCGCAGGCCGGAGCGCACGGCGATGCGCAACGCGATGATCGAGGCCGGCGCGAGCAGCGCGAAGATCGCCACGACGCCACGCGAGTAGAAGTAACCGCCCGCGAAGAAGTTGAGCGCCACCAGGCCGAGCACTGCTGTGGCGGCCACGCGGAGGATGCGCCCCGCTTCGCTCAACAACGATCCCGTGCGCTGGGGTTGGTACAGACCGTGGCCGTAGAGCAGGACGAACCACACCGGCACGATCGGAATCAAGGCCTGCAGGTAGAGCGAGAAGTCGGGCACCCCGCGCATCACCGGGAGCCCGCTATGAAACCGAATCGCGTAGGCGGCACACCAGGCGAGCGCGACCAACACGAGATCGGCCACGCCGATCAGCGTGCGAAACACTTCGCTGTAGCGATAGAGCATGGATTCCGTCCCGCTGGGTGGCGCGCAGGCGCACCCGGAGTCGGGGGGGACGGTTCGTCGAACACAGGCGCGACCGCTCGCGCGCTAACGCAGACGTGAATCCTCTTCGACCGATACGCGGAATTCCTCGAGGAAATCCGGCATCGCCGAGATCACGCGACTCCAGTTCGGAATCTGCGGTGCGCCCATTGGATCGCGCACGAAACCGAGACCCGCACGCCGCAAGGCTTGCGAGAAGGTTTCGACGGCGAGTTCTTCTTGGTGTCGATCGAAGGTCAGACCGTTGAGCTTCGCGTCGTCGCTATAGCGTGCGATCGCATCCTGCGCGGTTCGCACGTAGGCGGCGATCATGGTGTTGAGAAAGCCCGCGTCGAACTCGACGCCATAGCTTGCGAGATTGCGGATCAACGAGCTCGCGATGTCGACCACCATGCGGTGGAGCCCGAGGGTCGGGTCGTTCTCCGAGAGCGGCTGGTGCTTGTGGTCGTAGTTCTCGACCAGCTCGACCTGGCAAACGCGCTTGAGCGAGCAGTTGCGATAGACCTCGGCGAGCACACCGACCTCGAGCCCCCAATCTGCGGGGATGCGGTTCGCTCGCACGAGATCCGTCGTCATCGAGCACTCCCCGGCCAGGGGATAACGGAACGACTCGAGGTACTCGAGCAGCGGCTGATGACCGAGCACGGCCTTCATCGATCGCAGGAGCGGCGTCATGAAGAGCCGGGTCACGCGACCGTGGAGGCGATCGGTCACCCGGCTGTAATAACCCTTGGCGAACTCGTAACTCAGGTTCGGGTTCGCGGTCGGATAACAGAGACGCGCGAGCAATTCGGGGGTGTAGTTGCGGATGTCGCAATCGTGGACCGCGATCACGCGGGAGCGCTGGGTCGCGAGCACGTAGCCGCAGGCCATCCAGGTGGCGCGGCCCTTTCCCTCGGCACCCGCGTCGAGCCCCTCTTCCTTCAGCCGCACCAACAGCTGCTGCACGCGCGGCCCGGCATTCCAGACGATCGTCGTCGGCGAGCCGTCGATACAGCGCACCGGATCGAAGAGCGAACGCATCTGGTGGTACTCGTCGATGTCGGCGTCCCCCGAGAGACTGACCACCACCTGCCCGAGGTACGGCACCCGGGCGAGCACCTCGACGATCTCCTTCAGCGCGGGACCGCGGATCTCGGAGAAGAGGGTCGGCAGCACCAGGGCGATCGGTCGCTGATGCGAATAGGAGACGAGTTCACGCTCGAGGCGTGTGACGTCGGGGCCGCCGAGGCGATGCAGGGTCGAAATCACCCCGGTCTGATGGAAGTCCGCCATGGCGGCGTACCTTCGCATCGGGGTCCCGCAGCGTCAAGGAAATGCGAACGGCGGTTTAGCGTCGACCGTTCAGGCGTCGAAGCCGCCTTCGGAGGTTCCGCTCACGGATTCGTCGAGCAGGCGCTGGGCCATCGGGTCGATCTCGATGAACTCGATTCCGACGTCCATGCTGATCGGATCGGTTTCGGTCGCCCACACGACCACGCCGGTGGCCACTACCGTCTGGTCCATCACGTTGAATGTGACGCGCAGCATGTCGCCGAGTTCGATTTCGCAGCCCACGGCTTCGAAGCGGATGCCGTGACTCGAGAGATCCTTGCCCACCGCGAGCCGGTCGGCGCGGTCGATCTCGGCGAACGAGATCACCTGGTCGGTCTCGATCCGGTGGTACTTGCGGCGATCGGCGGCGCGTCCGTGGGACATCGATGGGCTCCGGTGCGGCAGCGGCATCGCTGCCCACCGCCTGCCAATCGGATGTCCTTCTCATTGCCTTGAGGGGGTGGGGCCGCCTCGAACGGCACATCCCCGCCACCCGGCCGTCGGGCCCCTCGCGGATACGCAACATCAACGCAGAATGCGCTTCACGCATCGAAGAGATCGAGCTGGCGGTCCTCGTCCACCCGGGGCGTGAGGCCCGAAAGCGAAACGCCGAGCAGGCGGATCGCGCGGCGGCCCACTTCGCTGCGGTCGAGCAGGTGTTGACCGGCGGCGTAGAGCCCGTGGGCACGTGAGACCGGACGCACGAGCTTGCGCGTCCAGGTGCGGGGCTTGTCGGCGTCCTCATAGCGCAGCTTCAGGGCGGTGCGTCCGGCCTGGAGCTGGTGCTGGCGCAGGCGCGTCTCGGCGTCCTGACACAGCTCGCGCAACTGCGACTCGATCTTCTCGCGATCGAGCACCGGGGTATCGAAGGTGAACTCGAGACTCACACTCTTCGGGTGCTTCGCGATGCGTACGGGCGCCGGATCTTCGCCGCGCGCATAGGCGAGGATGCGCCTCGCCTGACGACCGAGGGCACGCTCGACTTCCCGTGGATCGCGTTCGCGCAGATCGCGCACGCTTTCGATCTTCATCTCGCGCAGGGCGAGCAGGGTCTTGTTGCCGACCCCCGGCAGGCGTTCGACGGCAATCGGAGCGAGGAATTCCGCGACCCCGTCCTGCGCGATGCACACGACATCGGTCTCGTCGATCGAGGGCGCTTCGACGGCCAGGCGTGCCAGGAACTTTACCGGCGCGATCCCGACTCGCACCGCGAGGCCCACGCTTTCGCGCACTCGTTCGTGGAGGCTCTGCGACAAGAGGTCGACTCGCGCGCGATCTTCGTGCAACTCGTGCTCGAGCTCGAAATAGCCCGCGGCCATGCCCTCGACTTCCAAGCCGCGAGTGACGTCGCGAAGAGCGCCGTGGAGTACACCGGACACCTCGCGGTAGCGCTTCATGTTCGTGCGGACGAGCGCGGCTTGCGGACAACGCGCCTGGACTTCGTCGATCGGCATGCCGATGGCCACACCACTCGCCAGGGCTTCGCTGGTCGCGGACTGCACCTTGCCGCGCTTCTTCGGATCCCCGCCGACCACGACCGGGCGAGCGCGCAGCGCGGGATCGTCGAGGCGCTCGACCGCCGCGTAGAAACCGGGCACCACCGCGTACCCGATGCGATAGCCGCTCACGAACCCGGCTCCAGACGCAGCAGATCGCTCGTCTGTTCCTCCACCAGAAACGCGCTGCGTGCCACGAGTCGCGGCTGGCCGTTCAACCAGGGATGCAAGCCATCGCGAAAGTGCGGCTGCCCCGGGTGTTCGCTCTGTCCCGGTGCCAGGGTCGTGAGAATGCGGTCGTCGGCTGCGAGATCCACGGCCATTCGATAGAGAGAAGCGCTGCGCACCGTGAAGGGGCGGCTCACGTCGTAATCGGCGGCGCCCACTCCCCCGCCGCTGCCGGGATAGGAAGCATCTCCACCGAACGCCCAGACCGCCTCTTCGGCATCGGCGTCATATCCCACGAACGGCCGGAACACGAGGGCGTGCAGCCCTCCCCAGTTCCAGCGCGCGCGATTGGGCCCGCGCATCGCCGCCAGTTCGACCCAACTCTGGTGGAGGCTCTGGGGCAACAACGCGACCAGGGTGTCGGGATCACTCCATCCCCCGGCACGGCCGTGGGTCGCGGCATCGAAGAGTGCGGCCTCGACGAAGGCTTCGGGTTCGAGGCCGCGCAGCGCGAGATACTGATCGACGATGTCACTCGGAAGGCGCGTTTCGAGCAGGCGGCGCAACAGATCGCGGGCGAGCACGCGATACACCGCGGCACCCCGCCGGTCGGGAGCGAGGCGCCCATCCCAATCGCGCAGTGCATCGAGCACTTCGCTGGCTTCGGGACTGAGCGGGCCGGCCGTCGCGAGCAGGCTCTCGATGGCTGGAACCACGCGCGGACTCACCTGGGCGGTCAGCCGATTCTGCATGTCGGCGAGGCCGCGCAATTCGATCGGCCCATCGCTGCGCAGGCGTGCGAGGCCGCGTTCGATGCGTCGCGCCCTTCTGCCGTGACGCCACGACCATTCGATGCGACGACTTTTCGTGCCTTCGATCAGCGCGTTGTCGGCCGCCACGATCCAATCGGCCGCGCCCTCTTCCGCGTCGAAGTGCGGCAGCGCCCCGAAGCGCAGGGCCTGTTCCCAATCGAAGGCGAGCTGTGCGCCCGGCGCGGGAAGCCCCGCCGTGGGCAGGAGGCGCTTCGGCAGCCACCCGGCGACCTGCCAACCCGCAGCCCCCTCGCGGTCGGCGTAGGCGACGTTCACGATGGGATCGCGATGCTCGGCGAGCACCGCGCGCAACTCTTCCGCCGAACCCGCGCCTCCGAGATCCATCAGGGCCGCAAGCCCATCACCGCGCCCGGCCCCCACCCAATCGACCGAGATGGGTTCAATGCGACCCGGCAAGAGATCGTTGAGCAGCGGACCGTGGAGAGTGCGCGCGATCTCGATGCGCACTTCGCGCAAGTCGCCTCCGAAGCCGCGAACGCGGATGATCTCTTCGCGGGTTTCGATCTCGTTCCAGCGAGGCCCGTGTTGGGCTTCACGTCGATCGTCCACGCGACGCACGGTTTCGCGATAGAGCTGGAAGCCGTTCACGCGCGCAGGGGTGAGCGCCCACGCGATGCGGCCGTTGCGCCCGGCCCAGTAGACCGGCACACCCGGGATCGTCGCGCCCACCACGTCGAAAGCCTCGCAGCGAAGATGCGCTTCGTAGACGAGGGCGGGCACGCTCGGGGGAAGTTGGAATTCGGTCGCGAGCAAGGGCGAACCGCTCGCCGACTGTGCACCGGGGACCACCCAGGCCGCCGCCGCGTAACGCGAGCCGGCCAGCAGCGCTTCCGCGCGCGCGAGTGGCGAGCTCGGCACCTGATTCTCCGGTCTGCGCAGCGGGCGAGCCGGCGGACCGTGGGGAAGTTCGAACGCGAGTTCGATGCCCTTCACGCCGAGGCCGGTCGGCAGCAGCGGTCGCGCCCCCACCCCGCCGAGTCGTTCCACGAGATCGTCGAAGACCAGGGCTGCGTCGAGGGAAGGCCCCATCGACCAGGAAAGCAGCTTGGCGATGGCGAGGGTGTCCCCGACCTGCCAGGGCGCTTCGTCGCCCGCCGCGGCCGGGGCATCGAGCAACGCGCGAAGCACGCCGGGCGCGATCGTCTCCATGTGTGCGTTGATGCCCTGCGCGTAGGCGGCCAGACGCTCCGACTGCAGCGAAGTGAGGGCCGCCGCTTCGGCATCGGCCTGGCGACCGATTCCGAGGGTCCGGACCAACCGATCGAGGGGCAGCAGCGACTCCCCCCGCACTTCGGCGGCGCGTCCGCGGGCGAGTCGACGCAACCAGAGCAGCTGGCCGAGTCGATCCTGGGCGTGCACGTAGCCGAGTCCGAACCAGGCGTCGCGGACGCCCTGGGCCGCCACGTGGGGAACACCTCGACCGTCGCGTCGGATCGCGATCGCCGCCGAAGCTCCGGAAATCGTTCGCGTGCCGGCGTGGATCGGCTCCGCGCGACGCAGGGTCTCCGCGCGCGAGAATGGGAAGCGCCCTCCCAACACGAGGAGCACCAGAGCGACGAGAACCAGGCTGAAGAAGCCACCGGCCACCACGGCCGCTCGTCGCCGCAGCCTGCGTCCCTCGCCGTTGTCTTCGCCTCGCGGGTTCCGATCCGCCACGCGCCCCCCAGGGTGGATGCGGATCTTAGCGGCCGCCTGGCTCTCCGCGCTGAGAACAACCGCCGTTCGGATCGTGCCGTGTCCGGCCCGCGACAGCGGAGCTGCCGGGGTCGGGTGAAAATTCCCGAATCAAGACGCCGCGTTGGCGCACCCGGGGGCTTCGCATACACTGCGCGCCCCGCGGCACCCGGGCACGCTCGAACGATGCCTCGACGCGAAACCCGGGCCGCGTCCCGAGAACCTCCCCCTGCCATCTTCGAGAGCCAGTCGACTCCAAGGGAGAACCGCCCCGGCATGCCCGTTCGCGATCTCGATTCGTTGCTCGCTCAGCCTGGAGTGCAGGGACGCCGGGTCTTCGTCCGCTGCGATCTGAACGTCCCGATCAAGGATGGCACGATTCGCGATACGACCCGCATCGACGCATCCCTGCCCAGCCTCCGCAAGCTCCTCGAGGCTGGTGCCCGCGTGATCGTCAGCTCGCACCTCGGGCGACCCAAGGGCCAGCGCAACGAAGCGATGAGCCTGGCCCCGGTGGCGGACGTGCTGGCCGAGCGCCTTGGTTGCAAGGTCGCCTTCGCAAACGACTGCGTCGGCGACGTCGCCGAACAGGCGGCCGCGAACCTCGACGACGGTGAACTCCTCCTGCTCGAAAACCTGCGCTTCCACAAAGGCGAGACCGACAACGATCCGGCCTTCGCCCAGCAACTCGCAAAGCTCGCCGAGGTCTACGTCAACGACGCCTTCGGTACGGCGCACCGCGCCCATGCTTCGACGGCGGGCATCGTCGAACACGTGAGCGCGGCGGCGGCCGGCGATCTGTTGCGCGGTGAGCTCGCCCACCTCGATCGCCTCTTCGATCCAGAGCATCCCTTCCTCTGCCTGCTCGGTGGCGCCAAGGTGTCGGACAAACTCGGCGTGCTCGAAGCGTTGATCGAACGCGCCGACGCGATCGCCGTCGGCGGCGCCATGGCATACACCTTTCTCGCTGCGCAGGGTGTCGACGTCGGTCGCTCTCTCGTCGAGCCCGATCGCTTCGACGACGCCCGGCGCATGCAGGCCCGCGCGGATGAGAAGGGCTGTCGCTTGCTCCTGCCGAGCGATCACGTCGTGGCGACGAGTCCCGACGATGCGGATGGTGCGTGCACCGTGTCGCAGATTCCCGACGACGCGATGGGCCTCGACATCGGCCCCGAAACGGCCGCGCGCTACGCCGAACAGGCGAGCGAAGCACGCACCATCCTCTGGAACGGCCCGATGGGCATGTTCGAGGTGGCGGCGTTCGCGGGGGGGACCGAGGCCGTCGCCCAGGCGGTGGCCAAGAGCAGCGCGCTGTCGGTCGTGGGGGGCGGTGATTCGCTGGCCGCCGTGAACCAGTGCGGCCTCGGCGCGTCGATCGATCATCTCTCGACCGGAGGCGGCGCCTCCCTCGAGTACGTGCAGGGCCTCGTCCTGCCGGGTGTGGCGGCCCTCGAAGCGGCGGCCGGAGGAAACTCCTGATGCGACGTCCGATCCTCGCTGCCAACTGGAAGATGAACAAGACAGCGGCCGATGCCGTGTCCTTCGCGGAGAAATTCCTGCCGAGCGCGGGGCAGCAGGCAGCGGTCGATGTCGTGATCGCCCCGCCCTTCACGGCCCTCGATCGTCTGCGCGGCGCCCTCGGCGGTAGCACGGTCGAACTCGCCGCGCAGAACGTGAACGCCGAGCCCTCGGGTGCGCATACCGGCGAGATCTCCCTTTCGATGCTCGAGGAGTTCGGCTGCCGCTACGTGATCGTCGGTCATAGCGAGCGGCGCGCGATCTACGGCGAAAGCAGTGCACAGGTGGCCGCCAAGGCGGTTGCGGTGCAGGGGGCGGGGCTTCGGCCCATCGTGTGCGTCGGCGAAACCCTCGAGGAGCGCGATCGCGGCGACACCCTGGCGGTCGTCGGCCAGCAACTCGAAGAGAGTCTCGCGGGCGTTTCGGGCGGCGAACTCGTGATCGCCTACGAACCCGTCTGGGCGATCGGAACCGGCCGCGTCGCCACGCCGGAGATCGCCCAGGAAGTTCACGCCTTCGTGCGTGAGAAGTTGCGCGGGCTGTACAGCGAAGTCGCCGATTCGGTCCGCATCCAGTACGGTGGGTCGGTCAAGCCCGACAACGCCGCCGACCTGATGGCGCAGTCGGACATCGACGGCGCGCTGGTCGGGGGGGCCAGTCTCGAAGCCGATTCCTTTTCGCAGCTCGTATCGATCGTGGCGTCCCGGGCTGAGGGTTGAAATTCCATGTACACCTTTCTCGTCGTTCTCCACATCATGGTCTGCCTGGTGCTCGTCCTCGTCGTGCTGTTGCAGCGCGGCAAGGGCGGCGATGTCGGCGCAGCGCTCGGCGGAGGCGGCAGCAATACCGTGTTCGGTAGCCGCGGTGCGGGCAACTTCCTCACCAAGCTCACCACGGGCTCGGCCATCATCTTCATGCTCACGAGCCTGTCGCTCGCCTACATCGGCAACCAGACGTCGAACCCCCTCGACCTGGGCGACGACGTACTCGAACTCGAGACGGCCCCCGATGGCGAAGCGGCGGAAGGCGATGCGCCCTCCCCCGGCGCTCTCGAGGAGATCGATCCCGAAGCGTCGCCCAACACCCTCGAAGAGATTCCGATGCCCGACGCGGGCGCGGGAGACGCGAAGTAGGCAGCGGCAGGACTTTCGATCGCAGGCGCGGCCCGTTATGGTTGCGCCCCGCTCGCACCGGGTGCCTCGACCCGGGTCCGAATCGTGAGCATCCGCAAGACAGCAACACCCATGCGGCGGTGGCGGAATTGGTAGACGCGCCAGCTTGAGGGGCTGGTGGGCTTCGGCCCGTGGAGGTTCGAGTCCTCTTCGCCGCACCACGCAGATCCACCAAGCTCGAGCACTTCCCGGGCGTGAGCTTGGGGCGGGATCGGTGCTGAGGATTTCGAGATCCCCTGCCTTTCAGGGCAGGTTGCACCCGCTGCGAGACCGGCCTGCGTGCTCGTCGCAACACGGCGGCCGCACCATGGTTCGTCGAACGGTCGGCGAGAGTCGCCGGTGCACCACAACATGTTGTGGTTCATCGTTTGTTGCTGCCCAACCAGCCGATGATCCGCTAGATTCCGGCGACATCCTCGCATCCGCGCTGTGCGGGCTGACATTCGGTGCCGTCACAGTCAGCGGGCGCTCCGGGCCGATGATCTCGCGCCCCGGATGGGAAGGGCCCTCGACGGGTTCCCCCAGTAGATGCCGTTCGGACTCAGCAGGCGAAGTGACTGCAACCTGGGAGTTGGAGGTCAACATGAAGATCCAATCCCCCCACCGGGTAGTCGCGAGATTCTTCTGGCGAGGCCGAACGGGGACCCCGCGAACCGCGCATCGCGAAGGCCCGAGCCGGGCCGCTCACCGTGACGCGCGGAGCGCATGCAAAAACATGCCAAGCCGTACCGGCCCCGATTGGGCCTCACGTGTCTGGCGATCATCCTCGCATCCGCGCTGTGCGGGCTACACTTCGGTGCCGTCACAGTCAGCGGGCGCTCCGGGCCGATGATCTCGCGCCCCGGATGGGAAGGGCCCTCGACGGGTTCCCCCAGTAGATGCCGTTCGGTCCTGAGAAGCTGAGTCCGGGTTAGCCGGTGGGGCTCAGATGCAGGACCAGATGAGCATCCAGGACCCGCCCACCCTCTACGACCAAGTTCGAGTCCCATCTGCGCTCTGGCGCGCGTGGAGACATGTTCGCTCAAAGGGCTCGAAGTCCGTTAAACGGCAGACCCGCGTCGAGATTGCGGAATTCGAAAAGACCGTGGAATCCTCGATTCGGTCCGTCTCGCGGCGCCTGAAGCGTCGCACATTTCGATTCGAGCCCGCGACGGGCGTGGCAAAGAAGCGCCCGGGGAAAGCCGCGCGTCCCATTGTCGTCGCACCGGTCGAGACCCGAATCGTTCAGCGGAGTCTTCTCAATGCGCTGTACGGGGTTCCCGAGCTAGCCAGGTTTCAGAACCTACCCACCAGCTTTGGCATGCGCGGGGTCCCACCCGCGATCGAAGCAGCCTACCGAGTAGTGATGAGCGGAAGCGGTGACTACTACATCCGATCCGATATCGAGGGGTTCTTTGCTCAGATGCCTCGCTCGCGCCCTCTCGAGACGATCGCCGATCTTGTGAGCGACCAGGACTTCAGTGACCTGTTGGCCCGAGCGATGGAAGTCGACCTCGCCAACGCCGCGAGCCTCGGTGAAGACCTGCACCTCTTTCCTGATGAGGCGGGTGGTGTGGCCCAGGGATGCGCGCTGTCCGCGTTTCTCGGCGACGTTCTTCTAGTTGATTTCGACCAGCAGATGAACGATCGGGGGATCACTTGTCTTCGATACGTAGACGACTTCCTGTTGATCGGGCCGAACCCCTCGTCGGTCAGGAAGGCGTTCCGCAACGCTCAAGACATCCTCGGAAAGCTGGGGTTGAGTGCCTATGAGCCCATTCCAACCGGCGGGAAAGCTGCCGAGGGGTGGACCAATCGGAAGTGGGAGTTCCTGGGATGCGAGATCTTCCCAGGTGTTATCCGCCCCAGCCGGAAGTCAAAGACCGGACTCCTCGAGAGAGTCGACCGAATCATCGACGAATGCTCCGCAGCCATTCGGGACCCGGCCACCGTGCGCCGTCGAGAGGCATCTCTTGCCGAAGCCCTCACCGATCTCGATCGTCTCATTCAAGGCTGGGGCAACCACTACCAGTTCTGCAATGATGACTACGGAACTAGGGCACTCGAGGCAGCGGTCGCCACGCGACTTGACCGCCTGATCGAAGACTGCCGATCAGCTTCATCCGCGCCGACGGGAATTGCAGCCAAGCGCAACGCCCAGCGAATCCTCGGAGTACACGTTCTTAGCGACAGCAAGCGAAATCCGATCGCCGAACGACTGAAACGCGATGCGTAGGAACCAATCTCGTCAGAGTTCGAGGTTTGTCCCGGCCTTCTGATTTCAAGTGAAGGTTCGAGTCCTCTTCGCCGCACCACCTCGCGGCTTCGTCGGGTGTCAGCCGCCGGCTTCGAGTCTCGCGAGCCGCTCGTTCAAGACAGCGTTGTTGGGGTTGATCTCGATGGCAGCTCGTAGCGAATCGAGGGCATCGTCGCGGCGTCCCGCGGCGACCTGGGCGCGGCTGAGTTGAGCCAGGGTCGTCCAGCGGTTCGGGCGCAAGGCGTTCGAGCGTTCGAACTGGGTGATGGCCTCTTCGAAGGCACCGGCTCGAAGCAACGCCAGCCCGAGGGCGCGCCGTGCGCCCCCGAACTCGGGATCCAGTGCGACGGCCTCGCGAAGCGCATCGACCTCGGGGCCCAAGGCGTTGGGCGTCCGGTTCGCCCTCGCATGCTTCACGATCTCTTCCGAGAGCAACCACTCGGCGGGGCCGAAGCCGGGTTCGGTCGCCAGGATCTCTCGCGCGCGGCGAATCCTCTCCTGCGTGGATCGCAGGGTGAAATAGGCTTCGAGGGTGTCGTGCTTGGCCTTTCGGGCGCGTGCGAGGGCTTCGCGATCGGCGGGGGTGAGGTTCTCGAAGAGCGAATCCGGCAGTGGTCGTTGGCGGGCCCGGTTCAACTCGATGCGACTCGTCGCCCCTTCCTGCGTGCCGATGCTCAGCGGCGAGGCGAACTCGAGGTAGAGGTTGTCGTCGCGATTGACGATGCCGTCCTTCGCGTAGGCCCGAACGGCCGCATTATCGAGGGCGAGTTCGGCCATGAAGGTGTGGACCTGCTCTACGCCGATCAAGCGAAGTTGTTCCTCGATTCCGGGTTCCGCCAGGCGTTCGGCGAGGCGATCGAGATCGAAGGTGAAGGGCGCGTTCGAACCCACCAGAACCGAATCGATTCCCATCTGCCACAAGGTGACTTCGGGAAAGACCTCGTTGAAGGTCGCGACGATCGACTTGAAGTTTTCGACGGAGAGCCCGTAGATCGGCAGCCATTGGCACGCGACCCCGCCCTCGGTCAAGCGGTCGCGCACCGTCTTGTAGTACTCGACCGTGTAGAGGTAGCCCGAGCCCGCGTTCCAGGGATGGATCGGATCGGCCGTGATGACGTCGAACTTCTCACGCGTCGTCTTGAGGTAGTTGCGGCCGTCCTGGACTTCGACGCGCAGCCGCGGATCAGAGAGCGGATCGAAGTTGACCGGCGCGAACTGGGGTTGTGCGGCGATCACCTTGGGCTCGATCTCGACGAGGGTGATCTCTTCGAGGCTCTGGTGGCCGGTCAGGCTCGCCAACGTGAAGCCCGTGCCGAGCCCGACGACCAGGGCCTTCTTCGGATCCGGGTGGGAGAGCAGCGGTGCATGGCCGAGCATCAACTGGTTCTGCATGTCGATCAGGGTGTCGGTGGCGACCACCTTGCCGTTGATCAGCAGTGCATACGATCCCGCCATGTCGACGACGGAGACCGTCGCGGCGCGCCCCTCGTCGTAGTAGCGAACGACGGTGTCCTCGATCATTTCGCGGACCTTCGTCTCGCCATCCCGCGTGACATAGAAGGGAAGTTGGTTGTTCTGGAAGCCACCGAGGCTGCGGACATCCCATTCCGGAAGCCAACGTCCCGCGAAGAGCAGCAAGACGACGGTCGCGGTGGCGGCCCCCGTCGCGAGCCAACGCCGCGCACCCGCTTGTGCGATCAACGGTGCGACCAGGATCAACGCGCCGTACGCGAGGTAGAGCCCCGCAGCCAGGATCATTCCGCGCTGCAGCCCGAGGAAGGGAATCAAGACGAAGCCCGCGAGCAGTGAGCCGACGATCGAACCCAGGGTGTTCCAGCCGATCGTGTCCCCCGCCGATTGGCCGACCGAACGACCGAGGCTCAAGCGCGCCTCTCCTGTCAGTGGAAAGGAGATCCCCATGAAGATGCAGGGCACGAGCATCACGGCGAACCCGCCGAGCAGGGTCGTGAGGTTCTGGATTCGCGGCACCACGCCGTAGAGCGCGACGTTCAACTGGACCACGAGTTCCGGAAGACGCGGAATCCAATGCGAGGCCGCGAGGCCCGTCAGGCCGATCACCACCATCACGATCGCGAGTTGTCGAGCGGGGGACATGTGTCGCGTCGGGAAGGCCGCGTGCAACCAGCTGCCGAGCCAGATGCCGGTCAGGAACGAAGCCAACATGACGGTGAAGCTGTAGGTAGTCGTGCCCACGGCATGAGAGACGGCGCGCGTCCACATCACCTCGAGTGCGAGCGCGCTCATTCCGCACACCGCCGCACCCCGATAGGCGAGATGGGCGGCGAAGCGTTCGCTCGTCTGAAGTGCCAGCGCCGGTGTTTGCGCGGCTTCCTCCTCGGCCGGTGAGGCGGTGCGCAATACCCCGAGGCGATGATCGATCGCCAGGCCCAACGCGCCGATCCCGACGTTCACGATGACCGCCGTGATCTGCGTGTTCCACACGCCAAGCGCGGGAATCAGCACGAACCCGGTGGTCACCGCGCCCGTCACGGCACCCAGGGTGTTGATCCCATACAGCCAGGAAAGCCGCGTGCCGAATTCGCTCTGGCGATCGACGAGCCCACTCACCAACACCGGCAACGTTGCGCCCATCAAGATGGTGGGGGGCAACAGGGCCACCCCCGCCATCACGACCCGCAGCGCCGCGATCGTCGGGGTGATCCCATCGGCGGCTCGGGCCGCGTCGACGTAGATGGAATCGATCGCCGACAGCAGCGTCGGAAGCACGAGGGCGTACGCCGCGATCGCGATCTCGAGCAGCGCATAGGTCCGAAGTGGTCGCTCGATTCGATCGGTCAGGTGCCCGAAGAGGAAACCGCCGATGCACAGCCCCCCCATGAAGGCCGCCAACACGATGCTCGTGGCCTGGTAGCTCGTCCCGAAGATCAGCGTCACGTTACGAACCCACGTGACCTGGTAGGCGAGCGCCGTTGCCCCCGAAAGAAGGAACAGCAGGTAGACCAACAGACGGATCGAAGGGGACATCCCCGGGCAACCTCGAGCGAAACGGCGCTGCATGATATGGCAGGCGCCGTTCCTCACTCAAGCGCAGGTGGGGTGCAGCTTCAGCCGTCCTGCAGTACGAGGTCGCGATAGCGACCCTGGTAGTAGACCAGGGGCTCCGCTTCCTGGATCGCGACGTGTTCCACCTGACCAATGCACAGGATGTGATCACCGGCTTCGTGGGTCGCGGCGAGGGTGCAGTCGAGGTTTACCTTGGCACCGGGGATCAGGGGCGCACCGGTAACCGCTTCGTGGGTGTCGAGCCCCTGGAAGCGCACGTCCTCCTTGTCCTTCGAGGCGAAGAGGTTCGAGAGATCCTGCTGCTCGGCCGAGAGGATGTTCAGCGCGAAGCACTTGCCCGCGAGGATGACCTCGAGGGTGCGCGCGGTCTTCGCAGCACTCACGAGAACGAGTGGCGGTTCGAGGGAGACGCTCGCGAAGTCGGAACACGTCATTCCGTGGATCCGATCGCCGTCACGCGAGGTGACGATCGACACCCCCGTAGCCCGGCAACCGAGGCTCGCCTTGAATTCGTCCGGGCTGACTGCCACTGCTGTTGGTCCTCTTCTTCTCTGGGGTACTTCTCTGTCGGTGCCGGGATTCGAAACGCTCGCGCGCTCTACTGATCCTCGAGGAGTTCCTCGGGAATGTTCAGCGCGTCGACCTTTCGGGCAAAGCGCTTCTTCTTGTTGTTCTCGTCGGGGCGCCAGTAGATGTTGACGCGCGCCTTGAGCGGGATCTCCTGGAGCTTCACCGGCTTCGCGTTGATGGTCGCCGTGGTGCGGGTCATCACCGAGCCCTCGAACTTCACGTTGTAGACGACCTTCTTGCCCTTCTCCTTGACCGTCATGGTGCCGGCCTCGGTGTCGAAGGCGAGCAGGCGCGCCTCGCGCGAGAGCTTGCTCTTCTGCTTTTTGGCGGCCTCGGCCGTGTCGACGGAGACGACACCGACCACGAAGAGGGCCGCGACAGCCGAGAGGATCAGGGTGAAGAAGCCGCGGCGAGTGGCGGTAGCGCGGGACGCGTTGTTCGTGAGCTGCATGACCTCTTGCCTCCGTGAGGAATTTCGTAATCCGGCGAGCCGTCGGCGTGACGAAGCACAGCCGAGCCGGCAAATTCGAGCGAGAACATTACCGATTCTGCTGGGTTTTCGACATCGGCGCGGAACTCCTCCGCGCGAATCGTCGCCGATCGATGATGCGACGCCGCACGCTCGCGAGAAATTCAGCGCGCTGCTCGCGAAGCGCCTTGCGCGCCCGGGATCCAGACGAAGAGAAGATCCATCACGTTCGTCCCCGTAGGGCCGGTTCGCAGCAGATCACCCAGGGCGTCGAAGAGCGGATAGGCGTCGTTGCCATCGAGATGGGTTGCCGGGTCGAGGCCAGCGTCGCGTGCGCGACTCGCAGTCGCACCATCGGCGAAGGCGCCCGCTGCATCGGTCGGTCCATCGGTTCCGTCGCTACCCAGGGCAAGCATCGTGGTGTCGCCCCCTTCGAGGGCGATCGCGCTGGCGAGTGCGAGTTCCTGGTTGCGTCCGCCGCGTCCCCGTCCCCGCAAGGTGACGACGGTTTCCCCGCCCGCGATCAGCACCACGGGAACGGGGCTGCGTGCACCGCGCGCCAGAACTCCGATCGAGCGTCCGAGCTCTCGCGCCTCCCCGCAGAGTCGCTCGCCGAGATCGATCGCTTCGGCGCCGAGGCGCAGGGCCGCATCCGCGGCCGCGCCGCGCGCGTCGAGGTTGCGCGCCACGATCGCGTACTCGACACCCGCCATCGTGGGGTCCCCGGGCTTCGCTGTTTCGGGATGATTCCCCGATGCGCCCTCTTCGAGAAAGCGTCGCACCGAATCCGGAACGCGGTTCGACTCCAATCGTCGTTCGAGAACGTCGAGAGCATCCTCGAAGGTCGAAGGATCCGGTGAGCACGGCCCCGATCCGATCACAGCCGGATCGTCGCCCGGCACGTCCGAGATCGCGAGCACACTCACACGCTCGCAACCGGCGGCCTGGGCGAGTCGCCCTCCGGAGATTCGCGACAGGTGCTTCCGCACGGCGTTCAGTTCATCGATCGGCGCGCCCGAGCCGATCAACGCCGCGTTGAGACTCGCGAGGTCTGCCAACTCGACGCCTTCGGGCGGAAGCGACACGAGGGAGGACGCCCCGCCCGAGAGCAACACCAGAAGGTGATCGCGCTGCTCCGCCTCCCCCGCCACTTCGAGGGCGCGTGCGCCCGCGGTCGCGCTTCGCGCGTCGGGAACGGGGTGCGCCGTTTCGATGACCTCGAAGGGGCCGAGATCGAATCCCCTCGCGTGCTCGTCCTTCGTGATCACCACACCGGACACTGGTGGGAGGTCCGACCGTTCGAGAACGGCGCGCGCCATCGCAGCGGCGGCCTTCCCCATCGCGATCACGACGAGGCGACCTGCACCCGCGAGCGCCTCGCGCAGCGCAGGTCGATCGAGGGCTCGCGCGGTCGCGGCCTGCGCATCGACGGCGGCCAACGCGGCGCGCGCAATCTCGTCGAGGGCCGAACGCGGATCGTGCGCGTCCGCGCCGCGACTCACGAAGCAGGGGGCTCCGCTTCGGCGGTCTCCGCGGTCTCTGCCCCGGCCGCTTCCGGTTCGGCCATCGGGGCCTTCGTGACGTCACTTCCCTCGCGCGGTCGCAGACGGATCTCGATCCGGCGATTCAGGCTGCGACCGTCGGCGTCGTCGTTCGAAGCGACGGGGGCGAACTCGGCGCGGCTGATGGCCTGCAGGCGCTCCCCCGCGATCCCGCGCCTTGCGAAGAGACGCACCACGCTCGATGCGCGCGCCGCCGCGAGTTCCCAGTTGGTCGGGTACTTCTTCTTCAGCGGCCCCAGGATCGGGATGTTGTCCGTGTGACCCTCGACATCCACCATGTAGTCGAGCTTCGCGATGTTCTCGGCCACCTTCGCGAGTACTTCGCGACCTTCGGCGTCGAGATCGGCCGAGCCGGTGCGGAAGAGGATCTCGTCGGAGACCCCGACCCGCAGGCCGCTGCGAAGTTGCTCGATCTCGATCTCGCCCTTCTGGAGTTCGCTCTCGAGATCGGCGACCAGGCCCTGATAGGTGGACTTCAACTCCGCGGCCTCACGCTCGGCCGCTTCGAGGGCATCGTTCGTTGCCTGGAGTTGCGAACTCAGCTGCCCTTCGCTCTCGGAGAGGCGCATCACGTCCTTCTCGAGGGCAGAGCGGGTCGCGCTGAGCGCCTCGGTTTCGACGCGCAGGTCTTCGAGTTCGTCGTAGAGCCGCACGCGTTCGGCTTCGAGGGAGGCGTTCGATACCTCGAGGAGCCCCGCCTGCTCGCTCATCATCTCGTTCTCGCGCTGCAGGCGATCGCGTTCGTCGACCACCTCCTGGTGCGTGCCGGAAGTCACGCAAGCCAGGGCACCGAGGGCGATCAAGCTGATCGCGAAGAGATTCAGCGGCTGAAGGGTGGGCGGAAAGAGCCGGTCAGGCCGGAGCGAGAGTCTGTTCGAGCGCCTCATCGATGGTCCCCACGAACTGTAGATCGAGGCCCTCGAGCAACTCGCTCGGGATCTCGTCGACGTCCTGTCGATTCTTTTCGGGGAGGACGACGCATTCGATTCCCGCGCGCTTGGCTGCGAGCACCTTTTCCTTGATGCCGCCGACCGGTAGCACTTTGCCGCGCAGCGTGATCTCCCCTGTCATCGCCACCTTCGGCCGAGCGAGGCGTCCGGTATAGAGCGATGCGAGGGAAGTCACCATCCCGACCCCGGCCGAAGGTCCATCTTTCGGAACGGCGCCGGAGGGGACGTGGAGGTGGACGTCTTTCTTGGTGAAGCTCTCTTCGCTGAGATCGAAGCGTTCGGCGTGGCTTCGCAACCACGATTTCGCCGCTTCGACGGATTCGCGCATCACGTCACCGAGGGATCCCGTGAGCTTGAGATCCCCGCGTCCTTCCATGTGGGTGGACTCGATGAAGAGGATGTCGCCGCCGGCGGGTGTCCAGGCGAGGCCCACGGCGACGCCGGGCTGGGAGAACTGCTCGGCGAGATCGGGTTCGTGCTTCTCGGGGCCGAGCAGGTCGAAGAGATCGTCGGGGGCGATGCGCACCGCCTCTTCGACTTCGCCCTCGGCGACCCGGCGAGCGATCTTGCGACAGACCGCCCCGATTTCGCGCTCGAGATTGCGAACTCCGGCTTCCCGGGTGTAGCGCTCGCACAGGGCGCGAACGGTTTCGTCGGGGAGTTCGAATTCGATCTGGTCGATGCCGTGCTGTTCGACCTGGCGCGGCACCAGGAAGCGACGCGCGATCTCGACCTTCTCTTCGAGCGTGTAGCCCGGGAGTTCGATCACCTCCATGCGGTCGCGCAGGGCGGCCGGGATCGGGTCGAGCAGGTTCGCGGTGGCAATGAAGAGCACCCCCGAGAGGTCGAAGGTCACTTCGAGGTAGTGATCGCTGAACTCGCTGTTCTGCTCGGGATCGAGCACCTCGAGCAGCGCCGAAGACGGATCGCCGCGCACGTCGGAGCCGACCTTGTCGATCTCGTCGAGCACGAGCACGGGGTTGCGGGTCTTCGCCTTGCGAAGCGATTGGATGAAGCGACCGGGAAGCGCGCCCACGTAGGTGCGGCGGTGACCGCGCACCTCGGCTTCGTCGCGCACGCCGCCGAGCGAGATGCGTCCGAACTCGCGACCGAGTGCACGGGCGATCGAGCGACCGAGGGAGGTCTTGCCCGTACCCGGGGGCCCCACGAAGCAGAGGATCGGCCCCTTCAGATCCTTCTTCAGGGAGAGCACCGCGATGTACTCGACGATGCGATCCTTCACCTTCTCGAGGCCGTAGTGGTCTTCGTCGAGCAGCGCGCGCGCCGCCTTCACGTCGAGACGATCTTCGGAGACTTCGTTCCATGGGAGATCCGTCATCCACTCGAGGTAGGTGCGGATCACGCCGTGCTCGGCCGCCGCGGGCGGTGCCTGCTCGAGTCGCTCGAGCTCACGCATCGCCTGCTTGTGGGCCTCTTCGGGCATGCCGGCCGCTTCGATGCGCTCGCGCATCCGCTCCGCCTCGGCCTGATCGTCTTCGACCTCGCCGAGCTCGCGGCGGATCGCCTCGAGTTGCTGCCGCAGCATGTAGTCGCGCTGGGTCCTCCCCATCTCGGTCTGGACCTTCTCGCGGATCTCGGTCTCGATCTCGAGGGCATCGCGCTGGCGCGACAGCTTCGCCAACACCGCCTTCAGGCGTTCATCGACATCGATCTCTTCGAGGATGCGCTGCTTGCCGGACACGTCGAGGTCGAGGTTCGAGGCGACCAGATCGGCGAGGCGCGAGGGATCGTCGAGATTCATCGCGAGGACGTGCAGTTCATCCGAAAGCCGGGGGCTCTCGCTCACGAGCGCCGCGAACTGCTGGCTCACATTGCGCACCTGGGCGGCGGTCTCGACGGATTCGGGGTCGGCGGTCTCTTCGAGCAGGCGGATGCGACCGCGCAGGAAGTCATCGCTCGGCTCGAAGGCGTCGATCGCGACGCGCGCAACCCCCTGCACGAGCAGGCGGTAGGAATCGTCGGGGAAGCGGATCATCTTCACGACGCGAAGCACGGTTCCGACCCGATAGACGTCGTCGGGGCCGGGGCTGCCCTCGACCATGTGCTTCACGGCGCTCGACACCATCAGCCGCTCGTCGCTCTCGACGACTTCGTCGATCAGACGCTTGCTGCGCGTCGTGTTGACGAGCAGGGGCGACACGAGGTGCGGGAACAGCACCGTGTTCTTGAGCGGCAGCACCGGCAACACATCGGGCAGCTCACGCAGCTCGAGCTCGTCCACCTCTTCCGCGGCTTCCACCAGGATGTCGGCGGCTGTTTCCTGGGCGAGAGTTTCCTCCCAGTCCTGCTCTTCGCTTTCGTGCTCGTCGCTCAAGACGACCCCTTGGTGACACCAGACACGCGGGCCGAATCATCGGCCCGCGCACCGGCTCAGGACTTCTCCTCGGTGAATTCGGCGTCGATCACGTCGTCGTCGCTCGGTCCACCGGCTGCGCCGCCCTGCGACGGATCCGCGCCGGGGGCGCCATCCGGGCCCGCGGCATCGGCCTGCGCCTTGTAGAGCTTCTCCGCGACCTTGTGCAGTTCGGCTTCGACGCGCTGGTGGGCAGCGTCGATCTTCTCCGTGTCGTCGGAGGCCAGATCGGTCTTGGCTTCCGCGAGCACCGCCTCGAGGCTGGTCTTCTCGTCGGCATCGAGGGCATCGCCGTTTTCGTTGATGGTCTTCTCCGCCTGGAAGATCAGCGAGTCGAGGTTGTTCCGCTTCTCGGCACCCTCGCGGCGCTTCTTGTCGTCGGCCGCGTTGGCTTCGGCGTCGGAGACCATGCGATCGATCTCCTCGGTCGAAAGACCGCCGGTGTTCTCGATACGGATCGACTGCTCGCGGTTGGTCGCCTTGTCGGCGGCCGAGACCGAGAGGATGCCGTTCGCGTCGATGTCGAAGGTGACCTCGATCTGCGGGACGCCGCGCGGCGCGGGCGGGATGCCGTCGAGGATGAACTTGCCCACCTCGCGGTTGTCGTTCGCCATCTCGCGCTCGCCCTGCAGCACGCGGATCTCCACCTGCGGCTGGTTGTCGCCGGCCGTCGAGAAGACCTGGTTGGCGCGGGTCGGGATCGTGGTGTTGCGCTCGATCAGCCGCGTCATCACGCCACCGAGGGTCTCGATGCCGAGCGAGAGCGGGGTCACGTCGAGCAGCAGCACGTCCTTCACGTCACCGGCGAGCACGCCGCCCTGCACCGCCGCACCGACCGCCACGACCTCGTCCGGGTTCACCGACTGGTTCGGGTCCTTGCCGAAGAGCTCCTTCACCTTCTGTTGCACCAGGGGCACGCGGGTCGAGCCACCGACCAGCACCACCTCGTCGATCTCGTTTGCGGTGAGACCCGCGTCGGAGAGCGCCTTGCGGCAGGGCTCGAGGGTGCGGTCGATCAGATCCTCGACCAGCTGCTCGAACTTCGAGCGCGAGAGCTTCATCACCAGGTGCTTGGGACCCGAAGAATCGGCCGTGATGTAGGGCAGGTTCACGTCGGTCGACTGCGCGGTCGAAAGTTCGATCTTCGCCTTCTCGGCGGCCTCGCGCAGGCGCTGCACGGCCATCGGATCGTTCATCAGATCGATGCCGTTGTCCTTCTTGAACTCGTCGGCCAGGTACTCGATCAGCTTGTGGTCGAGGTTGTCACCACCGAGGTGGGTGTCGCCGTTGGTCGCCTTCACCTCGACGACGTTCTCGCCGACCTCGAGGATCGACACGTCGAAGGTGCCGCCACCGAAGTCGAAGACGGCGATCTTCTCGTCTTCCTTCTTGTCGAGGCCGTAGGCCAGGGCGGCCGCGGTGGGCTCGTTGATGATGCGCTTCACGTCGAGGCCCGCGATGCGGCCGGCGTCCTTGGTGGCCTGGCGCTGGGCGTCGTTGAAGTAGGCGGGCACGGTGATCACGGCTTCGGTGACCTCGGCGCCCAGGTGGGCCTCGGCCGCCGCCTTGAGCTTGCCGAGGGTCATGGCGGAGATTTCGGGCGGCGCGTAGTTCTTGCCGTCGATCTCGACGGCGATCGCACCATCGGCTCCCTCGACCACCTTGTACGGGACGAGCTGGGTCTCCTCGGGAACTTCAGCGAGGCGTCGCCCCATGAAGCGCTTGATCGAGTAGACCGTGCGCTCGGGGTTGGTCACGGCCTGGCGCTTGGCCACGGCACCGACCAGGCGCTCGCCCTCGTCGGTGAACCCGACCACGGACGGTGTCGTGCGCCCACCCTCGTCGTTCGCGATCACGGTGGGCTGCCCGCCCTCCATCACCGCGACCACCGAGTTGGTGGTGCCCAGATCGATGCCAATCACCTTGCCTGATGCCGCCATGCTGTTCCCCTTCGAATTCAATCGGAATGACTCTCGGTCTCGCCGAGGTGGCGCTCCGGTTCGCAAGGCCGCGGCCGGAAGCGCCCGAAGATGCTGTGGATTTTCCTCTGTTCTCGTCGTGCTTCCGGGCCGCCGTCCGACCGGACGGGTGACCCTTCTCACCCCCCACGGAGTGAAGCGGGCCGAAAACTGGAGCCAGCAGCCCGCATGTCAACGGCGCGTGCCCCAGAAAACGCACCTCTCGTCGCATCGCGGCGCGTCGGCTGCGAGATCGCGCTTCGGTGACGATGCGTTGCGATGGGATTGGAACACGGCGAAGTCGAACGCCGGCCCGCCGAACGGGGTCCACAAGCTCGAGAGGGAGGCGACCGATACGCAGCTCGAGGTGAAGCATCGCGACTAAGCCCCTGATATCAGGGCGGTTTGAATTGAGGGGGGTCCAGCGGGGACCTATAATCCGCCGGCTTTTCGGGGCGCCATCGTCGCAGAGAAAAACATTCGAAAACACGCCGCTGAACGCAGCGCGGCTGCTTGCTGCGCGCGCGTCTCGAGCGCAAGGCCGCCGCATCGGACATTCGCACGAAGCGAACCCCGCGGCCGGGCGCCGCCGACCGGGTCGCGCGGCGTGTCGAACGCACGATCCAGCCGCGGGGTCACGAAATGACCACGGCGCAGTAAGCAAGCCTGGCAACGCAGGCGTTTTGAGTTCAGGAAGGGAAAGACGTCCGGTATGGGCCAGCTCGGCATTCGGATCATCAACATCGTGCTGTTCACGACCAGCTGTTTCTTCTCCGCCGGCGTCTTCAACCACATCGCCGACCATCAGCTCGCGCCTGACTACGTCTCGACGATGAAACCGACGGCCCGCGCCGTTTCCCGCGAACCCAACTGGCAGGAACGCAGCGCGATCCTCGACCGCAACCTGTTCGGGGCGAAGGTGGCCGGCAGCGACAAGCCGAAAGCCAAGCCGAAGCCCCCGCCGCCCCCGCCCGAGGAAGAGGCCAAGGAGACCAAGCTGCCAATCGAGCTGCTCGGCACCGTGGCGGTCGAGCCCGTCGAGCTGTCGACGGCCGCGATCAACAACACCCGGGCGAAGAAGCATCAGGTCGTGAGCGTCGGCGACGTCCTCGAAGGCTTCGATGAGGTGACGGTGACCTCGATCGAGCCTGGCCGCGTATTGCTGCGCAATCGCAATGTGATCGAGGAGCTGCTGCTCGAGAAGGAAGACGGCAAGAAGCAGGCCCGGGCGGGCAACCCGCGGGCTTCACGCGGGGGGCGCGGCGCCCTGCAGCGGCTGCGCGATCGCCAGTCGCGCCGACGCAACAGCCGGACCGAACAACCCGCGGCCCCGGCGAGCGCAGCGGAAGCCGAAGACGAAGCGATGAAGATGATCCAGGGCGCGATGGCCAAGACCCTGATCCGCGACCTCGAACCCGCCTACGACGACGGGGGACAGATCACGGGGGTGAAGGTGGGTGAAATCGAACCCGACGGCGTGCTCTCGCGCGCTGGCCTCCAGGCGGACGACGTGATCGTCAGCCTCAACGGAATCGACATCAACAGCGCGGGCGCGGCGGCGCGGGTGATGCGCGAGATGTCCAAGTGCAAACCGATGACGGGCTCGGTCGATGGCGCGGCCGGAAACCGGACCATCGAAATCGGCCGCGACCTGCTCGCCGAGCTGAACTGCCCCTGAGCTGCGGAGAACCCGGGTGAAAGCGAACCAGAAGAATCAATCGACCCCAGCTCGGCGCGCGCGCTCCGGGTTCGTGGCCCTGGCCCTGCTCGGCCTCGCCGTGGTGGGGTCGTCGTGGCTCGCGACGCCCGCCCTCGCCCAGAATGGGGATCGCGCCCTCGAGGTCGACGAGGCCACGGGCAAGGTTCGCATCGACTTCAGCGACGTCGACATCGAAGTGATCATCGACGCGATCTCGAAGCTCTCGGGCAGGAACTTCATCTACGACGATCGCGTGCGCGGCAAGGTGACGGTGATCTCGCCGAGTCCGGTAACGGTGGCCGAAGCCTGGGCCGTCTTCGAATCGGTGCTCAAGGTCAAGGGGTTCACCGCAATCCCGGGCCCGGCCGGCGTACTCAAGATCGTGCCCCTGCGCGATGCCAAGGAATCGAACATCGAGACCGTCCAGGGGGATCGCGAGAGCGCGAACCGCGATCAGTACGTGACGCGCATGATCCCCCTCTACTACATCGATGCGACGGCGATCTCGAACACGCTGAAACCGCTGATCTCGAAGGACGCAGCACTCGTCGTCTACGCGCCGACCAACACCATCATCCTGACCGATACGAAATCGAACATTCGCCGCCTGCTCGGCATCCTCGAAGCCCTCGATGTCGAACTCCACAAGGAAGAGCTCGCGGTCATCAAGATCCTCTACGCCGATGCGGACACCCTCGGCAGCCAGATCATGAACATCTACGGCGGGACCGCGACGGGAGGCAGCTCGACGGCGGCTTCCGCGCGGCGCGACCGCTCCCAGCGTCGGGCCTCGAGCAGCACCAGCAAGAGCACGGGCCAGGGTCTCGAGGCGGCCAAGCGCAGCGAGGTGAAGATCATCACCGAAGCCCGCACCAACTCGCTGCTCGTGCTGGGCTCGCGCACCCAGATCACGGAGATCCGCGACCTCGTCCACAAACTCGACGTTCCGGTGGTGGGCGGCGGCAAGATCCACGTCTACTACCTGAAGCACGCCGATGCCCAGGAGATGGCCAAGACCCTGAACGAGTTGGTCTCCGGCGTCAGCCGAGGCGCGACCGGCGGAGGCGGTGGCCGCACGGGCCGCGCCGACGCCAAGCCCCAGGCCCTGAGTTCGGTGGTGACGCCACTGGCCGAAGGACAGATCAGCCTGAGCGCCGACCCCGCGACGAATTCGCTGGTCATCCAGGCGAGCAAGGAAGCCTACGAGACCCTGAGCCAGGTGATCGAGAAGCTCGATGTCGCGCGACCCCAGGTGCTGGTCGAAGCGGTGATCATGGAAGTGGATATCACCGATCGTTCCGAACTCGGTTTCGGCCTCGGCTACGCCGTCTTCAACAACGACATCCGTTACGAGTTCCAGGGACCCGGGGTGATCAGCGAGTTGGCGAGCCCGCTGGGCGCACTTACACGCGCGACCGCGACTACCTCGGGCACCGGAGACAACTTCACCGTCGAGGACGATGGGTCGACCTTCACCGCGCAGATGGCCGCCGCAGCAAACGACAACCGCGTCAACATCCTCTCCTCGCCCCACATCCTGACCTCGGACAACGAAGAGGCCGAGATCCGCATCGGCGACAACATCCCAATCGTGACGAGTCGCGTGGAGTCGGCCGCGGGCGCCACCGAAAGCGGTCTGGCGAGTTCCGTCAACGTCGAACGCCGGGACATCGGGGTCACCCTGCGGGTCACGCCCCAGATCAGCGACGGCGAAACGCTCCGGCTCACCATCTTCCAGGAGATCACCGAGGTCAACGAGAGCCTCTCGACCGTCGTGGCCGGCGGTACGGACGGCAGCTCCACCGAGGTCGGCGTCGCACTCTCGAACCGCAAGGTCGAGAACACCGTCGTCGTGGCGGACGGCGATACGGTCATCGTGGGCGGACTGATCAGTGAGACCGAATCCGAAATCGAGAACAAGGTGCCCTTCCTGGGCGACATCCCCCTGCTCGGGTGGTTCTTCAAATCGACCTCGGACGAGACACGACGCATCAACCTGATCATCATGCTCACCCCCCACATCATCCGGTCCCCCGCCGACCTCGAATCCGAAACGATCTACCGACGCGAGGATTTCGCCTACTCGACCGAAAGCAAGGAAGAGATCGACGGTCTCGCGGCCGACGTCATCGCGGGGCGGGACGACGTGCATCCCTCGACTCTCGTTCAGGAGCGCCTGCTCGATCACACCCTGCGCTACCCGACCGAACGCGTCGAGGAGATCGAAGCCGAGCGTCGCCGCGAGAGAGAGCGCGTCCTACGCGAGCGCGATCTCGCCCTCGCCGGACCGCAGTACATGGTGAACACGATCGTCGACGACTTCGACGTGCTCGAGCAGACGATCCAGGAGATCATCGACCTCGGCTACGACGCCACCGTGGTCACCACGCCCGGCGACGACGGGCCGGTGAGCGAGATCCAGGTCGGCCCCTTCGAGTCGACCCAGTTGGCCGAGTCGGCGGTCGTGATCCTGCGGCGCAGCATGGGCATGGATCCCTACGTGCTGGAGCTCAAGCCCAGCATCGACTCCGAGGTGCCTTCCTCGTCCGATCGGGGCGACGTCGAGGCCCCCGAGTCGTCCCTGGACGGTTACGATGAGCTCGACGCCCTCGAAGATGAACTCGACGCGGCGGCCGCAGAGGCGGAGGCCCGGTCGGAGGACGGATCGCAAGCGGAGACCGAAGCGCCATGAGCCAGCCGCTCGAACTCGGTGAAATCCTGCTGCGCACAACGCGCCTCGAGCCCGAGCAACTCGAGCGCGCCGTGGCCGTGCAGCGCGAAACCCGCGGGCGCCTCTCGGACATCCTGGTCGAAGAAGGCATGTTGAACGGCGAGGAGGTGCTCGAAGCCCTGTCGCGCCAACTCGACCTGCCCCTGCGCAATTCGGTCGATCTCGACGACGTCGACGACGAGTACGCGCTGCAGATTCCGATCGGCTATGCGAAGCAGCATCGCCTGCTCCCAGTGGGCGGCGATCCCGACATGGGGACCGTGCGCGTACTCACCGCCGACCCCCTCGACCTCGCGCCCCTCGACGATCTTCGCATCCTCTTCGACGGTCGTGAGATCGAACTCGAACTCGCGAGTGACAGCGTCGTGCTCGGCGCCATCAACGGGGTATTCGATCGTGGCGCGACGGCGGCCGACCAACTCGCCGAGGAGGCCGAGGACGACCTCGACGAACTCGCCCTCGAGATCAGCGGTGAGCCCCAGGATCTCCTCGAAGCCACCGACGATGCCCCGATCATCCGCCTGGTGAACTCGATGCTCCAACACGCCGTGAAGGAGCGCGCGAGCGACATCCACATCGAGCCCTTCGAGCGCGAGATCCGGGTGCGCTTCCGCATCGACGACGTGCTCTACGAGCCGATGAAACCTCTGCCTCGCTCGCTGCAGGCGAGCATCGCATCGCGCATCAAGATCATGGGCGCCCTCGACATCGCGGAGAAGCGCCTTCCCCAGGACGGCCGCATTCGTCTCAAGATCGCAGGCCGCGACTACGACGTACGCCTCTCGACGGTCCCGGTGCAGTACGGCGAGCGCCTG